>MHPU01000017.1 GCA_001820485.1 Candidatus Staskawiczbacteria bacterium RIFOXYD1_FULL_32_13
TTATTTCTAATGGGTAAAACTAGTTCTTAACAGGACTAGTTTTTTTATATTTAATTGATATAATAAATAATAAAATAAAATGCCAAGAGAAAAATCTGTGGGAGCTGTAATATATCGCAAACAAGATAATAAAATATATTATTTGCTTTTAAAGTACACAGCCAAGCATTGGGATTTTACAAAAGGACACATTGAGGTAGGTGAAACAGAAGATCAAACATTAAGAAGAGAAGCAGAAGAAGAAACAGGTATTAAAGATTTAAGGGTAATAAAAGATTTTAAAGAATATCATAAGTATTTTTTTAAACAATATAAAGATAAAATTTCAGAAACTGATAAGAAAAAAGATAAAATTCCATGGGTGTTTAAATTAGTTTCATTTTATTTGGCAGAAACAAAAACAAAAGAGGTTACAATTTCATGGGAGCATCAAGATTATAAATGGCTTGAATACGATGAAGCACTAAAACTAGTAACATTCAAAAATGCCAAGGAGCTTCTCAAAAAAGCTAATGATTTTGTATTAGAAAATAAAATTTGATTTTTGGACAAAAATTTGGTATAATGAAAGTATGAATCAAGAGTTTTTAAGGAACAATTTTGGTCAAGGTATTTTGTGGTCAAAAGATATTAGGAACATGGATGTTAAAGAAGATAAAGTTTATATTATCCATCAGGTTTTAAGTTACGGGAACTTAAAACAAATAAGAAAGCTTTTTGAAGTTTATATGCCAAAAGAAATTATAGATGTATTTGTGAACTACCCCCAACGAATTTACTCGCCAGCAGTTTTCAATTTTGTAAAGAATTTTATTTTAAATTTAAAAGAAAAAGATTTGTTACCAAATAAATATGTCAAAACTTCATTTTGAGCTTTTAGATAAAAATCAAAAAGAATGCCTTGTAATTTTAACTAATTTTACTAAATATGGTGTTTTGGGTGGTGGCACTGCTTTGATGTTACAATTGGCTTTCCGTAAGTCATTTGACTTTGATATTTTTACTCCAAAACCAATTTCTAAACAATTTCTTTATAAAGTAAAAGAGCATTTTAAATCTATAAATATTACAGTTAATACTTCTGACGAATTAAGTTTTATATCTTTACCACAGGAAGTAAAAGTGAGTTTTATTTATTACCCGTATAAATCCTTACATAAAATAATTCCTTCTGATTATATTTCAGTTTTTAACTGGTATGATATTGCTTTAGATAAAGCTCACACTATTGGTAGAAGAGGTGTTTGGCGTGATTATGTGGATATGTATTTTATTTTAAAATCAGGTTTTTCTTTGCAAGAAATTATTAAACAGTCAGTAAAAAAGTTTGGTGATTCTTTTTCTGAAAAGTTATTTTTATCGCAACTGGTTTACTTTAAAGATTTGGAGAATTTTACAATTGAGTTTTTGGATCAAAAATATTTACAAAAAGATATTGAGAAATTCTTAGAAGAACAGGTGGGTAGGATAAGTTTAAAATAATATCCCAAATAATAAATTGTTTTACATTCTTGAGAAAATGAGAATGTTTTTTTGTATAGAAAATTACTATTGACTTTTGGCGTCTGGGGGGGGGTATTATAAAGTAAATTTGAAATTTAAAATTTTTAATTTAAAATAAAGGTCGAAAATAGATTTGAAAATATAAAAATATTTAAAAAAATAATAATATGTCATTTAATCCAGATAGTTTAAATAATGAAGCCGAGGTGTCGGAGGCAGAAGGCGATGAAACAGAACCTAAATTAGGAGAGGTTTATGTTTATGCAGTAGAGGAAACTAGAAGAGAAGAAAGTCACGTTACCCGTCAGGGTTTTGGTTATAGTACGCCTCTTGAAAAACCAGAAACCGAAATACGTTTTGCTTATAGCGGACAATTTTATACGCCTGAAGCTCAAAGAAGACAGGGTTGGACGGGCGGTGCGAGGAATGCGAGAGAAAATTTAAAATCTTTGGCCATAAGTTTTTCAGAAAATTACTTAAGGTCAAGGGGTAATGAAGAAAAAGAAACTGGAAAAAAAACTGATTTCACTTTTAAATTCGATCCAGCCCCAGACACAGAAAAAGGAAGTTATTCCAATGAAAGAAAATCTAGATCATTAACTCCAGAAGAGCAAGAAGAATTTTTAGAAGCTTTTCGAGAAGCAAATAAGGAATCTGTTGCCAAGGAAGCTACTAAAAAGATCACGTCAAAGTCAGTAAAAAAAACATTACCGCCTCCGGCGCCAAAAAGGAAAAAATAATATAAATAAAAACAGTCCGCGATGAGGCGGGCTGTTTTGTTGTAAAAATTTATTTTGCGGTTACTGATTCTACAATTTTTTTGAAAATTTCTGATTGTTTTTCTGCTAATTGGGACAATATTTTTCTATCAATTTCTATTTTATTATCTTTTAATGCTTTAATGAATTTACTGTAATTAATTCCCAAAGGTCTTACAGATCCATTAATATGAGCATTCCAAAGTTGTCTATTTGTTCTTTTTTTAGCCTTTCTATCACGGAATGCATAAGTCCAAGCATGGCGCAATGCATCTTTAGCTAATCTTAATTTTGATTTTCTACCCCATTGAAAACTCTTGGCGTGTTTTAGCAAATGTTTTCTATGTTTTCTGGCTGCAGTTGATTTTTTTACTCTTACCATATAATTATACTTTTAATTGTAAATATCTTCTTAATCTTTTAATTTCACTCTTTGAAACTAAAACCATTTTGCGACCCTTTCTTTTAGCTGCTCCAGTCTTTTTTGATCTATAATGGTTCTGACCAGCTACTCTTCTTAGAATTTTACCATTTTTGGTAACTTTAAACCTTTTTAAAAATGCTTTTTTTGCTTTCATATTTTTATAGTTTTAATATTATGCCTTTGATATTATTAATGTAAAACCTCTTGGCTCTCTTTTTAATTCTCTTTCAATTTTAATTGGTGTTAATTTATCTACTGTTTCTAAAAATAGTAAAATTTTATTTTTTGCATATTCTCCCATTGCTTTCTCTCTACCTTTAAGTACCATACTTACTTTAACTTTGTCTCCATCTTTTAAAAAGTCTTCAGATTGCTTGGCTTTAGTTTCAATGTCATGCGGTGAAATATTAAATCCTAATCTTACTTCTTTTAGCTCAGTTTTAGTTTTTATTTTTGCTTTTCTTTCTTTTTTCTGTAATGAATATAGATATTTTCCATAATCTCCAATTCTGCAAACAGGGGGGTCAACTTTTTCTGTAACTTGAATTAAATCTAAACTTTTTGATTTTGCTAAATCAATTGCAGAGAATACATCCATTATCCCGAGTTGTTCTCCGGTTTCAGATATTACTCTTACTTCCTTTGCTTTTATGAAATTGTTTATTGGTGTTTTATTTTGCAATTTGTAAAAAAAATTAATTGTATAGTGCTTGCACCGCGTAGCTCTAACGAAGTTAGAGCGAAGTGGTGGAAGTGGCGATATTGAAATCGCGTCCAGAAGTTATTTAAAAATAAATCTACAAATTTAGTTTATTTTGTTGTTGGAGTATTAATTAAGAAATAAACAAAATTATTAACACCTTAGCCAACGTTTAATTTTAACAAACTTCCGAAGGCAAGAAGCTGTCTATCCTGATAATATAACACCTTTACTCCATCTATCAGGAGTTGATGGGAAAGATGGCATTAAGCGTATGCTAATGCTGGTTGCTTGTTGAAAATATTGGCAACTATTGGTTTTCTAAAAGTTTTGCGAGGTTTTAGAATACTCGATTTGCATTATTTTTAAAAGAACAACTGTCAAAGCTTGCACTCCCGCGAAGCGCCCTGAGCGAAGTCGAAGGGCTTTATTTTGATAATTCGCGATTAACTTCTCTGTCTATATCTCTACTTTTTATCTTTTCTTTCTTGTCGTATTTTTTCTTTCCACGAGCTAAGGCGAATTCAAGCTTTATCCTACCACTATTATCATAAACTTTCAAGGGGATAAGAGAAAAACCTTTCTCTTTTGATCTGCTCTGTAAATAATTGATTTCTTTTTTGTTTAAAAGCACTTTTCTTGTGCGTTCTATATTGTAGTCTACGGGGGTATTGTTGGGCTGGTAGGGGGGTATTTTAGTGCCGATTAACCCGGGTTCTTGTTTACTATTAAAAACCACATAAGAGCCCGTCAAAGTTATATGCCCGCCTCTTATTGATTTTACTTCTTGACCAAGTAAAACCAAACCAGCCTCGAATTTCTCGATAATTTCATAATCAAAATAGGCCTTTTTATTTTCCGAGTATATTTGATCTTTCATATTATACTTATAATATCATAAAAAATTATTATTGACAAGTTTTTTAGTCCGTGATGTTTTAATAATTAGTATAAAATACTAAAAAATTAATGAAATTTAAGACTATTTTTGACACTCTGAGCATATTTTTAGCTCTATTTTGGGAGATTTTCTTTGATTTTTCCACAGTTTATATCTTGACTTAAAGGATTGAATAGACTATAATGATACAATAATGTAAATATCTTAAGTTGTCAATTTAAGATTTTTTTGTTAGTTTAGCAAACATAAAATATAAATTTATGAGTACTAAAATAAATACTGAGTTAGAATTAGCACCTAAAAAAATTAAAGTTAAGAAGATGTTGCCAGCAGTAGTTTTAGCAACAACTTTTTATTATTCTTCGATATTTACTCTTGGCTTGATGCTTGGATATTTAGCTACAAGATTATATTGTAAAAAGATGGGTATTGATGAAGAAAGTGGAGATAAAATATTTTTTGATGTTGGTAAAAAATGGACTATTCATTTACACCATTGGATAATGGGAGTGATTGTTATTGCTTTTGTTTCTTTAGCTGGTTGGAGTCAAGAAATTCCTGTATTTTTGTGGGGAGCTTTATTTGGAATGATGGCTCAAGATATTTATGATTACAATGATTGGCATGAAGTTATAATAAAAAAAGAAGAAGTAAAAATTTAAAATATAAAATTTAAGAGTGCGAGAAATCGCACTTTTAAAATGTATAAAATATGATAGAATAGATTTGTTGGAGAGTTAGTCTAATGGTAAGGCAATGGTTTCGAAAACCATGGGGAGAAATCCCTCTGCAGGTTCGAGTCCTGCACTCTCCGCAAAATATTTTTTTGAATTTTATTTAACTTGAAGTGTATATAAAATTATGGTAAATTTAATTATAAAATAAATATAAAATTAAAATGTAATATAATATGGCAGATAAAAAAATAGTAAAAAATAATATGAATCCAATTTATAAAAATATTGTAATTGCGGTTATTGTTTTTTTTGTTTTGGGCGGAGTTTTTAGCTTGCTTTATGCTCCTCAAGAGAAGCAAAATTTTATTTCTGTTTCTCAGCTGGTGCAAGATATTAATTCTGAAAAAGTTAAAAAGATAGAAGTTATGGTAAATGAGCTATTAATAACTTTTTCAGATGATAAAAAAGCAGTTTCTATAAAAGAAACAAATGCTGTTTTGCCAGATTTTTTAGTAAATTTAGGAGCTGATAAAGAAAAATTACAAAAAACTGAAATCAGTGTTATAACACAAAAAGAAAGTGTTTGGTCTTGGCTTTTGCCGATTTTAATTTATGGAATTTTGCCTTTGCTTGTAATTGGATTTTTCTTTTGGACAATGATAAAACAAGCAAAAACTGGAGCTATGCAAACTTTTGATTTTACAAAAGCAAGAGCCAGAATTTTTGGGGCTGAAGGGCATGATAAAGAAAAGATTACTTTTAAAGAAGTAGCTGGATTGAAAGAAGCAAAAGAAGAGCTTGTTGAAATTGTAGATTTTCTAAAATTTCCAAAAAAATATTTAGCAATGGGAGCTAAAATACCAAGAGGGGTTTTACTTTTAGGTGGAGCTGGTGTAGGAAAAACTTTACTTGCTAGGGCCACGGCTGGTGAGGCAAATGTACCATTTTTTTCAATTTCTGGATCTGAATTTGTAGAAATGTTTGTTGGAGTGGGATCTGCTCGTGTAAGAGATTTATTTGCAACTGCAAAAAAAGCTTCGCCATCAATAATATTTATAGATGAATTAGATGCTATTGGAAGACACAGAGGTGCTGGTATTGGTGGTGGACATGATGAAAGAGAACAAACATTAAACCAAATTTTAGTTGAGATGGATGGATTTGATAGAGAAACAGATGTAATTGTTATGGCAGCTACAAATAGAGGAGATATTTTAGATCCAGCACTTTTAAGACCTGGGAGATTTGATAGAAAAATTATTTTAGATCCGCCAGATGTTCATGGAAGAGAAGAAGTTTTAAAAATTCATGTTAAAGGAAAACCATTAGCTGAAAATGTAAATTTAAAAGAAGTTTCTGAAAGAACGCCTGGATTTTCTGGAGCTGATTTAGCTAATTTAGCCAATGAAGCTGCGCTATTGGCGGCCCGTAGAAATAAAGTACAAATTTATCAATCTGAATTTCTAGAATCAATTGAAAAAGTTTTACTTGGACCAGAGAGAAAATCTCATGTTTTGTCCACAAAAGAAAAAGAAATTGCTGCGTATCACGAAGCAGGACACGCATTAGTTTCTGCATCTATTGCAGGCACTGAACCTATAAGAAAAATTTCAATTATTTCTCGTGGTATGGCAGCGGGTTATACACTGCAAGTTCCTTCTGAAGAAAACAGAATGAGAACTAAAACACAATTTTTGGCTGAATTAGCTACATTATTAGGAGGGTATACAGCTGAGAAACTTACATTTGGCGACATCACAACTGGAGCTTCAAATGATTTAAGTCGTGCTTCAGATATTGCCAGACGTCTAATAAAAGAATATGGAATGTCATCTTTGGGACCAATTGTTTTTGGTGAAAAGGAGGAGTTAGTATTTTTAGGTAAAGAGATTTCAGAACAAAGAAATTATTCTGAAACTGTTGCTAACAAAATTGATTTGGAAGTAGAAAAGTTTATAAGAACAGCAGAAAAAACAGCCACAGATATTTTAGCTAAAAGAAAAGATTTGCTTTCTAAAATTGCTAAAACTTTAATAGAAAAAGAAACAATTGAAAAGGATGATTTTGAAAAAATAATGAATACAGCAACTGGGAAAACCAAAAAATAAAAATAGAATAGAACCACTTTATTAAAAAAGTGGTTTTGTTTTTTTTGGAAATTTAGTTTATAATAAAATATTATGGAAATATTTCCACCAAAAAAAATAAAAATTGTTGATGTGCCAGGTAAAGGAAGGGGCGTTGTTGCTTTGGAAGATATAGAAAAAGATGAGATAATAGAAATTTGTCCGATTTTATTTATATCTAAAAAAGAGGTAGATTTTATTAAAAATAATTCAGAAATTTTAAAATATTATTATTTATGGCAATATGCTATAAATAAATATTGTTTAATGTTGGGTTACGGTTCAATATATAATCATAGCCTTACTCCAAATGCAGATGTTGATTATAATATTAAAAATCCTAAAAATTATTTAATTTTTGAAGCTATAAAAGACATAAAAGTAGGTGAAGAGATTTTAATTGATTATGAATTTGATGAAAATAAAGAAGATTTTTTAAAATTAGATTAATATTAAAATTTTAATGTAAAAATGGAAAATAATAATCAAATAAGTAATAATGGACATAATAATGGTAATGGAGGTAATGTTCACAATGGAAAAGAAATTTTATTGGTTAACCCTTTAGAACAAATTAAAACTCCTAAAAAGTTTTTGTTTGTGGGCTGGGAAAGTTTGTCTGGAGATTTGGCTTTGCAAATTAAAAAAGAGGGACATGAAGTTAAAGTATATTTTAGAACTAGCGAAGGTGCGGATAGAGATGTTTATGATGGTTTTTTAGAAAAAATTGCAGATTATAAGGAATTTATTGAATGGGCAGATGTAATTGTTTTTGATGATGTAGGTTTTGGCAAACAAGCAGATGATTTAAGGAAACAAGGGAAATTAGTTGTGGGTGGCTCTGAATACACAGATAAACTTGAAGAAAACAGAGAATTTGGACAATCTGAAATGAAAAAAAATGGGCTTTTAACACTTCCTCATTGGGATTTTTCTAGTTATGATTTAGCGTTAAAATTTATTGAAGAAAATCCAGGTAGATATGTTTTTAAGCCGTCTGGTTTTGTTCAATCTGATGCAAAGGGAATTTTATTTTTAGGTAAAGATGAAGATGGCAAAGATATTCATGAAATAATTAAATCAAACAAAAAAGTATTAGAAAAAAAGGTAAAACAATTTCAGCTTCAAAAATTTGCTTCAGGAGTTGAGGTGGCTGTTGGGGCGTTTTTTAATGGTAATGATTTTATTTATCCTGTAAATATTAATTTTGAACATAAAAAGTTATTTCCCGGAGATATTGGGCCTTACACGGGCGAAATGGGCACATTGATGTATTGGTCGCTTCCTAATACAATATTTAGAACTACACTTGAGAAAATGAGAGAAGATATTAAAAAATCAGGATATGTGGGTTATATTGATATAAATTGTATTGCAAATGCTAGGGGTATTTATCCTTTGGAATATACTTGTAGATTTGGTTATCCTCATATTTCTATTGCAATGGAAGGTGTTATTTCTGAGTGGGGAACTTTTTTATATAAAATTGCAAAAGGAGAAAATCTTGAATTAAAAACCAAAAAAGGTTTTCAAATAGGAGTCGTTTGTGCAGTGCCTCCATTTCCATATGACGACAAAATAGAAATGAGTATTTATAAAGATTTATCAATTATTTTTAAAAAGCCAAATTTAGATGGAATTCATTTAGGAGATGTAAAATTAGTTGATAATCATTGGCAAATAGCAGGGGACACAGGTTATGCTTTGGTTGTAACAGGAAGTGGAATTACAGTTGAAGATGCAAGAAAACAAGTTTACGCAAGATTAGAAAACATACTTTTGCAAAATATGTTTTATAGAACAGATATTGGTTTAGGTTGGAATGAAGATTCTGATAAACTTCAAACCTGGGGATATTTATACTGAGAAAAATATATATTTAATAATTTAAAATAGCTTGAGGCCAAGCTATTTTTGTTTTAAAGCTTGACATAGGTTTGTTTATTTGATATACTTACTTTAGTTAAGTAAAGTAAATTAATTATTATGTTTTCTAAAATTGAAGATAAAAAAATAAACGAATTAATGAATGCAATTTTATTGCTTAAGAATTCTGGTGAAGCGAAGAAGTTTTTTCGTGATTTGTTAACAGAAAAAGAGCTTAAAGAATTTGGCAATAGGTGGAAAGCCGCCAGAATGCTTTCAAATAATGTTTTATATACAAGAATAGAAAAAGAAACAGGTCTAAGTTCAACAACAGTTGCTCGAATTTCTAAGTGGCTAAATAATGGAAAAAATGGATATAATTTGATTATTAAAAGGATTAAGGGATCAGCAAATCATCATTCTCAACTTTTGGTTGGGAAAGGTTTGCGTTGAGATTTTTAAAATAATTTTTTAAAGTTTAAACTCAGCCCCTTCCTAATCGGAAGGGGTTTTGTTTGCCTACCTAAAATGGCAAATTTGTACTTTGATAAGGGGGTCGCAGTGATTAATTTTTATGAGTTTGTTTTGAATAGCTCAGTCGTTGCTAAGAAAATCTACCGGGAAGATTACCATTTCACGACAAATCGGGGCGTTGTAATCTCTCATGAAGTTAGAATTGAGCTCAAAAGGCTCTTGTCTAGCTTCAACAATCAGGTTGGCATTGAGAAAACACCGTACTACAGAATCGATGCGTTTTTTGATGATGAGTCTTTGTGGATATTGGAGATTAACGCATCGTTCGTGGATGGTTGGGGCACCGCGTTAAACCTTGCTCGCGCCGGTGGAATTAGGATTAGCTCTGAATTGCTGACTTTTCCGACATTTTTCGCCAGCAAGAGTTGGGAGTACATGCCTGAGCTGGAACTGTTTGTGGATGAACTTGCAAGACTTGGGCTCTCGGGCCATCACATCCACGAATTGCATGGTAACGGAGTAGATTCGACTTATGTTTATGGTCGCGTCGGTTCAAAAGATCAGCCGAACATATTACCATACGATGGACTTCGGTTGGACAACAAGCTCAATCTTGGCTTGTTGAGTCGGGGGTGGGATAGTGTCGCGGTAAAGATTCCGCGGCATTACATTAACCGCTTTGATTCGTGGGAAGAAATTCCTACGGACGTTGTCCTAAAGTTCTGCGACAAGAGCAGTTTGGAGTGTAAACAAACTCGTCAGAGCGTTTTGTTTGACAAGCCGTCTGGCAAGGCCCCGTTCATTAGGAGGTGTTATCGAGAAGAGAAGCTTGTCGCACAGAACTTTGTGCAACCCGTCAAACAGAACGGGAGCAGTTGTCAATTAGTTATTCTTGCGATTGGCGAAGAGCCAATAACCGGTTACGTGCAATACAGCCGGGAAAGAATTATCAATGACAATTCTGTTCATGGTCCGTTGCAGTTCGTTTGAGGCACGGGGCGCGCCTTTATTGCGCCCCTTATTTTTTTAAATAT
>MHPU01000018.1:0-22711 GCA_001820485.1 Candidatus Staskawiczbacteria bacterium RIFOXYD1_FULL_32_13
CTGTTATAACAACGAAGTGGCGTAGGGAAATAATTTAAATATCAATTTAAAAATTATGGAAACAGTGACTAGAATTGCGGGAGTTATAATACAAGATGAAAAAATGCTTATGGTTTTAGGTAAGTATCAGGAGCTTTGGACTCCTGGCGGAAGAATTGAGCCAGGAGAGACAGATGAGGCTTGTTTAAAAAGAGAGCTTAAAGAAGAGATGGGAGTAGAGCTTTTGAGTTGTAAATTTTTTAAAGAATACACAAACCCAAGTTTTTATCATCCTGAAAGAACTACAATAGAACGTATTTATATTGCTAAAGTTTCGGGACAGATAAAACCAGCTTCAGAAATAAGAGATTTTGTGTGGCTTTGCAAAGAAGATTTTGAGAACAAAAAATATCTCATGATAGGAAGTGACCAAGAAAAATTGATCCCAGATTTGATCAAAGCTGGCATTTGGTAATTATAAAGTATAAAACTATTGACTATTAGAAAATAATTTGCTAACATTATAAATTATATAAATGGAAACAGAAAATACAAATATAAACAATACAAATAACTCGCAAAGCTCAAACCAACAAAGTTCTCAAAAAGCTATAAGAACCGAAGGCAGGGTGCTAGAGGCTTTACCAAATGCCTTTTTTAAGGTATTATTAGATGACAAGCGAGAGATAATGGGTTTTTTATCTGGAAAGATGAGATTGAACAAAATTACAATTTTACCAGGTGACAAAGTAACAATTGAAATGAGTCCTTATGATAAGGATAAAGGAAGAATAGTTTATAGATTAAAATAAAAAAATGAAAGTAAAACCATCAGTAAAAAAAATATGTAATGGTTGCCAATCTGTTAAAAGATATGGCAAGCTTTATGTTATTTGTAAAAAGAATCCAAAACACAAACAAAGACAAGGATAATTAACAATTTTAAATATTATGCCAAGAATTGCGGGAGCAAGTATCCCAGAAAATAAAAGAATTGTAATAGCTTTAACCTATATTTATGGAATAGGAAATACTTTGAGTAAGAAAATTTTAAAGGAGGTTAAAATAGATGAAAATAAAAAAGCTGGAGAACTTGACCAGAAGGAAATTAATAATTTAAAAGAGGTAATTGAAAAGAACTATAAGATTGAAGGAGATTTAAGAAGACAGGTTATGATAAATATCAAAAGATTAAAAGATGTTGGGGCATGGCGAGGACTTCGTCATATTAAAGGTTTGCCAGTAAGAGGTCAAAGAACCAAAACAAATACAAGAACGGTAAGAGGTAATGTTAGAAAAACAATGGGTTCTGGAAGAAAACCTTCTGCTTCGCCAACATAACAAGAAACTAGAAACTAGAAGCTAGAAATTAGAAAATAGAATTTTTTATTTTTGATTTCTACTTTCTATTTTCTGGATTCCATTTTCTAAATATCATGGGAAAAATTCATTTAACAAAAGAAAATCAAGAAGAAGCAATAAAAGAAACAGAAACAGTGGAGAAAGCAGTTTTAAAAGACACTGTAAAAGCCACAACACAGAGAATATCTGAAGGAAAGGTTTATGTATCTTCTTCATATAACAATACAATTATAACTCTTACAAATATGAGAGGTCAGGTTTTAGCTTGGAAATCAGCTGGATCAGTTGGATTTAAAGGAACAAAAAAAGCAACATCATTTGCAGCATCTAGAGTTGCTGAAAATATTGCTAACATTTGTAAAAAAATTGGTGTAGAAAAATTAAATGTTTTAATTTCAGGTATTGGTGCTGGCAGAGAATCTAGCGTGCGAACACTGACAAACCAGGGATTAAATGTTGTTTCAATTAAAGATGTAACTCCTATACCTCATAATGGTTGTAGGGCAAGAAAAATTAGAAGAGTGTAATAAATTTAAAATAAAAGCAAATGAATTACGATCAATGTAAAACTTGTAGAAGATTAGGACAAAAACTCTTTTTAAAAGGAGCTCGTTGCTTGTCTGGAAAATGTGCATTTACAAGAAATAGTAATGCTCCTGGATTAGTAAAGAAAAGAAAAGGTGGAGCAATGTCAGATTATAAAAAATCTTTATTAGAGAAACAGGCTTTGAAAAAATGGTATGGGTTATCTGAAAAACAATTTAAAGCTTATGTACAAAGAGCTTTAAAGAAAATGGGTAAAGTTGAAAATATTTCTGCTGAACTTATTCGCGAATTAGAAAAAAGATTTGACAATGTTATTTTTAGATCAGGATTTGCAGAATCAAGGCCTGGAGCTAGGCAAATGGTATCTCATGGTCAATTTGTGGTAAATGGAAAGCCTGTTAATATCCCATCTTATAATGTAAAGAAAGGAGATGTAATTTCTGTTAAAGAATCAAAGAAAAAAAATCCTTTGTTTAAAAATGTTGCGGAATTGTTAAAAAGTAAAGAAGCACCAGTTTGGCTAACTTTAAACAAAGAAAAAATGGAAGTAAAAGCTATTGGGGATCCAGATTTATTGGAAGTAAATCCTCCAGCTGAGATTTCGTTAATATTCGAGTTTTATTCAAGATAAATTAATTTTAATAGACACTAAACTTGAGGGTCAAATCATGGTGATAAAAGCTTTGATCTCTGACTTTAGTGTTAAAAAAGCATTATGATTTCATTTCCGCTAGCTCCCAAGATAATTCAAAGGGGCAAAAATAAAACAGTTTTTGAAGTAGAGGCCTTATACCCAGGATATGGTGTTACAGTTGGAAACAGTTTAAGACGTGTTTTATTAACTTCACTTCCAGGAGTTGCAGTTACAGAAGCTAGAATTAAAGGATCTTCGCATGAATTTTCAGCTATGCCAGGAATTTTGGAAGATATGATAATGGTCACTTTAAATTTAAAAAAATTAAGATTTAAAATTTTTGAAGGAGAATCTCAAAAAGTAAGTTTAAAAGTAAAAGGGGAAAGGGAAGTAAAAGGAAGTGATTTTGAAAAATCTCCATTGATTGAATTAGCAAATCCAGAGATGCATATTGCTACAATTACAGATAAGAAAACAGAATTTGAGGTAGAAATTACAATTGAAAAAGGAATAGGATATGAACCAAAGGACCAAAGAAAAGGCAAAAAAATGGATATCGGAACAATTGCTTTAGATGCAATTTATACTCCAATAAAAAATGTAAATTTTCAAGTTGAGAATATGCGTGTTGGAGACAGAACAGATTTTGACAAATTAAGTATAGAAATAGAAACAGATGGAACAATGACTCCAGAAGAAGCATTTTTTGATGCATGTGAGATTCTTTTAAAACATTTTAATATTATTCTTGGAAGTAAAAAGCCACAAGATGCAAGAATTTCTTTGCAAAACTCAGAAGATGTAAAAGAAGTTTTGGAAGATTCAGATGTAAACAAAACCGCTGTAGAAGATTTGAAGTTTTCAACAAGAACAATAAATGCTTTAACAGCAAATAGTATTAAAACTGTTGGTGGAATTATGAAAAAATCCGAAAAAAGCCTGTCTGAATTAGAAGGAATGGGAGAAAAAGCAATAACAGAAATAAAAAAGAAATTAAAAAAATTAGGATTAGAATTAAAAGCCGAATAATAATATGAGAAAAAGAAATAGAGGTAGAATATTATCAAGAACAAAAGATCAAAGAGAAGCACTTTTAAGGACTTTAGCTACTTCGCTTTTTTTACATGAAAAAATTAAAACAACAGAAGCAAAAGCAAAAGAACTTAGAATGTCTGCTGAAAAATTTATAACAAGAGCTAAAGATAATAAAATATCTAATCGTAGAATTATTGCTAAGGATTTATCTCCTAAAATAACAAAGAAGTTGGTAGAAGAAATTGCTCCAAGATATTTGCAAAGACAAGGTGGTTATACAAGAATAATTAAATTAGGGCCAAGACCATCTGATGGAGCTTTGATGGCTATAATAGAATTAGTAAAATAATAAAAAAATGAAAGAAGTAATAAAAAGAGAAAATCATTTAATAGATGCAGATGGAAAAGTTTTAGGAAAGCTGGCAGTAGAAATTGCTAATCTTTTAAGAGGCAAAAATAAACCAAGCTTTGTTTTGCACAGAGATGATGGAGATTTTGTTACAATAAAAAATGTAAATAAGTTAAAATTTACTGGAAATAAATTTAATGATAAAATTTATCATCATTATACAGGTTTTCATGGAGGATTAAAAAGCGCAACTATGAAAGAAATATCAATTAAAAAAGGTAATTCAGAAATTTTAAGAATGGCAGTAATGGGAATGTTAACAAAAAATAAATTAAGAGCTTTGCAAATAAAAAGATTAAGATTTGAAAAATAATATGATAGCAACAAAAAAAACAACAATTAAACCAAAAAAAGAAGCTGTAGAAGTAATTAAAGAAGAACCAAAGATTGTTCTTTCAGTTTCAAGTGAAATTTTAGATGATACAGATGAAATTTTTGCTGATGCTTTTAAATTAGACAAAGAAATCCCAGGTAAGCCAGATAGATATTTTGAAGCTATAGGGCGTAGAAAAACAGCAGTTGCAAGAATTAGACTATATACTAGAGGGGACAAAGTTTTCTTGGTAAATGGAAAACCTTATACAGAATATTTTAAATTACTTTGCGACCAACAGACAGCAGTTGCTTCAATGAATAAAATGAAATGCTTAGACAAGTTTAAAGTTTCTGTGATTCTTAAGGGTGGTGGAAGATCAGCTCAAGCTGAAGCTATAAGACATGGTACAGCAAGAGTACTTGTTGATTTTAATTTAAACTTTAGAAAAAGATTAAGAAAAGCAGGATATTTAACTAGAGATCCAAGAATGAGAGAGAGAAAGAAATTTGGTTTAAAGCGTGCAAGAAAGAGTCCACAATGGGCAAAACGATAGTTTCGTCATGAGCGAGCCTTTCGACTGCGCTCAAGGCGAGCCGAAGTACAAAAAGATAATTTTAAAACAAAAAAGCAATTCTCAAGAGTTGCTTTTTTGCTGTTATTTTGATAGCTTAATTTAAGCGCGAAAAATGTTTTCCGACGCAGTTCGGATTTTTACGCGAGCTCTTCTGTGGAGATTTTACCATGGGTTACTGGGATGCAACAGATAATTTTCTTGCTGGAAGTGGGGGGAGGGGGCCTCGATGTCCCGCTTGCGGAGAGGAGATGTTCCCTGAAGATGATCACGGGAGATTCATCTGTTTCTGTGGTGGACGTGGAAAAACGCACGATGTTGTTTCGGGTGAAACTCGTGAGATACCGCGTATTCCGCAAGTTGAATTGCCCGAGGGCGTCACCGATTTGCCCGACGAGGAAAAGAGGAGTATCCATCCACTCAACAGGTTGCATTTGCCACCCACGGCAGAAGAACGGGATTTCTTTGCTCAAGCTTTGCGAGAACTTCGCGGGGAATTTGGCGACGAATCATAAATCGCCTTAACGGTTCGCTTCGTTTCAACCAAAAACCCTCCCGGCAATTTGTTGTGGGGGGCTCTTTTTTTGCTTGATTATATTTGTGTAAATGATAAGATGTAACATATGCTTAAAGAATTGATAGATAAATTTTATACTGAAAATCAAAAGAATAAAGAGCAGACTAGGTTTTATATAACAGATGCAGGCAAATGCCCGCGTGCTGTTTTTTTTAAGTTAAAAAATGTTCAGAGAGAAGGACTAAATGCTAGAATTTTAAGAATTTTTGAACATGGAGAACATATCCATAGAAATATTTTTAATATATTGTATCGTTTAAGAGTTGGAGTTACTACAGAGATTCCTATTCCAGCTCAAGAAATTATTTCAGGTAGGGCGGACGCTATTTTGTGTATTGATAAAGAAAATTATGTTTTGGATATTAAAAGCATAAATAGTATGGTTTTTAGAACTTTGCTAGAACCAAAACAAGATAATGTATTTCAAATACAATTATATATGCATTATTTTAATATAAAAAAGGGTATTTTGCTCTATATAGATAAAGATCAACAAGAAATGAAGGAATTTACACTTGATTATGATCAAAAGATGGTTGAAAGTTTGCTGGTTGATTTACATAGCTTAAAAGATAAAGTAGAAAAAGATATAATGCCAGAAAGATTAGCTGATTATCCTAAAAATTGGCAATGCCAATATTGTCAATTTAAACAAACTTGCAAACTACTTAATGGAAAAGAATCAAGCTGGCTTACAGAAAAAGATAAAATTAAAACAATATAATTTTAATAAAAAACAAGTTCTTTGAAAGGTTGTTTTTTTGTATTTAATTTATGGTAATAATCTGTCAGAATATATAAGGTTTTTATTTGTTAAAATATATATTTGTTTATTCTGTGAATTAAAATACATTTGAAAATTTTCTATAGGGTATAATTTACCTTCAAACATAAATTTATTTGGCAAGTCAATTATGTTAATATTTTGTCTATTGTCAATTTCTGATATTTTTATTTTGTCATCAGCCTTTAAAATCAAATAATTATTATTTATCCAGAAACAATCAGAAATTTTTTCATAAAATTTGTTTAGCAGAATTTTTTGGGTAATTTGTGGTTGACCTTGTATGTATTCGTAATTTGAGTGATTTAATAAAACTTCATTATCATTTGTAATAAAGAAAATATTTTGATTATCAGGAGATAATTTAAGTTCGTTTACGTCGGCCAAGAAAAAATCAAAAGCTTTAGTTCTGCTGTTTAGTAAAAGCAAATCTTTATTTTTTAAAATAAATATTCCAAAATTATTTACAAAAATTTTATGAGAACTATTTTTGTCAGTTAAAATTGGAAAACTAGTAATAATTTCTGTATTTTTACCTGAAATATCGGATTTATTTAAGTTGCCATCAAAAGCTAAGTAAATTATATTATTATTTTCAATTTTGTAGGTTAAAATTTCTTTAATAATAATTTTTGAAGCAATAGTAGGTGTTTTAATAAGGTTTAATAGATTCAAATATTCTAAGTTATTATTTCTGATAGCAAATATTTCATTAGAATTTTGAGGGTTGAACATAACTTCTTTAAATGTATTTGAAAATGGTAATAAAATTATTTTTTGTTTTTCCAAAAATGGTTCAAAAATATAATAATTATTTTTTGTTATTAATAAAATTTTGCTTGAATCATCTGACCATTTTGCTTCCAAAATTTCCCCATTTTTAATTGGCCAAATAGTTTCATTTTTTAATTGTAGGTTAGATAAATCTAATATTGAGAGTGTGCTAATTTTATTATTTGTAATTACTGCAAATATATATTTGTCATCTATTGATGTTTTGGAATAATCGATATTACCCATTATTTTATTAAAAGATATACTATTTTTAAATAATGTTATGTTTTCTATTTTTGTCACTTCATTTTCTTTTACTATTATATTTTTGTAATAGTTAAAATATTCAGGTTTTTTTATAATTATATTGTGTAGTTCTGGAGTCAAATTTTGCACAAAAACTGAGTTTGAAAAAAAGCTTGTTTTTTTATCAATTTTTGAATCTATCGTAACTTCTGTCCCTGATGGTTCAGTTCTAATATAAATGCCACCAGTAGCAATAATACAGCCATTTTTAAAATCAATTTTATATCCTAAAGAATATAAAACTATCCATGGAGTTATGGTAAAAAATAATACAAAACAGATTAATAAAATAATAAGCCTAGTTCTTTTTGTCATAATTAAATTTATTGTTTAACAATTTAATTAAATATTCTTTAAATTTTAATTGTTCTTTAATGCTGTTAAAAGTTTCTAAAGCAATAATTTTACCAAAAACAAAATTTGGCAAAGTTTTTAAATAATCAAAATCTTTTAAACTATAAATTGTATGCATGTCTTTTTGGGTATCTGGGTTATAACCGTTTAAGTGATTACAATCAAAATATTTTATTATTTTTTTTCTGTTGTAAACAAAATTAAAATCTTTATTTAATCTTTCCATCCCAGCTTTAAAATGAGCTAAATCAATACAAAAACCATCAATGTTTTTAACTTTAACTTTTCCAGATACAAAATTGTCATAATTCATTTCTAAAGTAATGTTTTTATAAAATCCTTTCCATTTTAAAATATCATTATGCTGAAAATTTATTTCGTGGATTGTAAAATATTTGGTTTTAAAATTTTTCTTTAAAAATATCAGCTCTTCTTTATCCATGTCATGTCGCAAGTGAACTAGGGGAATACTTTTTATGCAGGAGTTTAAAAGAGCGTGATAAATTTTTTGTTTTTCTTCTTTATTATATAACTCTAAAAATAAAGCAACCTCTTTTATTTTGAGTTTGTTTATTTCATTTAATTTATTTTGCCAATCTTTTTCCTCTTTGCCAGTTATAGAAACTAAGATTCTTTTATTAAAATCAATTTTCATAATTTATTTGTGGTTGGTTTTTTGTCATTCCCGCGAAAGCGGGAAGGCCAGTTATTACTAAACATTACCACAAAAAAACAAAAAAATAAACCATTCCACTATTCGGGCGAATGGTGGAATAGCTATTATAAGAATTTTAGAATAAAACATAAGTACTTTATAAGTACCTTGTTAGTACGATCGTACCGACAAGGTTTTTAGATTTATAATAGCAATATAGTAAAGAATTATAGGTACATAATATTACGATCGTATTTTGATGTGACTAAAATAAATAAATTTAAGTTGCAAAAAAAGAAGCCCCTCGCTTCGAAAAACGAGGGACCTGTGCGTGAACGCTTGGTTTTGCTCACCAGTTTGACTGGATTTCGGTGAGCATTTTCTCGGCTTGCACTGCGTAGTCGCCTCTTATGCCACGCATAAGGATGACTAGTGCCATACAGTGCATTCGTTTACCGTATCCGGAGAGAAGCCCTCGAGCTTCGATTCCTTGGTCTTTTTTCGGGGCGATGAAATCCTTGGCTTGTTGGTCGAGCTCTTCCGGATTGACCCAGATAAAGTCGCCGTTAGGCACAATCGCATTGTCAACGAAGATTGCTGTGACCAACGCAAGGTCGTAGCCGTTCGGGCCTTTGAACGGTGCGGGGTAAAAGTCGGGCATCGGGTCGATCCTGACGTCGATACCGAGTTCTTCCTTCACTTCGCGCGTCAATTCTTGTGAGAGGTACGCATAGGAAATCTTTTCAGCTTCCTGCACGCCACCGCCGGGGAGCTCCCAATTTCCCGTGAACGATTTGTCGGGCAGAATTGAGCCCTCCTCGGTTCTTCGCCGTAGCAGAAGCTTTCCGCTGGTTTTGTTGATAATACCAGCAAACACACCGATGTTAAATTTTGCCTTAGGCACGCTCATATCCTCCAATGAGTTGTCAAGTAACTATTCCGAACGATTCGGAACTACATGTAAAGTTTAGCACAAGGCATTGACTTTGTCAAGGTTTTGACATATACTGTATTATAAGATAATATTAGTTTGAATTTACAATAAAAATATGGAAAAATTTGTTATTAATGGTGGAAAAAAATTAATAGGAGAAATTGAAGTGAGGGGTTCAAAAAATGCTGCTTTGCCAATTTTGTGTGCTACAATTTTGACCAAAGAGCCTTGCATAATTTCTAATGTGCCATTGATTGAAGATGTTTTGAAATTAATTGATGTTTTGAAGTTAATGGGAGCTGAAATTGAATGGTTAAATGAAAGAAAAATAAAAATAACTTGCAGGGATATAAACCCAGATAAAATTCCTCAACATTCCATAAGTAAATTTAGAGGAGCAGTTTTGCTCTGGGGTGCATTACTTGGCAGAAAAGATAGTTTTAAAACAGCAACGCCCGGAGGATGTGTAATTGGGGCTAGACCCCTAGATACTCATATTGATGCATTTAGGCAAATGGGGGTTGATGTAAAAGAAAAAAGTAAATTTAATTATTTTAAAAAATTTAATATAATAGATAAAAATATTTTTGTAACTTTAGATGAATTTTCGGTGACAGGAACAGAAAATGTTTTACTTTTTGCAAGTTTAATTCCACAAAAAGTTATTTTAAGAATTGCTGACCAAGATTATCAGGTTCAAGAGTTGACAAAGGTTTTAAAAAAAATGGGAGCTAAAATAAAAATGGGTTTTCATGAGTTTGAAATTGAAGGCTCAAAAAAACTTAAAGGGTTTACGCATGAACTTGTCGCAGACCCTATTGAAGCTGGCACATTTATTATTGCAACATTGGCTACTAAAGGTGAGGTTTTGATAAAAAATGTTGCTACAGAATATCTTACTCTTTTCTTAAAAAAATTAAAAGATTTTGGTGCGAATTTTGAATTTCCTGATAAGGGCTCTGTTAAAGTTTTGCCATCTCCAAAACTTTGTATAACTAAAATTCAAAGCTTGCCATATCCTGGGATTCATACTGATTTACAAAGTCCTTTTGGAGTTTTAGCAACACAAACAAAAGGATCTACTATGATACACGACCCTCTATATGAAGGAAGATTAAAATATTTAGAAGAATTAAATAAAATGGGAGCTGATATAATTTTTTGCGACCCACACAGAGCTATTGTAAATGGACCTGTTGCCTTGCGAGGCATTGAAGTGCCAAGTTTAGATTTAAGATCTGGAGCTTCATTAATTATTGCAGGTCTTGTGGCACAAGGAACCACAACAATAAATAATGCATATCAAGTTGATAGGGGGTATGAAAGAATTGAAGAAAGATTACAAAAACTTGGAGCAGATATTAAAAGAATAACTTCATAAAAATATGTTTAATAATAAAATTGCTATAGATTTGGGAACTTGTAATTCTATTGTGTATGTTAAGGGTAAAGGAATAGTTTTATATGAGCCATCAGTGGTGGCTGTTTCTTTAAGTGAGAATAAAATTTTGGCAGTAGGCGAGCAAGCTAAAGAAATGATAGGTAGAACTCCTTCGGACATTAAAGTTTACAGACCTCTTAAAGATGGTGTTATTGCAGATTATAGAGTTACTCAGGCGATGATTAGACACTTTATAATTAAAACTACAAGTAATTTTAAAATTTTCAAACCTGAGCTTGTAATTTCAGTTCCAGCAGGAATTACTAGCACTGAAAGAAGAGCTGTAATTGAAGCAGCTTTAGCAGCTGGTGCAAAACAAGCTTATGTTGCTAAAGAGCCTATTTTAGCTGCTATTGGGGCCGGAGTGCCTATTAATTCATGTTCGGGTCATATGATAGTAAATATTGGTGGAGGCACTTCTGAAGTGGCTGTAATCTCTTTGGGAGGTATTGTTGCATGTCATTCAGCCAGAGTAGCTGGGGATAAAATTGATATAGCAATTACAGAATATATAAGAAAAAAATATAATTTAGCTATTGGCACACAATCAGCAGAAGAAATAAAAATAAAAATAGGCACAGCTTTGCCTCAAAAAGATCCTAAATATTTAGAAATTCAAGGTAGAGATTTAATTTTGGGATTGCCAAGAAATATTAAAATTTCAAGTAATGAAATATGTGAAGGAATTTCAGATGTTTTAGCTGAAATAGTACAAGCAGTGAAACAAGTTTTAGCAGAAACACCTCCGGAATTGTCAGCGGATATTATGAATAAAGGTATTATTGTTTCTGGTGGAGGGGCCTTATTAGCTAAGATTAATGAGCTTATTGCTCAAAGTACTGGCGTACCCTGTTTTATTGCAGAAGAGCCATTATTGTGCGTTGTAAAGGGCACAGGAATAGTATTGGAGCACTTAGAAGAATATAAGAAAGTTGTAATGTCCAAAAAGTAATTTTCACTTGTTGTTGCGAGCGAAGCGAAGCAATCTCAGCCGTGTCATCCCCATGAAAGTGGGGATCCAGAGTGCGTGTACTAAACTCTGGATTCCCAATTAAATTGGGAATGACAACGACGACGAGATTGCTTTTTGCTTGTATGTTCACAGCATATAAACGCCATTCCAATTTTTCTTGGAATAGCTTACCTTTACTAAAGGTACAAAAAAAGATAGAATAAAGCCAGTAAATTAAAATTAAATTTTCAATTGATTGGCTATTTAGCCAAAAAATTTCTCAAATAAAAAAAGCCCGCTAGCAACGCTAACGGGACTTGCGAAACAGTGTGCGTATCTATTCACACTATTCCGCCTCGGGCTCGGCCGGCGTGACGTGGTGATCGTCCATGATTTCTTGGCGATTTTCGCGCCAGTAAGTCAGGTCGGTCGCGATTTGCGTTTTGTCGTCGCCGTCGGGCATCGCTTCGACAATGCACTCGATTGCGACTTCAAGACAGTCAGGGTCGATGTCTTGGAAGCCTACGGCGATAATGCGACCAAAGCCGTATTTCTTCCTTGCCCTTGTCCCAGTGACCATCTTGATAAACGGGGGAGAGATGTCGTGTTTTACAGCATCGACCCCATGTTCGGCAATCGCGGACTTTACGATTTGGCGGGTTTCTTCAGAACGCTTCGTCATGGCAGACTCCTTACAGAACCGAACAACACATTGACACAGGTAATTGACTATATTTTAATTATAGCATATTAAAGATACATTGTCAATAGGTTTAGGCAAAAAAATTGAGAAATTGGTAAATTTAGAAATCGATTGAAAATTGGAAATTAAAAATTGGAAATTAAATTAGTAGGGCATCAAAAGCAATGGGACTATTTAAAGTCTAGTTTTGAAAGTGAGCAAATGGCTCATGCATATTTGTTTTGTGGAGAAAATCAAATTGGTAAAAAAACTTTGGCAATTGAATTTATAAAAATTTTAAATTGCCAGGATAACAATAAGCCTTGTGGAAAATGCAAAAATTGTATTGATATTGAAAAAGGAAATTTTTTAGATTTTTTATTTTTAAGAACAGGAGAAGAGTCAATCAATTTTGAAGGAATGTTTTCATATAATTCTGCTTTGCCAGATTTAAAAAGTGGGGAAGTGTTAACAGATAAAAAAGAAATTGGAATTGATCAAGCTAGAAAAGCCCAAGATTTTTTAAATCTAAGGTCATATTTTGGTGGTTATAAAGCAGTAGTAATTGATAATGCACAAAATTTAACTACAGAAGCGCAAAATTGTTTACTTAAAACTTTAGAAGAACCTAAAGGTAAAACAATATTAATATTAGTTTCAAATCAGCCAGAGAGATTACTTGTAACAATTTTTTCAAGATGTCAGACAATCAAATTTTTTACTAATAAAGAAATTAATGAATTTTTAAATACCCCCCAAAGAAATAAAAAAGAAAAAGAAATTTTAGATGAACTGTTAAAAGTATTAGATGGAACTTTAGCTGAAAAATTTGCCTATACAAAAAATTTGAAAGAAGATGGCGGAAATACTAAGGAAATTTTTGAGGTTCTGCAGAGATATTTTAGAAAAGAGTTGTTGCAAGGCCCGTCCTTGCAATATAGTAAAGCTATTTCTTTAAAACTCAATCTTATTGATGATTTAATTTATAAGATTACTTTTACTAATGCTAGTCCCAAGTTGGCCCTAGAAATTTTATTTCTAGAAATATAGTTATTACGCACTTGGTGTCATTCCCGCGAAGGCGGGAATCTAGGGTTAGATGCACGAACTCTGAATCTCCGCTTTCGCGGAGATGACAATCGACTAAAATAGTATTATTTTATCATTTTTCTTAAAGCACAGAATTCACATTTTTTATCATTACAAGTTTTATCCCAAAAGCTTAATTCTAAAATTTCTTTTGCAACTTGTTTAATTTGATTTTCTAAATTATCAGTCATCTCTTTAGTAATTGTAAAAAGTTCTTTTCTATAATTTCCTTTTTCATCTGGTTGAATAAAATCAATTTCACCTGATTGCATTTTAAATTTATTATTTTGATAATTATTCAAAAGTAAATTATAAAAAGTTAATTGACGTAAATAGTCTCCAGTGCTGTTTTTATTTAAACCGCCCAGTTCATTTCTGCTTTTTGCTTTGCCTGTTTTATAATCTACTACATTTACATTGTTTGAAGAATCAAGAATTTCGATTTTATCAATTTTACCATTTATATAAATATTTTCAGCGAGCTCTACTCTTGTAATATTCATTTCATTTAAAATATTGGTTTTAAAAGATTTGTGGTAAAAATCATAATAACCGCTTAAAGCTTCTTTGCCCTTTTTTAGCATTTCAGTATATTCATTTTGCACAATCGGCTGTTTATTCAAAGATTCTCTAAAGCGCCGAATTAAGTAATCTTTTTTTAAGTCTTTTCCATCTTTTAAAGTATCAAAATAATTTTTTAAAGCTTCGTGAATTGCAGTTCCAAAAATCATAAATTTATTTTGGTTTCCTGGAAGTCTAAGTAAATTATTAAAAAAATAGTTCCAAGGACAAGTTAAATAATTATTCAAAGCAGTAACTGAAAGTCCATTTTTAATAAATAAATCATTTAAAAAATCCTTTTCTTTAATATTTGACACTCCATTAGCATCTTGCTTAAACTCATCTTGCATCTTATCTCTAGGCTCGCTAATTTGTTCATTTTCTATTTTAAGAATTTTAATGAATTCAGGTTTTATTTCTTGCACAAATATACTTGGTAATTTTTCCCTTTCTTCTTGATTTTTTACAGAGTATGTAATTGTTACTTGTTTTTTGGCACGCGTGATAGCTACATAAAATAAATTTCTTTCATCTTCATCGTCATCTTCTACTAAATCTTGGTCAATTTTATTTAACATAGAAAAAATTTGTGATGGTAATTTGATATTTTCATGATTTCTCCGTCCTCCCCAGTGTCCATCTTGAGCATTTGTAATATAAATATTATCAAATTCCAAGCCTTTTGATTTATGAGCAGTCATAAGCCTTACTTTACCTATAGAATAGCCAAGGCCATTATTTTTAATTGAGATATTATGTTCTTTGATTACATTTAAATAATCGAAAAAATCATCTAAAGTATAATCTTTATGACTTGCAATTAAATTTTTAATTTGATCGAAAAATGTTCCTAGTTTTTGAATTTTTTCTATTGCCAATGAATCTGATAATATTTTGCCTAAAAGTCCAGAATCTCTGATTATATCTTCAAAAATTGCCACTGCATTTTTATTATAACTTTGCTTTTTCCAAATAGATAATTTTTTATAAATTTCTTTTAGCTTTTCAACATTTTCAATATTTGCTTCTTTTAATAATTTGTCGGATTTTATTACATCATAAAGGGAGGCCTTCCCTCGCTTAAAACTTGAAAGTTTATAAATGTCCAGTGCTGGAATATCAAAAATATCAATATATAAAAGTTCTATTAATTCTCGATCGCTACCAAAATTATAAATAGCTCTTAGAATTATTAAAAGTTTTTTTATGTCTTGGTCGTCTAGTATGTCTTGATCTGATTCAATAGTAAATGGAAGGCCAAATTTTCTTAAAACTCTGGCAATATCAAAAACATCGCGATTTTCTCTATATAAAACCGCAATTTGTTCTGGTTTGTGGTTATTATCCAGTAACTGTTTTATGTCTTTGCCTAGAAAATTATATTCTGATTGTGGATCTGAAAATTCTCTTATATTAATTAAATTTTCTGGTTGATTTGTATTAGATAGAAGTTTAATTGAATTTGGTTTTATGTTGAAAGAGGCATTTAAAATGGTTTGAGTGGAGCGGTAATTATGTTTTAAGGAAATTTCCTTAACATTTTTATACAAATTTTTAAAGTATAAAAAATTTTCTAATGATGCTCCTTGAAATCTAAAAATTGCTTGTTTTTCATCTCCAACAATAAATAAATTAGGATTTTTGTAATAGCTTGCCAAAAGTTCTAAAATTTTATTTTGGGCACTATTTGTGTCTTGGTGCTCATCTACTAAAATATATTGATATTTTTCTTGCATTATTAAAAGCAAATCATTATTTTTTTCTAATGCTATTTTAACTTCAACAATCATATCACTATAATCATAGAAATTAGATTTTCTTAAAGCTTGCCTATATTCTTTATAAACAATGGCCAATTCTTTATTGCGTTCAATATTTTTTAATAGAGTTATGTACTTACCTTTCATTTTTCCTTTATTTATGCCTTTTTCATAGTATAAATCATTTATATTCTCAAATTCATTGTTCTCTTTTTCTATAATTTTTGCAAAATCTTCTGGCAAAAATCCTTGTTGTTTTAAATCAGAAATAGCATGAATAATAGAGGGTACATAAAAATATCTACTACCAAAAGGTTTTAGTTTTACAAGATTTGAATTATCAATAATTTCTCTTATAATTTTAATTTGATCTACATCGGAAATATTGGTAGAACCAATAATTTCTGGAAAATCATCCGGATATTCTTTAATAATATTGTTAGCAAAACCATGAAAAGTGGTAATATTTACTCTATAAGCTAAAGTTCCAATGATTTCAGACAAGTTTTTGCGCACTGAAGCTACTGCTGATTCAGTAAAGGTTAGAGCTAAAATTGATTCTGGCGCAGTGTCAGTTTTGTCTAAAATATTGGCAATTCTCATTGTTAAAAGATGTGTTTTTCCTGTGCCAGGTCCTGCAATTACCATAATCGGGCCTTCAATTTCATCAACACCCATTTTTTGTTCAGGATTTAATTTCTCATACAGTTTATTAAATTTTTCTTTTAAACTTTTTTCCATATTTTATTTAGGTTAATATTAAATTATTTTACTCTTTTTAAATTTTAAATCAAACTAAAAAAGCAGGTATTCAAACTGACGAAACCCGCTCTTTTTTTAAATATTAATTTAATTTACTATTAATGGCTTTAATATAATTACAATAATCGCAGTTTAAATTAGCTTCTGGGATTTGATTTTGATTTAAACATTTGTAAATTTCATTTATTGTATTTTCTACCCAATCTGAATTTCCAGTGTAGGGGATTAAGGTAATATCAAATTCTAGTTTTGCATCAAATGCTTTTTTATCAGTTTTGCCATTACAATAAACAAAATATCCAATACTAGAAACATCATGACCATTTTGGCGCAAAAGCCATTGATATATTTCCATTTGCCTTTTATATCCTATTTGCCAGTCTTTGTTAAGTTCATTAATTTGCTGGTCTTTGGAAGTTGCCTTATAATCTACTATGATATATTCGCCTTTAGAATTTTGCCACAAGTCATCAATAGCTCCAAAAATTAGTAAATTTGTTGCTTTATGTAAAAATTGTATACCTGTAAAATTATGTCTCCACTTGTTTAAATCTTTATGGCTTGCTGGGACAGCATCAACGCCGTATTTTTCTATTAATGGATGTTTTGTATTATTTGCTCTATGAATATCAAATTCTAGTTTTAATAGATGATCAACTGCGGAATTTAGAGCAAAAGGGAATCCAGGGGGGCGGGCAATTCCTAACTTTCTATCATAAAAAAAACAACGCTTACAGTTTAAAAATAAATCAATTTTTGATCTAGATAGTTTAAATGGATTTTTTGAATTTTCTTCATATAAACCTTTGATTCTTTGAGAATTATAGTATTCTGACATTTTAAATTATTTAATTCCTAATTTACCTTTTGCTCTTAAAATTATATCTTCTATTTGCATATCAGATTTAACAATATAGTCAGAATTTCCAATTTCAATTGCTTTACTAATATGCTCTGGATCGCCAAAATTTGTGAGAAAAATTACTGGGCATTGAATTCCATTTTCTCTAATTTTCTTTACCATTTCTATACCATTTAATTTAGGCATTAGAATATCAGCTAAGATTAAATCTGGTTTTTCTTTTTGAGCTATTAAAAATCCTTGTTCTCCATCTTCAGTTTTAAAAACAGAAAATCCGGCATTTTGGAAATTTTCAAAAAGTAAAGATAAAAGATCTTTTTCATCTTCAGTAATTAGTATTTTTTTCTTTATATTCATAATTTTGATTATTAATTTTAATATACATTAATAGTACTATTTTTTTGTTGGTAATTCAATATGGAAGGTTGCTCCCTTACCCTCTCCTTGTGATTTTGCTATTATTTTACCTTTATGTGCTTTGATTATTTGTCCAGAAATAAATAACCCAATACCTCTACCTGTTACAAATGTTTTTTGAGCTTCTTGACTTCTTTCAAATATTTTTAAGAATAGATTGTCTATTGTCTCTTTTGACATTCCAATACCTGTATCTTCAATTACTATTGTAATAAATTTCTCAAACGATTTTAATTTTATTGATATATGTCCTTTAACAGTGTATTTTATTGCATTGTCAAGTATATTAAATAAAGCTAGTTTAAGTTTTTCTCTATCTGCAATAATCTCATAATTTACATAATTTTTATTATTATTTTCAATGTCCAAATGGACATTGATTTTTTTTGATTTTATTTCAGGCTCTAAATCTATTAGCATTTCGCGAAATATCGGGACTATATTAACTCCTGGTTTTGGGTTTATTACTTCTTTGCCCATTTGAAATTGTGTAATATCCAAAAATTCATTTACCATTTTAATTAGATTTTCCGTTGATTTTTTAAAATTACTGGTAATTTCTTTCGCTTTTTTAGTTTGTTTTTGTTTTAGTAATATTTCTGAATTCCATCTCATCGAAGTCAACGGAGTTCTTAAATGATGTTGAATAGCTAGCAAAAATTGGTTTTTTGTTTGGTTTAATTTTTCTAATTCTTCTCTGGCTTTCTTTTCTGTTTGATATGCTTCTCTTAATTCTTTTGTTTGTTCATCTACTTTTTGTTGTAAATTTAAAGATAAATCTTGGACCTGGTTATATAATTTCGCATTTTCTATCGCTATTGATATTTGATTTGATAAAACGTCAAACAAATCAATGTCTTGTTTCGTATAAGAATTTTTTGATATTTTCTCTCCGAATATTATAAATCCACTTAGTTCTTCTTCCTTAAAAAATGGGAGAATAAGTCCAATTTTATTTCTTTCGATCTCTTCTTTCAATTTTTCTGTTAAATAGTCGTCAATGTTATTTTCGGTTTTCATATATATTATTTCATCTCCCAGCAATGATCTTTTAGCACTTTTAAGGAATTTTTCTAGGGATTGATTTAAAAGATTATTTATATCTAATTCTGAAAATCCTTCGATTTTCGTGATTTTATATATTTGTGTTTGAGCGTCTTTAAGTATAAAGGCAATTTTATTTATTCCTATTGTATTGAGTAATTTATCAGAAATTACTTCACTTAATTCTTTAAGGTCAAGAATAGAGATAAGTTTTGTTTCTAAACTAATAATATTTTTTTGATACGAAAGAACGTGCTTATAAAAAATTCTTGGCCATAAATTATCAAAAAATTTAAGAATTGGATTATATATTATTATACTAGATATTAGTATAAATAAATGTAAAATTATATTGTCGGTGATGTTAAAAAAAATACTTGTAACATAAGATATAGTAGCAATAAACGTAATTGTTAAAATAGAAAATGTATATACAGCTAATCTTCCAAGCATATATTTTAAATCAAAATATATATATCGAGAAATTAGATAGCCCATTATAATTGGAAATAGAAATGCAACAAAAGTGCCATAAGGTGGTATTGGTATTTTATACCAATAAGGAAAATTCGTGCATCCTCCAATTACGGGAATTAAATATGTTAAAGTTGCATATTTAATTTTTTCTTTTCTAACACCTGTAGATTCTTTATAATTTTTAAAAAGTAAATATGCTCCATAACCAAATAGGAAGAAAAAGTCAATAAAAAGAAAAATTGTGTACATTAATCCTGGGATTGGCCAGAATTTAAATCCAAACATTGGTTGAACATCCTTAACAAAAAGTGGACTAAAATTAAAAAGTAGGAAAAATATTGTTTCCGTATATCCAAATATTAGAATTTTTTTTGCTTCTTTTTCTTTATCTATTAAAAGAGATGTTATATGTAAAAACAATACTGGTATGGTTGTAGAGCCTATGCTAAACATTCTACACCAAAAAAGTGCTTCTTCTGGGTTGCTTGATAATTGCCACATACCATAAAAAAATGACCAAAAAATAAATGATATGTTTGAATAATAAAAGAGCTGAAAAACTCGAAGCTTTTTATTTTTTAAGAAAATATAAGTCCCAAATACTAATGTTACTGCTGCATTAAAGAATCCTGATATTGCAAAAAATATATTAATTGTTTCCATAAAAATTATTAAATATTATGTTATTGGTAATTCAATATAAAAAGTAGATCCCTTATCTTCACCAGGAGATTCTGCCCAAATTTTACCGTTATGAGCTGAAATTATTTGTTTGGTTATAAAGAGTCCAATACCTCTGCCATTGATAAAAGTTTTTTTAGCTGTTTCGCCTCTTTCAAAAGTTTTGCCAAACATATTTATTAAATTTTCTCTTGAAATTCCAATACCAGTATCCTCGATAATTATTGTAATTTTATTTTCATCTGTTTTTACTTTTATAGAAACTTCTCCTTCTGTAGTGTATTTTATGGCATTATCTATAATATTATAAATTGCAGCTTTTAATTTTTCTCTGTCAGCCATAATTTTTGGCAAATTATCGATTTTTTTTAATTTTAGATAAACCCCTTTCTTATTTGTTTCAAATTGTAATTCACTTACAATTTCCTCTAAAATTTGTATTACATCTACATTTGATTTTAAGTTAACTACGCTTTTACCCATTTGAAATTGTGTGATATCTAAAAATTCATTGGCCATTTTTATTAAATTTTTAGTTGAAACTAGAATTTTTTCAACAGCTTCTTTAGTGTCTTTTGATTGTTTGCCATAAGCACCGTTTAGAATAAGGTCAGAGTAGCCCATCATAGCAGTCAATGGTGTGCGTAGATGATGCTGAATTGCTATTAAAAATTGATTTTTTGATTTATCTAAAATTTCTAATTCTTCTTTTGATTTTTTTTCAAGTTCATAGGCTTTTTCTACTTGTCTCGCATAATCTTCAATTTTCTCTCGTTGCTTTTGTTCTTTTGTGGCGTTTCGCATTAATAAGATCCCAAATAAAATTACGCTTGCGAAAATTATAAGGTTGACAATAAAATCTTGTTTGTTTAATGATAACAAAAATCTAATAAGTAAAAATATCCAAATTGCAAATATAAAAAATTCAGTAGCAACTATTTTAATGTTAAGTAATTTATATCTGCTCATTGCATAAGTTATAAGCAATGGATATATAGCAAACAAACTTAAAAGGTAGGGTGGAACGCTTATATTAAAGGTTAAAAAGAATACGCTTCCTCCTCCTAGAAATCCAATTTGAGATATAAATAAATAAATTAATTGCAATCTTTCTGTGCCTTTTTTCTCAAAACATGTTTTACCCAATATGAATGCTGCATAAATAGCAATTACCCAGAAATATAAAGTAAAATATATATATAATGGGCCTGCATCAACAACATATTTAAAAATATATTTTGGCACTACATCTGATATATAAAGTTTCGTAGGCACAAGAGTAGCTAATAAAAATGACCAAATATAAATTAATCTTAATTTTGATTTGTAATTGTTTATTTTTTCTGTTATTTCAAGTACAAAATTGAGATAAAAAACCGGAATAAATGTGGCTCCAAAATGCATAATAATTTGACTTATCCAAGCTATTTCTTTTTGATTTGTGCTTATCATTGAAAAATATCCAAAACTCCAAATTGCAACAGAAATATTCAAAAATAACCAAACTATATTAGCTTTGGTTTTATGCATATAATAAGGAAAAATTCCAGCTATTAAAGCCACTAATCCGCCAACAAAAAGCGAAATATTAAAATAATTAAAATCCATAATTATTCAAGCTTACTTATATTATTATTCCTTAATAAAAGATTTGCTAAAGAAACTACTGATTCATAAATAATATTTGATCCATGATGCGGTTCAATATGTATTTCACAATTGTATTCAGAATTATCATTTATTGCCTTAAAGGCGCAATTAAGTTTATCTCGCAGGGCATAAATTGCAGATTGAGCTGATGAGCACGAAACAGAAGGATTATTGAATCCGTATTCTAGAGTTTTGCCAAGTAGATTTTTATTTCTTATATATCCATGCCAATGTACAATAGCTATGCCATTTTTTTCTAAATTTCTCCAAAAATTCCAGTTCAATTTTTTTTGTTTCATTTCTTTTGCTAAAATAGCATTTCCTATAGCATGAGCTAAAATTACTCTAGTATCAAATGATGGTTTATAATCCTCTTGAATATCAACGCCCAAAGGAGTTTCAATAATCATTTTACCTTCAACTAGTCCTACTTTTATAATATCTGTATTTTTGTTTAATTTTGATTTATCTGATCCTGATTTTGAAGTAAGTACCCAAACATCTGGTACTTCTTTTTCTAAATTAGTAGGTAATTGACAAGCTATAAATCCATAACTCATTCCATTTCTTTTATCTAAGTATTTTGAGCCAATTAATTTATAAAAATTATTTCTAAAATTTAATTCAGAAACTAATCTTTTTTTAGGGTATAGACCTGTTTTTTCTAATAAAGCACCACCTTTAATCAAATCTTCAATAAAAGGCTTATAATAATTATCATTTACATTAAATGCTCCTATTTTTATTATAAAATCCTTTAAAGATGGTGGCATCACAGGAGCTGAAATTTTGGGAAGTAATTCATTTAATACATTATCTTTGAAATTATCGGTTCTAGAGAAATAAGGGTGAGAGCCGTTTAAGCTATAAATTGCCCATTTTGAACTGTTTACAATAATAGCTAAATTTGTCATATGGTAAGCAAATAAATTTAAAGATACATTCATATGTTCTTGGTAAGTAGAATTTTCATTTATTTCTTTAGGTTCATTTATTATAGTAATTATTGGATTTTCACGCAAGCTTAGCAATTTTGCCATTGCAAGTTTATTTGTCTTAGATTCTCCTTCAACAATAATTGCTATACCTTTTTTTAT
>MHPU01000018.1:22726-37289 GCA_001820485.1 Candidatus Staskawiczbacteria bacterium RIFOXYD1_FULL_32_13
TGTATAGAAAGGAAGTTTTAATTTTAATCGTTCTTTTAAGGTTATCTTAGCTAAAGAATCTTGAAAAGGGATTACCTTTACTCCAAGTTCAATAAAATTTTTTTTAAGTTCTTCTGTAAAATCTTTTATATTTTGGTTTTTATTTCTAGTTGGATAAAAAGTCACAACTAAATTGCTAGCCATTTCTTTTGGTGTTAAAAAAACTTCTTTATTAATATCTAAGATTTTCTTAATTGTTTCAATTTGCATTTGGTAATTTTACCATTTTAAAAAAGGCAACACAATAAAAAGTTATTCACATTTAATTATAGTGCAATAGACAAATAAATTTATTTATAGTAAAATATATTATGCTTAAAAAAGTTTTGAATAAACTAAAGGTTTTGCTAGAAAAGCTTGATTATAGAAGAGATCAAATTCTTTTTTATTTTATAAATAAATTTTGGCCAAGATGGCTTGTGCCAAATTATTTAACTTACGCAAGACTAATTATTGGGATTTTGCTTTTTGTTTTATTATTTTACTATGGCATTGAAGATAAAACTTTAATTGTTACTTTATTTATTATTGGGATTTTAACTGATCTTTTTGATGGATCTGTAGCTAGATGTTTAAAAATGGAAAGTAAATTTGGAGCATTTATTGACCCTCCTATAGATAGGCTTTTAATTATTCCAATTGCAATTTATAGTTTGATTTCAAGCCATCATTGGCTTTTATTGATATTAATTGTGCTTGAAGTTATTGGAGGGCTAATATCGGCATATCCTCAATCAAAAAATATTTTTATTCCACCAAATATTTTTGCTAAAATAAAAATGGCTTTGCAATCTGTTGTTTTCGGAATGATTTTAATAACTTGGCCAAAAGAACCAAATATATTTCTAATAAATCTTTTGTGGATTTCAGCTTTACTTTTAGTAATAGCTTTATTTTTTAAGGTTTTAGAAATAAGAAAAGTTTTAAATGAAAATTATTTTAAATTAAATAACTTAAAGATCAAAAGTTTAAAAAAATAAAATTATGAAAAAAATTAAACATCAAATTAAAATATATAATACTTTAACTAAAAAAAAGGATTTAATTAAACCAATTAAAGCAAAAAAAATTAATTTATTTGTTTGTGGGCCAACTGTTTATGACTTTTCTCATTTGGGGCATGCAAGAGCATATATTACTTTTGATGCAATAGTAAAGTATTTAAGATTTTCAGACTTTAAGGTTTTCTATTTACAAAATATTACCAATATTGATGACAAAATAATTCAAAGAGCAAGAGAAAAGGGCGTACCTGCTTTGGATTTGGCACGAGCGTACGAAAAAGAATATTTAAAAGATATGAAGTTTTTAGGAGTAAATGCAGTTACAAAATATGCAAGAGCTACAAATTATATAAAAGATATAATTTCTCAGGTACAAAGATTAGAAAAAAGGGGTTTTGCTTATAAAATTGATAATGATGGAATTTATTTTGATATTGTTAAGTTTAAAGGTTATGGCAAACTTTCTGGTAGAACCGTGAGTGGGGCACAGGATGCAACTTCAAGAATTGATTATAGCGTACAGAAAAGAAATAGAGGAGATTTTTGTTTATGGAAATTCACGCAGATAGAGGGTGAGCCAAAATGGAAAAGTCCATGGGGGAGTGGAAGGCCTGGGTGGCACATTGAAGACACTGCAATTTCTGAAAAGTTTTTTGGAGCGCAATATGATATTCATGGAGGAGCAATTGATTTAATTTTTCCACATCATGAAGCTGAAGTAACTCAAATGGAAGCAATTTCAGGTAAAAGTCCCTTGGTAAAATATTGGATTCACGTAGGATTTTTGACTATAAATGGTCAAAAAATGTCAAAATCATTAGGAAATTTCACAACAATTTCTAATTTTTCTAAAAGATATTCAAAAGAACAAATAAGATTTTTAATATTAAAAAGTTTATGGTCTTCTCCTTTAGATTATTCTGAATCTGTAATGGTTGAGGTAAAAGTAGCTTTAGAAAAAATTGAAGAATTCTTGCGAAAATTACAAATCACAAATTACAAATCACAAATAAATAACAAATCACAAATTTTAAATTCAAAACGAATTAAAAAAATTCTTGAGAAAGCGAAAATAGATTTTTATAGGCAGTTAGATGATAATTTTAATACACCCAAAGCCTTTGCTGTTTTATTTGATTTTATAAAGGAAATTAATAGTCTCTTGTCATTGCAAGGAGGTTCGCTCGTAATGATGGAACGGCAAGCAAAAGAGATTTATGAATTTTTTGTGGAAATAAATAATATTTTTGGAATAATTGATTTTTCTAAAATAAAAAAACGATCAGTTTCAGTTGATATAAAAAAACTTGTTGAGGAAAGGGAAGATGCACGAAAAAATAAGGATTGGCAAAAATCAGATGAATTAAGACAAAAAATAGCAGAATTAGGTTTTATAATTAAAGATACTTCTTCTGGGGCGGTTCTTGAAAAAAAATAATTCTAATTGTCTAAAAGATTGTTCTTTATAAAGAGAATTTTTTTATTTTTTTGATTGCGTATAAATTTATAAGCTATAATAATTGCAATTATAGATAATAGTAAAGTTATTAAAGTTGGTAAAACCATTTTTCGTATTGGTAGAAACACAAGCCATGAAGAATATTGTAACTTGTTGTCATCTCTTATTTGATTTGTTAGATTGACATCTGCTTTATATATTCCAAAAAGATTTTCATTGTTCCATTGAAACTTAAAGTCACGCGTTGATCCTGGGTATAAGTCTAACTGACCTGCATCAAACTGGCTTGTTTTTTTGCTAAAAATATCAGTTAAAATTATATTACCTGTTGAAGAAAAATTTGAATTGCTTAAGTTGTTCATTTTAAAACTTAAAATTGCAGGTTCTGTAAATTGAATTTTCGGCATTGAAAATCCTTTAATTGTAGCTCCTGTTGTGATGCCTTGATTTATTGTATTCATATCAATAAGCGTTCCAAAACTTTCTCCGATCGGTGCATCATTATTATATAATTGAAAAATTATTGCTCCGTTATATCCTCCTCCTGGCATATTTTTGTCAGCTATAGCTATAAATTCTATTTTTTGAGCATCATAAGGTTTTATTTGCATTGATATGTATTGAGGAATTAGCCACTTTACAGCTGAATTAAACTCGGCATAATAAAAATCAATCTTGCCTTCTTCGTTTATAACTTTGTAATCTTTTACAGAAACTTTTAAAGTTACTAACTTGTCACTTTTATTTACAACTAACAATGATTTTAATATTTTTTCGTTGGAATTTAAGTTTATATTTATTTTAGATGGCTCTACTGATACTAAAGGTATTTCATTTGCATGAATATTTTGATAAGATGCTAAACTTAAAAAAATTAATGCTGAAATTATAATATTTTTTTGTTTTTTTGATTTATTTTTTTTAGTAAATACATATATTCCAGCTAAAATTATGAGAAGTAAAGGTATGGCCCATTTTAAAATATCAAAATAATTCATGCTTTTTTTTGAATTTGATGAAAGATTTTCAATAATTGGTATAGTTGCAGATAAAATACTGGCTGTTTCGTTTTGTGGCTGAATAACTGGGGTCTCTAATTTTTGAGGTGTGGTAATATTTTTTACTGGCTCGTTGTTTTCTATAATATGAGTTTTTTGTGGAGGTGGTGGAGGGGGCGATGGATTCACTAAAGTAAAATTAGTTTTTAAGGATTGACCCGATAAAATAACTTCACCAGATGATAAAATTTCAGATTCTGGATTTAATGTTATTGTGGCTTCTCCATTTTTTTTAACAAGAAATGAAGCTGTTCCAAATATAGAATTTGCATTAGAACCGCCGGGAATCCCTGCTGAATGCAACATTATTCCGGTTGAGTTATCAAATGTATTATCTGGAGATTGGACAGAATATTGTTCTCCAAATTTAAAGTTTTGTAATTCAAGCAAGTCTGAAGGAAATTTTAAATTGGTAAAAATTGTATCATAATTATTTCCGTTTGGATTTACCGAAATAGTTAAGTTGATTTTTTCTCCGACTTTATATTCGCCTTGTGTTGGAAAAATATTAAAATTAGCCTTTTGTTCAGCTTGAGTATTGCTAAAGCTAGAAGCAAAAGCAATAATCAATAGTGTGAATAAAAATTTTAGTGGTATTTTTTTCATATGTTTTAATTTAAATTAAATATTATTTTTTATATTTGATGCAATTGAATTTTTTGTCCAATCTGACATTACAATTGAAAAGTCTTTAAAATCTATTTTTTTATCATCATTGGTATCTGCTCTTTGATCTTTAAATTTATTTCCCCAGTTGGCCAATAATATTGAGAAATCTTTAATGTCAACTTTGCCGTCATTATTTATATCACCTCGAAGTGTTTTTTTTATACTAGAGGAAATAGGCACAATTGAACCTCCTCCACCACCACTACTTCCTCCACTACTTCCTCCACTACTTCCGCCAGAATTATTTGAATTGCAGGTATTTGTAGTTAAAGTAGTTGCAATAGAATTTGTTTCAACTCCGTCTCCATTTCTATATTTTACCGAATATGAATAGATTTTTCCACAATCAAGTCCTGTGTCTTCCCATACATTAGAATTAATCCATCCTGAATTATGATCAGCTATTTCATTTGTTCTGTAAAAATAATATCCTGATTGGCTTTGATTATCATTGTTTAATTTATCTATTGTTAGCAAAGCTTTGCCTGATGCAAATATTGCGCTTAAATTACTTGGAGGTGGAGCTAATGTAAATTTTGACAGATTATCTGAAAATTCCGATTCGCCTCCAAAAGAATCTCTTACTTTTACAGCATATTCATACTTTGTATTTGGCAATAAATTTTCATTAATAAATATATTGCTTGTTTGCCAGTCTGAAGACGAATTTGCACCATCATTTCCAGAAATTTCCTTGAACCAATAAGGGGTTGCGTTAAATCCCAAGGCTGGATCTGCATTTTCGGCTGATATTGTTAATTTTGATTGCGAATCAGCTGTAATTGAAAGCAAATCAATACTATCCAATGACAAGTCAAACGCATTAGGGTTACTAAATACTAAATCTCCGTTCCAATCTCCAAAAACATTTACAACAACAACTGTCCAGTTTCCTGCAGTTATATTTACATCAGCAAAATTAACTAAGTTTACAGCACTTTTAATATCGCCTGTATTTATTGTTCCATTTCCTGTATTGTAATTTGCTTCGTTTTCTCCGCTTATAGCTTCAACATTTATATTGTTTAAAATATTAGCATTATTTTCGTTTAAAATATCTGTGGTATTATTTACGTTTACTCCCGCAGAATTGTTTGAATCAGCTCCGGTTGATTTATTATTTATTTTTATGCCACTATTTTGCGGGACAAAAATGGACGTATTTGAATTGTTTTGGACTTCTGCACCATTTGGCAATCCTAAAACTTTTCCATTCCAATTTCCGAATTTATTTACAACAACAACCCACCACGAATCTCCTGTAATATTTAAATTGGCTACATTTATTGTGTTAGTTTCGGCTTTTGCTTGACCCAAGTTTGCAGTGCCAAAGCCCGTGTTATTTGATGCAATGTTGCTTCCCGTGTTAGTTTTTAGCGATATATTGTTTGTGATAACAGCATCATTTTGATTGTCTACATCTACTGTTGTATTGGTATTTGAATTAGTTTGATTGTCAGAACCAGATCCTGTATCTGTGTTTTCGGTCTGAATAGAATAAGGACTTATATTCAAATTTGAATTTGACATTTGTGGCATTAAAATACTACCATCCCAGTTTCCAAAAACATTAAGATTTTTTAAGACAAAATTTGAAGCTGTAATATTAGCGTTAAGAAAATTTAAAACATTTAAGGCGGATTTTACATCTCCTGTGTCAATTGAACCTACGCCAATATTATAATTGGCCTTATTTTTTCCGCTTATCACTTTTGTATTTATTTCATTTTTTATTTTTCCATTATTTTGGCTTGTTACTGTGGTTTCATTATTTATATCAACAATTGCCGAATTATCAGATCCTGGTCCGGTGCTTTTGTTTGAAGCTTGTAATAAAACATCTGAAATTTGCGAAGTATTGTAAATGTGTCTTAAATCAATGTTTCCTGCATAATTATTATAAATATTTTGCCAGTCTGCATAAAAATTATCTCCTCCTAAAATATTTGCATTGGCAAATGAAACAAAATTAAGACCCAATTCCGCGTCTTCTGATGTTATTATTCCATGACCTGTGTTGTAGCTGGCATCATTTTCTCCAGTAAAAACTTGAGCATCTAAAACATTAACTGTGTCAGAATCATTGACATTTTTAATTGTCAGTTGATTATTTATATTTACAATAGCTTCGTTATTAGAGTCAGATCCAGTATTTTCGTTTCCAGTTTGACTATAGGGAATTGATGATTCTTGTACTTGTATAAAATTTTCATTGATAATATTTATTAATTCTCCTTGTCCTGAAGCTTTTTGAGTGGTTATAATTCCAGAACCTGTATTGTATTGTGATTTATTATGCCCTGTGTCAGCTGATAAAAAGGAATAGTTTTTTATTGTACTATTGTTGTCGTTTGATACATCTGTTTCTGTGTTTGTGTTAGTTTCACTAGTATTATTTGAATCAGCCCCTGTATCTGAATTATTGGCACTTGGATCATCTTGTAGCGTTGTTGTTTCTGTTGTTTCCGGGGTTGTAGTTAATTCTGCATCTGTTGCGTTTGATTCTACAATAATTGGAGTTACAACCTCCTCTTCTGTTGGAGTTACAACTTCCTCTTCTGTTGGAGTTACAACCTCCTCTTCTGTTGGAGTTACAACCTCCTCTATTATTATAGGTTCTTCACTAATTATTTCTGCATATACAAAAAAACTTCCATATGGTATTAAAGAATATAAAATAAAAACCATAACAAATAGAGATCGAAACAATTTTTCTGTTAAAACTTTTATTAGCTTCTTATTTAATTTCATCATATCATTTTAGAAACATTTTTATGGCTCTTATTTGAACCAATCAAAATCTTTCTTGTTAAAAATTAATTTCGTCGTAGCAGGAATTTAAATAAATTCCTGCTGCGACGAAATCCGAGACACGAATCTCGGATTCGTTTTGCAAACTAAGATCCTATTTCTGTTGTGTTAACATTGCTTTGATTTACTATTTCAAACATAACTGCACCATTTCCAGTTGTTGTAGAACCAGATCCTGTATTGTTGCTAGAAGTATTATCTCCGCTGTTGACACTTATTGTAGAAGTATTGACTAAAGAAGAGTTATTAGTATTTGAAACTGAAAGAGAATTGGAAACTGTAGCTGTAGAAGTATTTGTAGAATCAGATCCTGTTGTTTCGTTTGAAGAAGACAATGTCATCATTGATGCCATTCCAACTGTTGTTTCGTTTACATTTAGATCATTCATTATATTTGCTGTTCCACTCACATCTCCTGTTTCTATAGATCCATCACCAGTATTGTTGTTAGAATCGTTATCTCCAGATGTTGTATGGACTTCTGCTGAATTCTCTATTTCTGCGTCATTAGAATTTGTGATATCTGCTGTATTTGCCAAGCTTGTTGAGCTTGTGTTTGTGGAATCAGCTCCAGTGGTATTGTTTGAACTTGTTGATGAAACTTCTCCAGAACCCATATCTATTACTGTGGTATTGGAATTGAGTGATAAAGATCCATTACTAAAATTAGCTTCAGAGCTAGCTTCTCCTGTGACTACTTGTCCTGATCCAGTATTATTGCTTGATGAATTTTCTCCTGTTTCAGCAAGTAGTTCTTGGCTATTGTCAATGTTTGCTGAATTTGAATCTTCTACTGTAATATCATTGGTTACAGTGTTACTGGAAGTATTTGTAGAATCAGCACCTGTAGTATCATTCTCTGAAGTTAAAGACGAAGTGCTTTCACTGCCAACAGAAACTAAACTATTATTAGCATTTGCATTATTTGTTATGTTTCCTTGTGTGCTTGCAATTCCACTTACTACTTTGCCATCTCCTGTGTTTCCATTAGCATCATTGTTCCCTGTATCCATACTTGCAAAAACATCATTGCTTACATTAAATTCATTGGTTCCAGAAATATCGGCTGTATTAGTTACCGTAGAAACAGAAGTATTTGTTGAAGAAAAGCCGGTAGCAAAATTTCTTGTCGCGACTTCAAACATTTCATTCATAGCCATTAATGCGACTCCATTTCCATTGGCAGTATTGTTCACAGATAAATCAGTTTCTGCGTCTCCAGATTCTGTTAAACCAGATCCTGTATTGTTGTTACTGCTGTTTTCTCCTGTTTCAGCTGAAACATCTGCTGAATTATCAATTTCTGTACTGTTTGTTTCGCTTACTGTTGTATCTGCACTAAAAGTTGTTATAGCTGTATTGTCTGACTCAGCTCCCGTGGTGTCATTTTCTGACATAAAACTTCCTGCCCACCATGCAGTTGATTGATCTAACAAATTTAAGTTAGTTGAATTTTCAAAACTTCCCATAATGTGTGCAGATCCAGAAGTTGCTGTTCCAGAACCTGTATTGTTATCAGAATCATTATCGCCTAATATTGTTGAACTAGTAACTGAGTTCGACAAAGATTGCGTGTTTGAATCAACTTGCGTGAAACTACTAGTTCCTGTTGAACTTATTATGTTGCTTGAGCTAAATCCTGTATTTGTGTTTATGGCTGTAAAATCTGCTGAGGCGTAACCTCCACTTGATAAAACAAAAAGAGCCGAAACCATTAAGATTAAAAGCGATTTTTTATTTAAATTAACATTTTTATTTTTAGCATTCATGTTTTTTTCCTGATTAAACGAACCTTTGAAATACAACTCTAAGATCTTTATAATCAGGCAATTTAATAAATAATATATTTTCTTTTTTTCTGTTGCAGTCGACCTTTTTTGTTATAACAGAAAGCTTACTTTTTTGTCGTAAGATAATATTACGCAGAAAAAAAATATTTTTTTTATTTTATTTTTTTACATCCAAAAATTATGTGCATTTGATAATTTAAAAGTCAAGGGCTTGTACTAAATTTTGGATTTTGATAATGTTAAGTATAAAAATAAAATTATATGGATAACAAAATGCCGGATAAATTGCCACCACAAAATGTTGATGCAGAACAGAGTTTGCTAGGTTGCTTGATGTTGGATAAAGATGCAATTATAAAAATTGTTGATTTTATTAAAGCTGAAGATTTTTATAAAGGAACTCATCAAGAAATTTTTCAAGCAATGGTTGATTTGTATGAAAAAGCAGAGCCAATTGATATTTTGTCTGTGTCAGCTAAATTAAAAGAAAGAGAATTACTTGTTGAAATTGGAGGGTCTTCGTATTTATCTTCTTTAATAAATTCTGTTCCTACTGCTACTCATATTGCAAATTATGCTAGAATTGTACGTCAAAAAAAAATTCTGCGAGATTTAATTTCTGCTTCACATGAAATTGGGCTTTCTGCTTTTGATGAAACAGAAGATGTTGATGTGCTTTTAGACAAAGCAGAAAAAACAGTTTTTGATATAGGGCAAAGGGCTTTAACTCAAGCATTTACACCAATTAAAGATATTTTAGCTGAAACTTTTAATAGGTTGGATGATCTTTCTAAAAATCAAGGTAAACATAGGGGAGTGCCAACAGGTTTTAAAAATTTAGATAATATTTTGTCAGGTTTGCAAAATTCAGATTTAGTTATTTTAGCTGCTCGTCCTTCAATGGGGAAATCATCTTTGGCAATGGATATTGCGCGCCATGTTGCAGTTTTTGAAAACAAGTCTGTAGGAATTTTTTCTTTGGAAATGTCCAAAGATCAGCTTGCAGATAGAATGATAGCCAGTCAAGCAAATATTGATTCTTGGCGCTTACGAACAGGCAGACTTTCAGATGGTGGAGCTTCTGGAGATAGTGATTTTTCAAGAATTCAACATGCAATGGGTACATTGTCGGAAGCTCCTATATATATTGATGATGCTGGCTCTGTAAATATTTTGCAGATGAGAGCTATGGCTAGACGTCTTCAAGCAAATAAAGGGCTATCACTTTTAATTGTAGATTATTTGCAATTAATGGAGCCATCAAATAAATTTCAAGGATCAGTTCAACAAATTACAGAAATTTCTAGAGCCCTTAAAATATTAGCTAAAGAATTAAATATTCCAGTTTTAGCTTTGTCTCAGTTGTCTCGTGCCGTGGAAGCTCGCGTCCCGCAAATTCCAAGGCTGGCAGATCTTCGTGAGAGCGGTTCGATCGAGCAAGATGCGGACGTAGTGTTGTTTATTTATAGAGAAGATAGATATAATGAAAATTCTTTGAAAAAAAATATTGCAGAAATTATAATTGCCAAACACAGAAATGGGCCAATTGGTTCTTGTGAATTATATTTTGATGAACAGCGCGTGAGTTTCCGCAATATTGAAAAGGGGGAGTATGGCTCAGAAGTCGGATAATTTATCGTCATTGCGAGGAGCCCGCAGGCGACGTGGCAATCTAGTCATCGTGTCATTCCCGACTTGATCGGGAATCTAGACAATCATTAAAAATTTATTTACTCTAAATATTGTTCCTACGCACATTATTTAGAGTAATTTATAAACAGAAACTACTATGTAAAATTGTCACGGCCGTGGCTTTTTTACATAGTAAATTTTATGCAAAAGAAAACCACGCGACAAAAGTCCGTGGTGTGGAGTGATCGGAGGCTCACTCGGGCCTTTGGCAATCAGTAGCTCATCCAATATTGAGCTTCGGCGATCGCCTTGATGGCGGGGCGGAGTTTGTACAATACCTCCTCCATCCCCACGACATCCATGTCCACGAACCGTGCCGTTGCCGTGGGATAACCGGTTTCGCAGTCGCTTGCGTCCTTTTCGATCAGGATAGTGACCGGCACTTTCGGCCCGCACGGCGAAAAGTTCTTCAGCACGACTTCCGCGACAACGACCTTCTTCGTGGCTTCACTCATGGCAAACTCCTTCAGAAAGGGGAAACAACACATTGACACAGGTAAGTTCGTTATGTTTTAATTATAGCATATACAATAAAGCTTGTCAATAGTGCGGGGCGGTTTTGTTTGTGATAAGATAAAAACATAAATTATGGATATTATTCAAAAACTTACTAATTTATTTTCTGATTTTCCGACAGTTGGGCCAAGGACAGCTCAGAGGTTTGTGTATTACTTAATGAAGCAATCAAAAGAAAGAATTGAGGAAATCACAAATGCAATTTTGGAATTAAAAAGCAAAATAAAATTTTGCAGTTTTTGTTTAAATCCGCATGAACCCTTCGATTTGACTCAGGGTAAAACTGAAAGCTCACTTTGTCCGCTTTGCTCAAATTACAACCGTAACAAAAATTTACTTTGCATTGTAGAAAAAGAACAAGATTTAATAAGTATTGAAAAAACTGGTAAATACAATGGACTTTATTTTATTTTAAATTTGGCTGGTAGTTTAACAAGAAATCAAGAAATAAATAATTTAAAATTAGAAGGTTTAAAGCAAAGAATTCAAAATCCGGAGAAGTTTAATATAAATGATGCAAAGTTTACAGAAATAATTATTGCCACCAATCCAACTCCAGAAGGAATTAATGCCTCGGTGCTGGTTGAAAGAATTTTAAAAGAAACAAAACAAGATTTTGTAATTACGCATTTAGCCAGAGGAATTCCAGTTGGTGGGGAATTGGAGTATGCCGATGAAGAAACGCTTGAATCTGCATTTGAAGGGCGTAAATAATATTATTAAATAATAAATAAAATGGATATAATAAAAATTGAGGATTTGCAAAAGTTAGATTTAAGAATTGGGAAAATTATAACTTGTCAAAAGGTGGAAGGTTCTGAAAAACTTTTAAAGCTTGAAGTTGATTTTGGTATTGAAATTGGCCAAAGGCAAATAATATCGGGAATTGGAAAAAAATACACTCCAGAATTTTTAATTGGTAAAGAGGCAGTTTTTATTTTAAATTTAGAACCAAGAATGATAATGGGATTGCAAAGTGAGGGAATGATCTTGTGTGCAGATCATAATGGCGAGCCTTATATTTTGGTTCCTCAAGAAGAAGTTTTGCCAGGTGCAAAAATAAAATGATATAATAAAATATGATAAAATTGCTTAAAAAAATATATAGAATTCATAAAGATTTTTGGACAAAATCTAATTTTTATAACTTTTTAAATAGTACTTTATTTTTTGTTTTGGCAGTTATAATTAAAGGTTATGCTGATAATTATGTAGATAGTTCTACTGGCACTCCAGTGGGAGATATAATTTTAGATAATATTCCAACATTAAATGTTGATGAATTTGTGGTTTTGGGAACTTTAATTTTTATTATTATTTCCTTAATTTTATTTATCTTAAAACCCAAATTTATATTTTTTGGGATAAAAACACTTGCTTTATTTATTATCATCAGAGCATTTTTTATAAGTTTGACTCATTTGGGGGTTAATTTTCATCAAGTGATTTTAGATGAAAGTACATTTGGATATAGTATTTATAATTATCTATTCTCCAGTAAAAGTGATTTCTTTTTTTCTGGTCATGCAGGAATTCCATTTTTATTTGCTTTAATTTTTTATAAAGAAAAAAAATTAAGATATTTTTTATTTTTCTGCTCAGCATTTTTGGGAATAATTATGCTTTTGGGGCATTTGCATTATTCAATAGATGTGTTTGCTGCTCCATTTATGACTTATGCAATTTACAAAATAGCAGAAAAATTATTTTACAAAGATTTAAAATTAATTAATTTAAGTTAAGATATGCTAGAAAATTTAAAAGGGCTTTTGGAAAAAGAAGCAAAAGAAAATTTAGAGAAATATGGTTTTAATGAATTGCCTTCTGAAAAAAGGAGAAGTATTTTTGTTATATTACTAAAGGTTTTAAAAGAGCCAATGCTTTTGCTTTTATTGGCTTCAGGGCTTATTTATTTATTGCTTGGAGATATTAAAGATTCTTTAATACTTTTATCATTCATATTTTTGATGATTGGTATGACTTTTTATCAAGAAAGAAAAACAGAAAGAGCTTTAGAATCTTTAAAAGATTTGGCTAGCCCTATGGCTTATGTTTTGCGCGAAGGGCAACGAGAAAGAATAAAAAGTAGGGAAGTGGTGCGAGATGATATTTTAATATTGCAAGAGGGGGATAGAATCCCAGCAGATGCTGTAATTTTGAGTTCTGTTAATTTAACTATTGACGAATCTTTGCTTACAGGAGAGTCTTTGTCAGTGACAAAGTCAGAATGGGACGGAAAGCAAAAACTTAATCAGCCAGGAGGAGATAATCAGCCATTTGTATATGCTGGTACAATGGTAACTTCTGGAACAGGTTTTGCAAAAGTTTTGCAAATTGGAATAAACACCCAAATGGGAAAAATTGGAAAATCATTGCAAACAATTAAACAAGAAGACACCTTACTTAAAAAAGAAACGGCAAAAATTGTAAGATCTTTTGCAATTATGGGTATCTCTTTTTGCGTGCTACTTGTTTTAGTTTATGGATTTGTAAAATCAGATTTTATGGGTGGGATTCTTTATGGTTTGACCTTGAGTATGTCTATTTTGCCAGAAGAATTTCCTGTTGTTTTGATTGTATTTTTAGCCGTAGGAGCCTGGCGAATTTCCAGATATAAGGTTTTAACTAGAAATACACAAGTGATAGAAACTCTTGGGGCCTGCACTGTTTTGTGTGTAGATAAAACAGGAACTTTAACCAAAAATATAATGAGCTTGGGAGAAGTTGTGGGTATTAAAAAAAATGTTTTAAATTGTGCATTTTTAGCAAGCAAGCAAGAGCCATTTGATCCAATTGAAAAAGAAATAAAAAATAAAGCAAAAGAATTTGTTTTAGATTTTGATAAAAAGCATAAAGGCTGGGAGATTGTAAAAGAATATCCTTTTACTAAACAAATATCTGCTGTAACTCATATTTGGAAAGATAGCAAAAATAAGTATTTTGTATTTTCAAAAGGTTCTCCAGAAGCAATTTTAAGTTTATGCAAATTATCATCTAAAAAAGAAAAAGAATTGCATTTGGTAATTGAAGATTTAGCTCGCAAGGGTTATAGAGTTTTGGGCGTTGCTAAAGCATCTTTAAATAAAAAAGATTTTAAAAATAATTTTTCTAAAACGCATAAAGATTTTGATTTTGAATTTGTGGGTTTTTTAGCGTTTTCAGATCCTGTAAAAAATGACATAAAAGACACTTTAAAACAAGCTTATACAGCTGGGATAAGAGTTGTTATGATAACAGGGGATTACCCTATAACAGCTCAGCACATTGCAAATCAAATTGGTTTAAAAAATGCAGAAAATTGTATTTTAGGCAAAGAATTGGAAAATATGACAGATAAAGAATTGCAAGAAAAAATAAAAAATGTAAATATTTTTGCCAGAATCATTCCAGAGCAAAAGTTAAAAATAGTAAACGCTTTAAAGGCTAATGGAGAAATTGTTGCAATGACTGGGGATGGGGTAAATGATGCTCCTGCATTAAAATCTGCCAACATTGGTATTGCTATGGGTAGAGGCACAGATGTGG
>MHPU01000018.1:37304-43138 GCA_001820485.1 Candidatus Staskawiczbacteria bacterium RIFOXYD1_FULL_32_13
AATTGGTTTTGTTAAATGATGATTTTACTTCAATTGTGGAAACTGTAAAAATGGGACGAAGGATTTACGATAATTTGAAAAAGGCAATGAATTATATTATTACAATTCATATTCCAATTGCAGGAATGGCAATTTTACCAATTTTATTTAATTTTCCAATTGTTTTTATGCCACTTCACATTGCTTTTTTAGAATTTATTATTGATCCTACTTGCTCTATGGTTTTTGAAGCAGAAAAAGAAGAATTAAATATAATGAACAGGCCTCCACGTAAATTAAATATTCCAATGTTTTCATTAAAATCAATTTCTTTTGGAATATTGCAGGGAATAATTGTTTTACTATCAGTGCTTGTAGTTTTCTTTTTTGCTATAAATTCACAAAAATCAGAAGAACAAATAAGAGCAATGACATTTTTGGCAATTGTACTTTCAAATTTAATGTTAATTTTAACTAATCTTTCTTGGAGCAAAAATATTATTAAAACAATAAAACATGGCTCAAGTGCTTTATGGATTGTGTTGACTGTGGTTTTGTTGGCACTTGCTTTAGTTTTATATGTGCCATTTTTTATAAATATTTTTCATTTTGCAAAGTTAAGTTTTTTTGAAATTTTAATTGCTTTTGTAGCTAGTTTTGTAGGCGTAATGTGGCTTGAAATTTTCAAACTTTATAATAATAGGAAAACTAGAGGCATAAAAATTTAATATTCCTCCGATATTCCCCGCCCGTAAGGGCGAGGGATGTGGAGCATCTAAAATTTATCGCAATAAATTTTAGACATATAATTAACCGTTTAATACTACGGGCGTAAGCCCGTAGATAATTATTATGGGAAAAATACAAAATTTATGAAAAAAATTAATGCACAGGGTTTACAAATATATACTTTTGTCCGAAATGAAAGTGATTTTATATCTTTGACAGATATGGCAAGGTATAAGAACGCAGAAGAGCCCGCAGATGTGGTTAAAAATTGGATGAGAAATCGAAGCACCATCGAATACCTCGGTTTTTGGGAAAAAATTAATAACCCAAATTTCAAACTGGTCGAATTCGACCAGTTTAGAAGCAAGTCTGGTTCAAATAGTTTTGTGTTGTCTCCCCATAAATGGATTGAAACTACTACTGCAATCGGGCTTATTTCTAAATCTGGACGATATAGTGGAGGAACTTTTGCTCACAAAGATATTGCTTTTGAGTTTGCTTCTTGGTTGAGTGCAGAATTTAAACTATATTTAATTAAAGAATTTCAAAGATTAAAAATTGAGGAAACAGAAAGGTTGGCTCTTGGTTGGGACGCAAAAAGATTACTTACTAAAATTAATTATAGAATTCATGCTGATGCAATAAAAGAAGAAATAATTTTACCACAAAAACTGTCTAAAAAAGATGCAGATATTATTTATGCTAGCGAAGCAGATGTTTTGAATAAAGCACTTTTTGGTAGGACTGCCAAAGAATGGCGAGATAAAAATCCTAAACTTTCAGGCAATGTCCGTGATTATGCAGATGTTTCGCAGCTTGTGTGTCTTTCTAATCTTGAAAATATAAATGCTGAATATATTCGTAGTGGAATTTCGCAAGGAGAAAGACTTTTAAAATTAAATGAAAGTGCAATACATCAAATGAGGTCACTTACTAGAAACACAAACATAAAAAAGTTAGAAGATAAAAATATTAATTAAGCTTATTGCTCACGAGTTATGAGCGAATACGGGGTGGGAAAGAATGGTCTTGATTTGAGATTATAAATTTGTTATAAAAAAGTTACAATTTGAAAAATTGGGGTTTGTTGCCCCGACCTGAATTTACGCAATTTAGTGTTTGAGTTTTCGTATTTGCGCATCCAAGCCGGGAAAATCCGGTTTGTTTTATTATTAAAATATAAAATTATGGCAGAACCCAGTATTATTAAAAGTGAAAGAAACAATTTTGGTGATGTATATTATGTTGTGGCAATTTTGGAAAGTGGTGAAAAAATTATGGTTAGTCACACAGAAGGATTTAATAGTGGCGGATTGGTAGTATCTAAATTATATGCGGGCATCTTTCCTAAAATAATTTATCGTTGCGATAATGTTGAAAAAATAAAAAAGCTTTTTCCAATTAAAAATGATGCAGAAAAAGCTTATATAGGAATGTATAGCGATTTAGATTTCATAACGAATATAATAATACATGAATACAAATCAATTGTGGAAATAAAATCTAAACTTGGTTAAATAAATTTATGGATTTAGAAATTATCAATACAATCATAGCTGGCACCGCCTTGTTGATGTCTGGTTTTATGATTATTAGAGATTATTTTTTGCCCGCGAAGGTAAAATTGTTTTTTGGTGATAGCTTTCAAATTGTATGTGTAGAGAGGAACAAAATACAAATTAATTTAAATTTAACTAATTCTCGAAATAAGCTGTCAGTCATTAATAGATTAGAAGCAGTTTTGAGTAGTCCCAACGGTAACAAATATAATTATGTATGGAATATATTTTATAAACTTGAAGGTGGTAGATCTGTACTAGAAAGAATTCCTACGTCAATAGCAGTTTTAGCAAAGAGTTCTGTATTTCAGGGAATAGAATTTATAGCAGATGAGAGTTTCACATGGGTAGAAGGGAAATATGAATTTAAAATTATCGGTTGGGAAAATAGGGGAGCAAGTCAAAAAAATAATTTATCTTCAGTTAAAATAATATTTTCTTTAAATAAAGACGATATTAGTTGTTTGAGCGATTATCACGTTATAGAATCTGGCGGGGTTATTCCAATGAGGAAAGTTAGAATAATTAATTGAAAAATTAAGAAAATGACAGATTATACAATACTTTCAAAATTTAGAAATAAAGAGCAATGTGAATTTTTAGTAAAAAAATTAGTAGAAAAAGGAAAGACTTGCTACAGTTTTTGCGATACTCCGGCTGACCCGCAAAACCCAGATGCTGATCCGGAAAAACAAATGCAGGCGTTTGAATTAACAAATAATTTTTTTGATGATAAATATTTTATTCACGTTTTTGAAAAAGATTTAAACGGACTAAAAAATGCGCAAAAAGTTATAGTGCTTTTGCCTGCCGGTAATTCAGTGCATATTGAGGCAGGAATTGCTTATGGTCTTGATAAACCTTTAATATTAATTGGTGAGCCCGAAAAACCAGAAAGTCTTTACCTCATATTTAAAGAAAGATATAAGAGTATAGAAGATTTTTTACAGTCTATGTAAATTTTAATAACTGAATTAAAAAAGAATAGTTAGGTTGCGCTAGGGCAACCTAAAGCTATTCTACTTTAAAGTAGAATATTATAAATAAAATAGTAAGATTAAAAATTATGAATTTTGTGCATTGGTTAGTTATTTTAAGCGTTGTAATAAGTGTGTCTGGGTCTTTTGCGTACATCAAGGACACCCTAAAAGGCAAATCAAAACCAAACAGGGTAAGTTGGTTTTTGTGGGCTTTGGCTCCTTTTGTAGCAACTGGTGCGGCAATTTATTCTGGAGCCGATCTTTGGGCAACTGTTAGGATTTTTACATCTGGATTTTTGCCTCTTATAGTTTTCATTGCTTCATTCTTCAACAAACAAAGTTATTGGAAACTAAATATATTTGATTTAATATGTGGATTTTTTTCTGTTTTAGCTTTGATTGTCTGGGCCGTAACGAATTCTCCAATTACCGCAATACTTTTGGTTGTAATTGGTGATGGGTTTGCATCTTTGCCAACAATTTTAAAAGCATGGAAATATCCTGAAACCGAAACTGGTATAACATTTGTAATGAGTTTGGTTGCCACGATTATTATTCTACCATCTATACCAATTTGGAATATTCAAAATTCTGCCTTTCAAGTTTATCTTCTTTTAGTGAACGTAGTGATAATTTTTTCAATTTATAGAAAAAGAATATTTAAAAATAAAGTGAATTAGGTTATCATGTGATAATCAAAAGTTATCCTAACATATGTTAAGATAAAAATAATTAATAAATAAAAATATGGAAATAAAAAAGAAAATTTGGCAGGAATATTTTGAGTTAGTGAAAGCTGGTAAAAAAAGGTTCGAGGTAAGATTGGCAGATTTTGAGGTGAAGGAAGGTGACGTTTTAATTTTGGAGGAATGGAATCCTAAAACTAAAGAATATACCGGTAGGAAAATTGAGAAAAAAGTTGATTTTGTTTTAAGTTTTAAGTTAGATAGTTTTGGTCAGGAAAAAGAAATTTTAGAAAAAGGTTTAAATGTAATCCAATTTGAAAAAGAATAGTTAGGTTATCACGTGATAACCAAAAGCTATTCTAAAAATAATTTATGGAAATTGATAAAAATAAAATTTATTCAATATCGGAATTTGTTGGAGTGCTTAATGATGACCTTAAGTGGATGAAAGCCAAAATTGTGGGGGAAGTGGTAGATCCTAAAATTTGGCCTTCGGGGCATGTGTATTTTTCTTTGAAAGATCAAAAAGATGGCTCGGTGCTAAATTGCATAATTTGGGGGTCAAAATATAGATTGTTTGGAATAAATTTAGAGCAAGGTATGAAAATTGTAGCTTTTGGAAAACCTGAAATTTATAGTGCTAATGGTAGGCTTTCTTTTATTTGTGAAACAATAGAATTAGCCGGAGAAGGGGATTTAAAAAAACAATATGAATTATTAAAGAAAAAACTATCAGAAGAAGGTTTATTCGCACAGGAAAATAAAAGACCTATTCCTAAATATTTGCAAAAAATTGGAGTAATTACTTCAAAACAAGGAGCTGTAATTCATGATTTTTTAAATAACATTGGTAAGTTTGGATTTAAAATTACATTAATAGATTCACGAGTGGAAGGGCAAGGAGCTGTGGAAGATTTACTTGCTTCAATCAAAACTTTTAGAACTAAAGATATTGATGTATTAGTAATTATTAGAGGAGGTGGATCAATGGAATCTTTAATGGCTTTTAATAATGAACTTTTGGTGCGAGAAGTTGCAGGATTTCCTGTGCCTGTTGTAGTAGGAATTGGGCACGATCAAGATGTGCCATTAGTTTGTTTAGCTTCTGATAGCTCGCAATCAACCCCAACTGCAGTAGCGAATTTACTTTCTGCATCTTGGGAACAAGCTCTGCTTGAAATTTTCAGATATGAAAAAAAGATTTTTGCAAATTATGGTTTGATTTTTGAAAGATACAAAGCAATAGAAAATAAATTATTTTTAAGTTTTTCTAATTTTAGAAATTTACTTACAAATATAAAAATAAATTTAAATAATTTACAAGATAAATATTTTGTAGGTTTTAAAAATTTAATATTGTCAGTTAATCAAAGTTTAATTCATGCAGAAAAAATAATTTCTTCAAACAGCCCAGAACGTCAATTAAGCTTGGGTTATAGCATTGCTTTAATAAATGGTAAAGTTGTTCGTAAAACTAAGGATGCAAAAACAGGGGATAGTTTGGATATAAAAGTTTCCGATGGAGTTATCAATACAAATGTGGTAAAATAAATAATTAAAATAAATAAAAATTATGACAAAAGATACAAATAATTTAAATGAAAATTTAAAAAAACTTTCAGACATTTCAGATTGGTTTGATAAAATGAAAGAAATTGATGTGGAAGAGGGGCTAGCTAAAGTAAAAGAAGCTGTTATTTTAATAAAATCTAGTAAGGAAAGATTAAAGGAAATAGAAAACGAATTTGAAGAAATAAAAAAGGAAGTAGAAGAAACTAAATAAAATTTTGGTAATAATTTATTTTTTGCTGTAAAGGCTAAATAGAAATGTCATACCTGCTGGCAAAGTAGAAATGTCATACCTTGCCGGATTTTTTTTGTTTTTTACTTTTTCTCAGCTA
>MHPU01000019.1:0-9923 GCA_001820485.1 Candidatus Staskawiczbacteria bacterium RIFOXYD1_FULL_32_13
TATTTAATGTAAAATATTTAATTAGTATATTATATTTTAATTTTCATTTCAACATTGACAAATCAATATTATTGTTGTTTTCTCATTTACCCCCTTGACACAGTTCTATAATATGATAAGATTTAATAAGTTCTGCGTTGTTGCGACTGACGGTTCGCACAATGCGGAGAGTTACCCGAAGAACTGGGCAAAAGCTTAAAGGAGGAGCTAATGAATCCACCGGGCTAGTAAGTTGAGAACAGTTTGTTTTCCTGCCAATAGGGGTTAATTCCCCACAAAGATGCCCATAGATGGGGCTAGGCACGATGGGTCAAAGCACCCCTCAAGGATAACAAAACAAATTTGTTCTCACACATCGGATCGATTTCTTCTCTTCGATCTTAGGGTCGCCAGCAATTTGTTGGCGACCCGTTTTTTTACAAAATTTTCACAAGCAAAAACCATTCTTTCCAGAATGGTTTTTTTAATGTTTGTTTTCTGTCATTGCGAGGAAGGAGCATAGCGACTGACGAAGCAATCTCAAAGTTCAAATTGTTTTTGCTGGCTGGGATTGCTTCGTCGCCTGCGGGCTCCTCGCAATGATGGGTGCGTAGTTTAGTAATAATCTTTTACTTTTCTTAATTCTTTATGTCTTCTTAATTTCTCTAAAGCTTTGGCTTGTATTTGTCTAATTCTTTCCCTTGTTACCCCGAATTCCTCCCCTGTTTCTTCAAGAGTATGCATTATGCCATCATCAAGACCAAAACGCATTCCTAAAATTTTTAACTCTCTTGGGCTAAGTTCTGTAGAAATTTCTCCTAGTCTTTCTTTAAGCAAATTTCTTGAAGCCTCAGTATTTGGAGCAACTGATTTATCATCTTTAATAAACTCAGCTAAAACAGAATCTTGTTTATCTTTGTCTTCTCCAACTGGAGTTTCAAGTGAAACTGCTTTTTGAGCAATTTTTCTAATGTAATGTACTTTATCAACCTCAAGACCCATTTCAGCAGAAATCTCTTCAGCCAAAGGTTCTCTACCCAATTCCTGCAATAGTGTTTTTCTTACTTTTGTATATTTAGAAATAGTTTCAATCATATGCACAGGAATTCTAATGGTTCTTGCTTGGTCCGCCAAAGCACGAGTTATGGACTGTCTGATCCACCAAGTTGCATAAGTTGAAAATTTATAACCTTTTTTCCAATCAAATTTCTTAACTGCTTTAAAAAGCCCTAAGTTCCCTTCTTGAATTAAATCAAGTAAAGTTAAATTTGGTGATCTACCAACATATCTTTTAGCTATAGAAACTACTAATCGCAAGTTAGCTAAGGCCAATTTGTTCTTTGCCTCATCATCATCAAGCTCAATCCTTTTTGCCAATTCCTTTTCCTCGCGCGCAGACAGAAAGCTTGCTCTGCCAATTTCTTTCAAATACATTTGAATTGGATCAATTTTCCCAACAAGAAGTTTTTTTTCTTTTTTATCTTTTTTGCTTTGTACTTGTAAATATTCTCTTGCTTGTTTAATCTCAATACCCCTTAACCTTAAATTTTCATAAATGTCTTCAAGTTCTTCAATATTATTTTCTATATCTGGAATAGAATCTAAAATTTCAGCTGTTGTAATAAAACCTCGCTCTTCACCTTTTCGAAAAAGAGTTTCTATTTGTTCTTTAGTAACTTTCTTTGCTTTAGTTTTTTTTACTTTCTTTATAGATTTATTCTTCACTCTCTTTACGATATTCCTAATCTTTTTTACTTTCTTTATTTTTTTAGCTACAACTTTTTTTACCTTACTTTTTTTCTTTTTATTTATCATAAATTTATCAAAACATCTTTTAATTCCACTTAACAATATCAAAATTTTTAATAATAGTCAAATAAAGAATTTACTTTCCTAATTCATTAAATTGTTTAATTAAATCTTCTGCTTCTTTATGGTTATCTTCTATCTCAGCTATCCTTATTGCTTTTGATAAACTTTCTCTTTTATTTTTAAGCTCCAAATCTTTCAAATGCTCTAAACAAAGTAAAATTTCGGCTTTATCTTCTTCCTTTAAATTTTCAAGTTCTTCTACTTCTTGCTTTAAAGCAATTACATCCAAAAATGTCTTGTTTATATTTAAAGATTCTACAGAAGACTCAGTATCTGATTTAATTAAATCTAAATTTTTGATCTTTTTCATATTTTCTAAAAATTGTTTTGCATTTTCTGAAAACAAGCAAGTATGACAATCTTCAACTAAATCAATATTTTCAGGACATTTAGCCAACAAAGTCATTATTTTTTCCTCTAAAAGTTTTTTTCTTGTTGGCACTTGTTCTTTTAAATTATTTTTTTCTGTAAGCACTTGTTTTTGCTCTTGATATTGAGAAACTGAAACTACTTTTACTTTTTCTAATTCTTGTAATATTACATCTTCTGAAGTTTGTAATTTTCCAGCTAATTTTGAAATCCAATGCGATTGTTCAATTTTATTTTGCAGTCTTTTAATTGCTGGCAAAATTATTTTTGCAATTTCTTTTTTACCTTCTGGTTTTGTTTTATCATTTTTTAAAAAAGCTGAATCAAAATAATAATCCATAATTGATTTTGTTTTTTCTATAACCTCCTGCCACTTTAAAGGATTCTCTAAAATAATATCAGCTGGGTCTTTGGCTCCATAAGTTTCAATAACCTTAATATTAAAACCTTTTTCTTCTGCCAAATCAATCCCCCGCTTTGTGGCATTTTCTCCAGCAGTATCCATATCAAAAGCTAAAACTAAATTATCTGTATATCTTTTTAGAATTTCTAAATGTCTTTGTGTTAAAGCAGTTCCAGAAGTTGCCACAGTATTTTCAAAACCAGCTTGATGACACATTATTGTGTCTGTATAACCTTCAGTTAAAACTATTTGATTATTTTTTCTAGCTGAAAGTTTTGCATTATGCAGGCCATACAAAATATTGCTTTTATCATAAAGTAGAGTTTGTGGAGTATTTATATATTTTGCCACCTCTTTTTCATTTAAAGCCTTAAATACCCTTGCTCCAAAACCAACAACTTGCGAATTAGCATCAAAAATCGGAAAAATTATTCTACCTCTAAATCTGTCATAAGAATCATTTTTGCCCTCTTTTTCTACTGCAAGGCCAGCTTTTACAATTTCTTGCCTACTATAACCCTTACCCACTAAATAATCTGATAAAGAATTCCAAGTATCGGGCGAATAACCAAGTCGCCATTTTTCAATACTTTCCTCTGTAATGCCTCTTTTTAATAAATATTCTTTTGCTTCTTTACCAATAGAGCTAGCTTCTAATTGTTTTTCAAAAAAACTACAAGATAAATCACAAATTTCATATAATCTTTGTCTTTCGGTTTTAAGTTGGATATTTTCTCTTTTAAGTTCTACTCCTGCTTTTTTAGCTAAAATCCTTAGAGCATCACCAAACTCAATGCCTTCAATTTTCATTACAAAATCAAAAATACTATGCCCCAAGCCACAGCCAAAACAATGCCACATTTGCCTTGTGGGGCTCACAAAAAAAGAAGGAGATTTTTCCTTATGAAAAGGACAAACTCCCCGGTAATTAATACCGGTTTTTGTAAGTTTAATGTAACTTCCTACAACATCTACTACATTAAGCTTATTTCTAATTTCTTCTACTTGTGAATCTGACACTTAATTTATAATTTAATATTTTTATTTTAAAATTCATTACTTTATACTACCACTTTTAAATAAAATTTAAAGAGTACATATGCAAAACAAAATCCGCATTTTAGCGGACCTTGTTTTTAATTTTTTTTACTTACATAATCCATTTTCACAGCCATTAGGACAATTAATTTCCTTAAAATTTACATCATTAGTTGAATTACAATACAATTCATAAACATAACAATTATTCCCACCTATACAAGAGTAAAGCTGTCTTGCTTCTGTGCTACCTGCCGTTCTTGTAAAACATGTATCAGTATTTATACCAAGCGGACCATGTTTCTGATTTAATACTCCTTTTACAAAATAATTTTCTCCGCCATCAGAATCAGTACAAGTAATCGATGGCTGGGCTGATGGACACTGGAAATTGGCTATATCTTTTATAATATTTTCCGTAGTTCTTGCACTAGCTTTAAGAATTGTATCATAACAACCATTTTTATCTATAAATAAAAAGGTTGGAACCGCTTGAACCTTATATTGTAAAGCAAGCGAATCAGTTGATAAATCTAAAACTTTTGGCAAAATATGTTTTACAACTTCAACACATCCTGAATTCTGAGCATAATTATCAACTGCTAAATTCGTGGAGTAATTACAAAATGGACTATCATTTGAACAAAAATAAATTAGTTTTCCGCAATTAGTTGCAGTTGAATTGCCAACATTTACGGTAATAATACTTTGTGTTGCATTACCTGCGTTGTCATAAACATCAAAACCTACTTTATAAACTCCTACTGAATAATAAGTATAAGTGAATGTTGTTGTTTGTGTTCTTGCACTAATGCTTACACTAGGAGACGTGCTAATATCTCCCCAATTAACAGAATAACTCAATATTCCATTTTCAGGATCCGAAGCTGTGATTGTCCAAGTTCCTGTTTGTCCAACATTTAAAGTTGTTGGTCCAGAAACTCCACTAATTACAGGTGGTTTATTTGTAGTTGAACTTGAAATACATTTTCCTTCAATACATTTATTAACAGGACAAGGAGTTGTAAAACAATAAATTTGTGGACAATCAGAATCAACTCTACATTGACTTATTGTTGAACAATTAAAATTTGCATATTCGTTTTCTCCATCAATTTTTGTTGAAGTTAAACCACCACAAGAACTCTTCCATTCTATTTTTTCACCTTTTGCACCAAAAACATCCATCACGCAAGTATTAATTCCAGAACAAGAAAATCTACTACCTCCAGAATCAGCACTGTAACATTTTTGCTCTGTAATAGAGTTATTAAAAATACATTTAACTTGTTCTCTTACTGTTATTGTTTCTGGACATTTTGCAAATTCGCATTTTGGTCCTGTTCTGCTTACATAACTGCCATCAGAACATTGTTTTGCATCCATTGTGCAAGCAACACTGCAACCATACAAAGCATTTAATTTTTTTCTTGTTGCGGGACCAACATAACCAGTTCCTCTTTTCAGTCCCGATGGTTTTAAAATTTCATCTGCATATTTTTCTTGAAATTCTGAAACTACAGAAGCTAATTGTTCACTAAAATCATCTTCGTATGGATTAACATCTGAAGATAAAATTCCTTCTTTTTGTAATATTTTTCTTAAACTATCTACATCCCCTGTGCCGATGTCCCCAATTCTTAAATTTTTGGTGAAATTATAGCACCAAGCACCAGTGCCTTGATTTTGTTGTTGTTTTAATTGAGCCTGTAATTGAGCAATTTGTGTCATTAAAGCTTGAATCTGAGTTTGAAGCTCTTGAACTGATAATGCTTTTGTATTATTTGCAAAACCAAAAAACACTGTTAATAATACAGCTAATACTACAAAATATCTTATTTTCATATTTTATAAAATTTAATAATAATTTATTTATTACTTTATAATACCCCCCCCCAGCTTAATTGTCAACAATATTCTCAATAAAAAGTGGCGTTTGCTTCTCTTTGGCTATTTGATTTAAAAGTTTTTTTATTTTTTCTAAACTAGCTAAATCAATTATTGAAATTGGAATTATTTCCTTATTTTGTTTTTTAAAATCATCAACTATTTCTGCGATTTTTTCTTTTGCCACAATATCTGATTTACTTAAAAAAATATATTCAGGTTTTTCTAAAAGCACTTCATTATAAGCTTTAAGTTCTTGTCTTACTTTTTGATAATCTAAAAAATGGTTTTCTGAATCAGCAGAAATAAAGTGAAACAAAACCTTTGTTCGTTCAATATGTTTTAAAAATTTAATTCCCAAACCCTTGCCAAGTGAAGCCCCTTCAATTAGTCCAGGAATATCAGCTAAAATTAAATCATAATAAGCTCCTAAATTTGGTTCTAAAGTAGTAAAAGTATAATTAGCTACCTTGCTTTTTGAAGCAGTTAATTCATTAAGTAAACTGGATTTTCCAACATTTGGAAATCCAATAAACCCAACATCAGCAATCATTTTAAGTTGTAATTGAAATTCAAAAAATTGACCATCTTTGCCTTCTTCAAACTGCGTTGGGCTTGTATTAGTAGAAGATCTAAAAAGAAAATTTCCTCTGCCTCCCCTACCTCCTTTTGCCACCAGTTCTCTTTGGCCAACTTTTGTAATTTCAATTTCTTTTTGTGTTGTTAAATTCTTACAAACAGTTCCAACTGGAACAAACAAAGTTAAGTCTTCTGCATTATGGCCATCGTTTAAACTAGATTTTCCATTTTCACCTCTATCTGCTTTGATATCTTTTCTAAAACGAAATTGACGTAAGGCTGTTAAATCAGAGATACCTTCAAAAAAAATACTTCCACCATTTCCTCCGTTTCCACCAGTTGGACCTTTCAGTCCTTTTGTACGTGAAAAAACAGCCATGCCTTTTCCGCCATCTCCAGCTTTTAATTTAATTACTACATCATCAATAATCATAATTTTATGTATTATTATTCACTTTACCATTTTATTTACTCAATTTCCAGCATTCGCTCACACAGGTCCGAGCGAATGCTTTTACCTTAAATCCACTTATTTTTTATAAATTATTTTTTATCTTCTGCTAAATTCCCTTAACTCCCATTGTGCAATACTTTCTTTTCCTCTAACAAAGTTTATTTTCTTTATTGCCCTAATATAATCATCTTTATTCATCTTAGTCCAACTTGTTTTATAATCTTTTAATTTATTTAAAATAATCTTATCAATAGGACAATGTGGTGGTTCGCAAATTATATCTATACACCACAAATATTTCAAATATAAATTTAATAATTTTTGAACCGTTCCAAAAGAAATAGTTTTACCATTTAAAATATTTTTATTTTGCGTTTCTATATTTTTTCTTATTTTATCTAGAATATTTAAATGTTCTTTTTCCCCAATACTATTTTTATACTTATTTTCTATTTCCATTAATAATTGCTTTAAACTTTCTCTAAATTTAACTTTATTCTCTTCAGTAATTCCATTGATATATATTTTATTATGTCCAAAAGCTCCCATTATAGTAAGTATAAATATTTCATTTTTAATAAAATTTTCCTTCATATTTTTATTAAATCAAAAAATTTTTTTACATTACCTAATTTAACCACTATTTTGAAGCTGTTTCAAGGCTTTTTAAACATACTGTAATACCTTTGTATTCGCTTATACCTGTCTGAGCAAATTGCTCAATAGCAAATTCTGTTTTGAACCCGAACGCTTTGATATATAATCAAAGCTATAAAAAACAAAAGTAAATTATATTTTCAAAAAAGACCTATAGTAATAAATGTGCGTACGCACAAACATTACCATAGGTTTAGGTATGTCTAAACAGGTTTAAATTTGGTTTATATTTTATATACACTCTTAATTTTTTCCAATAATATATCATCTTCTATTTTATCTGCAACAAATATTTGAATCTGTTTATTAGTTAATCCAAAAAAATCCATTAAAATTTTAATTTGATCTTTGCACTCGTAGGGATGTAGCCAAACACTTTTTTGAGTGGAATAAAACCCTAATTCTTTTAATTTACCCCTAAAGGCATTTCTCTTTATTCTTTGACTATTAGGAATATCAAAAATTACAACTCTAATTTTTTTATCCCATACTTTTGGTTTATTGATATTAAGATTAGCTATTCTAAATTTTTTCATCCTTGCCTCCCCTTTTTCTGTAATAGTTATTTTTACATCATAGCCATCTTTTTCTATCAAAATTAAACCATTCTTTTTCGCATAGTTAAAAGCATTTCTAAATTTATTTATTTCATCTTTACTATAACTACTAGACTTAAGCATTAATTTCATTAAATTATATAAAAAATAAGGTGAAGTAGCTACAATTGAAATAACACCAAAAAGAAATAAATATTCAATAATTTTTATTGTTAATTTAGATTTCATTTATAAGCCCCTTACAAACCTATAGCAATAAAAGTGTGTACGCATAATTATTACCATATGTTACATAAGCTAAATAATAGATTACATAAGTCAAATGAATTGCATAGATTGCATAATTAAATTACATATTTTTTATGATTTTTTCGTAATTATGTAAAATCACATGTCTTCTTAGTTTCAAAGTTGGAGTTAATTCTCCTTTTTCTTGAGAAAACTCTTCGGGAAGCAAAACAAATTTTTTTATTTTTTCATAATCAGAAAAATTTGGATTTATTTTTTCATCAATCCTTTTTTGGAAAATTTTTAAAATATCTGCATCACGAGAAAGATTATGATGATTTTGCAATTGTAAATTACTTTCTTTCAAAAAACTTTCAACTTCTTGCCAATCTGGACAAATTAAAGCAGAAACAAAATTTTGACCATTACCAAAAACCATTGCTTGCGAAATGAATTTGTCATTGTTTAATAAATTCTCAATTGGTTCTGGCCATATATTTTTTCCTCCTGATGAGACTATCATTTCTTTTCTTCTACCAATTACTGTTAAAAAATTATCTTTATCTATAAACCCTAAGTCGCCCGTGCAAAACCAGCCATCTTTATCAAAACATTTTTTTGATTCTTCAATATTCTTATAATAACCAGAAAAAACATTTGGCCCTTTAATTAAAATTTCTTTATCTTTTGCAATTTTAATTTGCACATCCTTTAGGGCTCTACCCACTCCAATTTTCCCAAAATTTTCCATATCTTCTTTTCTTATAACAGAAATAACAGGGGAAGTTTCAGTTAAACCATAGCCTTCTAAAATCAAAATTCCAATTTTAGAAAAAAACTTTACCAAATTTTCATTTAACTTTGCTCCTCCAGAAATTGTAATTCGTAATTTTCCACCTAAATAATTTCGTATTTTTCTAAAAACTAAAAAATCTGCAATTTTATATTTTAAAGTATTTTTATGTTGCTTTAAAGCCCATTTAAATAAATTTTTCTTAAAATTTGAAGATTTATTTATTTTATCCCAAATAACATCGTGAAATTTTTCAAAAATTTTAGGAACAGCTATTAAGATTGTGGGTTTTATTTCTTTTAAATTTTTTGCGATAGTTTTTGGACTTTCTGCATAAGCAATTGTAGCTCCAAATAAAATTGGCACAAATTGACCAGATGTTCTTTCCAAAGCATGAGATAAAGGTAAAAATGACAAAAAAACATCTTCAGTTTTAACTGGAATAGCTAAATTTATAGATTCTACGTTACTTAAAAAATTTTTGTGGCTTAAAACAACCCCCTTTGGTTCTCCAGTAGTTCCTGAAGTGTAAATAATACTACAAGAATCTTGACAATCAATAACCACTTTATGAAAATTTCCTAATTTATTTTGCAAGAATAAATTTTGCCAATAAAAAACTTTGACTCCTAAATTTGCTTTCTTGATAGCAGATAAATTATCTAAAATAATTATATTTTCTAAATATCTTAATCTACTTTTATTTAACAAAATTTTATTTAATAAATCTAAATTTGAAACAATCAAAATTTTAGTTTCTGAATGCTCTAAAACATTAAAAATAGCTTCTGAATTTAAAGTTGTGTGTAAGGGCACAACAACTGCTCCAACACACATTATAGCCAAATCAGAAATTATCCACTCAGGTCGATTCTCAGACAAGATTGCTACCTTATCTTGCTTTTTAATTTTAAAATTATCTAGCAAAACAAAAGAAAAATTTTCTACTTTTTCTAAAAGTTCTTTGTATTTTATAGGAAAATAAACTCCTTCTTTTTTATAAAGAAGTGCAATTTTTTCAGAATTTTTATTAACTGACTCAAAAAATTTTTCTGGAATTGTTTGCATAATTTTTATTATTTTATATTTTACTCTTGACAAGATTTT
>MHPU01000019.1:10003-10199 GCA_001820485.1 Candidatus Staskawiczbacteria bacterium RIFOXYD1_FULL_32_13
GACTAGCCATCCGCACGAAGGGAAAGATGATCGAATCGGACGGCATATGGATGTTTATCATACGAACGACGAGGGTAAACGCGATCAGCCTCATGGCGATGATGTCAAGGGCGACTATGACGAAGACCGTCCGGTAGTTCGCGACATCAATCCGCCCACTCATCACAAGTAGGTCCCAAGACCTCGGCAGGTCTGA
>MHPU01000020.1:0-10550 GCA_001820485.1 Candidatus Staskawiczbacteria bacterium RIFOXYD1_FULL_32_13
AAGACCGATTAAAAGTATTTTATTTTTCATATTTATTTATAAATTTAATTATTTAATAATGGGCGGCTAACGAGAATTGCACTCGTGATGACTCTGCCACAGAGAGTTGTGTTGCTGCTACACCATAGCCGCCATAAGTTTTTCTTCAATTTCTTTATAATGATGAACTAAAAAATGACAATTAAAACATAACCAAATTAGATTATTTAATCTTACGTTCTTTTTATTTTTATCTATATGATGTACTGCTAAAACTCGTTGATCTGTAGTTTTGCATAATGCACAAAATTGCTTTCCACCACTCCTTTCTAAAATTTTTCTATAAATAGTTTCTCCATTTTTCCAATTAGGATGATTTTTACCTACATGAACTACTTTATTTCGCCATAAAGCTTGACAAGATTTACTACAAAAATATTTTTTACTTTTTGAATGGGTTAATTGCCTTGGTTTACGCCATACCCCTTTTCCACAAATACTACAAAAAACTATTTTCCCTTTTTTGAAAGATTAATGCTGACAAATCCTAGAACAAAACTTACCCTAGCCCTTTTTAATTAAATTTGGCTTCGCATAAAATTCTTTTTTGCATATTTCACATTTAACTATTGGCATACCTTAATTATACTCAAAATATAAAATATGCCAATACTATAGCCTATGGATATCTTCCACGTCTCTCCCTTTGTGTGCCCTCGGTTGGAATCGAACCAACATCTAGATCTTAGAAGGATCCTATTCTATCCATTGAACTACGAGGGCAAACTATATTAAATTCGCTAATTAAAGTACATTTGACATTATACAAAAAAATAGTCGTTAAGTCAACTACTCTTTTATGTTTATATTTTAAATTAATTAAAAGGGGTTTTTATATTTTCTTCTCCTATTTTATTAAAATTCTCTTCTCTTTTTTTTTCTTGATCCAAAATAAACTGATAATTTTTTTCATCAAAAATTATCTGTCCTGAAATCATCTCTGGCATCTGATTTTTTGCAATATAAATATAATTATAAAATAGATATGTACCAAAAAGCAAATCAAACAAAACTAAAAACAAAATAACCAAAAAGGCATGTGTTCCTAAAAACCATGGTATTTTCTTTATACCAGATAATGTTTTTTTAAAATCATTAACAATTGATTGAATAATTTTTTCTTTCTTCATATTTCTTTAAGCTTATTTAGTAAAAATCTTCAACAAACAATCTGTTTTAATAATTATAGATGTAATATTTTTAACTTTAACTTTTTCTTCACTTTTATTCATCTTTAAACTTTCTATTGAAAGAAAATATGGAGAATTCTCTAATTTATTTATGAATTTTAATGTATTTTGAAAACTTCCACTAAACTTTATCTGCATAGATATAGATGGCCAAATGTCTGTGCCAATTTTTTGAGCTAAAGATGGGGTTAGCAAAATATCTAAAGTTACGTTTGATTCTTTGGCTGTATTTTCTAAAAATTTAATTAAAATAATTGGATTTTTAGAATCAATGAGCGCTTCTTCATATTTTAGAAAAATTTCTTGATAAGCGACTTTCTCCTGATTAAATTTCTCTAAAAAAAACATCTGCTCTTTAAATGAAAATTCTTCATTTTTCTGCATAACTAAATTTAAGGATTCATTCTTTATATCTTTTATTAACGACCAAACAAAAAACAAAATAACTGCTAAATAAATAACAATAAAAATTATAGCTATTATAAAGTTTTTAATTTTAATATTCATATTGAAAACTTAAATAAAAATTAATTTTTTCAACTTTTGTCCAGCTATCTTGCGAAAAATATGGGTTTATTATACTTTTTTCCTTCTCAATGTTATTTTTAAATAAAATAAGATTTTCCCTTAAATCACTATATCCATAAATAGTTGATTCAATTTTCTTCCCTTTTTTTTCAGATGAAAGATATATTATATAAACGCCTTTTGGAATATCAATTTTAAAAATTGATTCAAGCATCTTACCAAAATATATTTGCTTATCATAAAAAGACTTAAAATCAGATATCTTTTTATTATAATCCCCAATTTCTTTTTTTGTTTTGGTTAATTCAAAAAAATCTTTTTGGCGAGTTTCTTGTTCTTTTTGTGCAAAAACATCCGTTAAAAGATAAAATTTTAAAGAAAATAAAACTAAAACAAGGCAAATTAAAAAAATTAAAAAGACAATTCCTAAAATCATAATCAACCGACCTATTCTTTTAAGAAGCAATTCATTTTTTTGATTTTGAGGCAAAAGATTAATCATATTTTTTATTATTAACTGCTCTAAGAGCTAATCCAATTGCAGTACAAAAAGAAGACTTTTTTTCTTCCCTAATTAAATTATTATTTTTCAAAACTAAATTTGAAAAAACATTTCCTATTTCTGTTTCAATTGAAATTTCTTTTGAAATAAATTCAGCTAGACCTTTTAAATTTGAACCCCCGCCAGTAATTATTATTTTTTCTTGCCCATTAAAATTAAATATATCTCCAATAGAGTTAGTTGCTTTATTATCTTCAACGTTTTCTTTATCATTTTCTAATTGACTTATATTTAAAGCAACATCTTTTCCATTCAAAGAATGATCATGAGAAGCATGGTCTTTGTAAAAAATTAAATATTTTTTTATCTGAAAGATTAAATCATTCAAAACTGGATAAATTGCATTGTAGATTTTTTTTGATTCTTCACTCTCATCCTTTTTAAACAAAGAGAAATTCACTTTAATTTTTTCAGCTTCCTCTAAAGACACTGATAATCCCTTAGCTATTGCTTCTGTAATTTGACTAGATGAAATTGGTATAGAAGAAGTAAACTTAATTGACTGACCAGAAAAAATAATAATATTAGAATTTTTTTTACCATAATTAATTAAAATTAATGGTACAGAGCTTGATTCATTTTTAACTAAAGCTCTTGCTATAGCCTGCGATTCAACTTCTAAAACCACTGGCACTAAACCTACTTTTTTAAAACAAGAAAGATAAGAATCAACTGTTGTTTTTGGCATAGCTACTATTAAGACATCTAAATGATCATGTTTTTTTTCATTATAATCAACAATTTGGAAATCTAAATAAACTTGATCTAAAGACATTGGTATATAATTTTCTGCTTGGAATAAAACCGCTGATTGTAATTCCTCTTCCTTCATCATCGGCATTTGAATTACATCTAAAAAAGACTTTTCTTCTGGCAGGGCGACAACTGCATATTTTGTTTTTAATTTTCCTGCAACTTTAGAAATTATAGATTTTCTAATAATTTTTGCTAATGCATCTTCATTTTTTATTACTCCTGCATCAACAATACCCGGTTCTATTTCCACTTCATCTAAAAAATCAACCTCAAAAAATTTACGCTTTTTTTTAAGCTTTAAAACTTTGACAGCAGAGTCACTTACATCAATCCCAAACATTTCTAATTCTAAATCTAAAAACTTTACCATGATTAATTTATTATACCATTAAAACTTATAATTTGTTATCTATTTTTTACCTTTTTGGAAAAATCGAAAGCCCATAATAAAAATTAAAATTATAAATAAAAATAAAATAAATATCCACATAATGCTATTTCCCGACTGATTTATTTTTTCTATAATTCTAATATTATTATTTTTAATATTCTCATCCAATTTCTGACTGTCTATGGTTTGACCAGAATTATTTAACATATTTTTTATATCTTGTGCTTGCTCTAAATTCATATTTTCTTGTGCACCAGACTTTGTCTCGGCTGACATTGGTTGCAAAGATTTCGAATCTGGATAAACTGCCTTATTCACCGCAAAAATGCTCAGATTAAAAGATAAAAAACTCAATAATATCAATATAAAAAATATAAATTTATTTAAAAAATTCATTTAATTACTTTTCCAATCTAATTGTTGATACCCTGAAGTAGACAAAGGAAAACTCGGAGGAGGTCCATATAATAAATTTCCATCATAATTAGAATACGTATGTCTATATCCTGAAGTCACAGCAGCTGAGCCATTAACCCATGTCCAAGTCCATGAAGAAAAAGTCATTATTGACCCAAAAGTTGTAATGCTATCTTTTATATTACCATCATAGTAATAAAATTGAGCAGCTCCATTTTGAGCAATTAAAGCTGCATTAATTTCTATATCATCTGGAGCATGATAAGTTACAACAATATCTTTCTGCGACACTAAACCCAAAGTATCCGAGCCATCTTTAGTTGAATAGAGTATGTTATTTGGAATGTATATATTAGGAGCTGTCAATGAATTATATGGGAGTAAAGCAGCAGCTACTGTTGCTTTTCCCCTGATATTACCCTCAACCCAAACTTTATCTTCAACATAAATAATTCCATTATTGGGCATATTTATGGTAAACTGTAAAGCTCTATTCTCATAATCAATGAATTCATTATGAGCTGTCCAATTAGTGTCCCATCCCGTTGGATTGTATTGTAAACTTGTAACTTTATAAATATCTATTGAGCCATCATTTTTAAATACTAAAGAATAACCTTTCTCATTAGAGGGTGGGAGATATATACCATCAGTTTGAGCTAGTCCTTTCATTGAAGAAAGATCATAAGCTAAAGCAGAAAAATCTACATTTGGTACAGGAAATTCCCAAAAACTTTTAACAAATGAAGGTGCTTGACCCCAAATGCCATCTTTAGTTGCAGGACAAGGAGGACCCTGAGAATCAGGGCAAGTATAAGTTGTCTTAGTAGATCTAACTGGAGCATTTGTATATCCATCAAAACGAATACCATTATTTGATTGCATTTGCCCAGTAACGTATTCATTGCCTCCAATCCAAATAACATCATTACTTAAAAATGAATATTTAGCTAATGAGGGAATACCATATCTTACAGTTATGGTTTTTTTAATATTTGGATATTCATTAGTCCAGCCAGTTGATTGAATTGTCAAAATTGTAGATCCAACTAAAGGAGGAGTAATAATCAAGCTATAACTTCCAATTACATTTTGTGTGTCTCTATCAACATATTCATGAACATAAGGGCCAGGGGCGCCAGTTCCATCTTGATAATCTGTTTGAAAATGTGACAAGTGCCATTGATAATAATTTATTCCAGCTTCTGCAATTTGAAGTGATTGTTCCTTGGCTACAGAAGTTTTTAAATAATTAATTTGTCCCATAACAATACCTAAAAGCGGAACCATCACAATGGAAAAAATAAAAATTATAATAATCAAATAAACTAAAATTGCCCCCTTTTTTAAATTTATTGTTTTAATACAAACTCTTGACATAGATTTATAATTTTTGCTATACTTAATATGTAAGCTTTGGCTTACCCGATTTTGTTCGAAGTCCCGCTTAGGCGGGATTTTTGATTACAGCTTTTTTCAATTCTGAAATCTATTTCTGTTTAATCGGTACTCAAAATCTTCGGCATATAAAATATCGTCAATTATTTTTTCTTTTTTGGCATCATAAATTTCTCTGCCCACATGATTTCTGGCGCCGAAGACAATACAGGATTTTTGGTAAATTTCCTTAAGATATTTTATAGCATACATTAGATCACCATCACCAGAAAAAATAATAATTGTATCATAATTCTCTCTTTCTTTTATTAGGTCGACTGCCATTTCCACATCCAAATCACATTTTTTATCAAAACCGTATTTATTGTTTGTATTGTGAATATATTTTACTCGCTTTTTTACAACTTCAAACCTGTTCATATCTGCTTTTTCTAAGATTAATCTTGACCAGTCAATTATTTTCTCTGCTTTGTCATTCGCCCCATAATCAGCACCATAATAAAATCTACGAAGAAATTGTTTACCATACGAAAAATTTTTTACTAAATTTGCCAATTCTTTAATTCCTATTTGCCAACCTAAACTATTTTTCCATTTTTCTACATTACCATAATCAATAATAACTATAGTACGTTCCTTTTTATTAGCAATATTTTCTAAAAATCTTTTTATTTCTTCTTTATTCATTTTTTTATTAAAATTATCTTTTTCCCCATTTTTTACAATAACCCACCTTTTAATAAACGAAGCTCTTTTTTAGTTTCCCAAATCCGTTTTAAAGTTTCAAAATTTTTGTCTGGATTTTGCATGAGTCTAGCCAACTCATCAATTTCCTTTTTTGTTTCTTCTGCTATTGAATTATTTAACAATGCTAATTTTGGTGTATGTAAATAAGTTATCTCGCTGTTCATTAAACAATGAAAGTCATAAAATAGTTCCCACAACATTGGGTAAGTTCCGTTCATTCCATTTGCATTATGAAAATGATTTTCATCAATTTTCCCCTCTCTCACAGCCAGCCAAGCGTCTGCTGAAAAATCAAATTTACCGTCAGGAATGTCAAAAAAATCAAAATCTGTTTTATGACTCATCCCATCTACATCTATTGTCAACCATCTACTTTCATTTTCTGACCAGTATTGATTTATCCAGTGGTCATGACTTTTACCATCATCAACATAGTCAGTAAAATATGGAGCAAAAATAGATCTTACCCTACAAGGAATTCCTTTTGTTTTTAAAATTGAAGCCATTAAAACTGCGATAAATCTGCATGTTAAAATTGGCTTGTCAATTTCTTTTCTGTCTTTTAATAAGCCCCTAGAGTCTTTTCTAAATAATTCTGCCAGCATAGCGCTTGCGGTAACCAAATAATCATCCTGACACTGTTGATGCCAAGGAATTTTTGTCATGTCACCATATTTTTTGTCGGCATTTGTCCCGGTATTTCCGTCTCTCAAGGTTGTGCGATGTATCAAAGATGACCGCACAATTCTTCCAATTTCTTTTATGTCGTCTGGCAACTCAAGCAATTTTTCCTTATAACATCCCGGAAAAGTGAAAAGGCTGTATTGTTTATAAAACTCTATAATTTCTTTATTGTCCATAAACTTTTTATTACTTTATTTTAGCATTTTTGAATATTTCTTTACAATAGCAGTTTTTTACACTATATTAAATTCAATAGAATAGACATTAATGGAAAAATCAAATAAAAATATAAACAATGTTTTAATAGCTTCTATCACCCCCTACTTTTTAGAAAAGGAGTTTCTTTGGTTTCAAGAAAATTTAGAAAAAATTTTGGAAGCTAAAAAATCTCAAAATTTTTTTGAAGATAATATTATTTTTTTAGAAAAAAATATTAGTTACAACTTTTCTCAAATCCTAAGAAAATTAGATGAAATGGGTTATGAAAAAGTTTTTACAGTTTCTGACCCCGGAGAGTTTTCCCAAAAAGGTGGGGTTATTGATATTTTCCCAATAAACCAAGAAAAATCTGTAAGATTAGACTTTTTAGGAAATACTTTAGAAAATATTAAATTTTTGCAAGCTAAAGTCTTAGATGAAAAAAAATCAAAAAAACTTCTTCAAAATAAACTAAAATCTCAAAAAATATTTTCTGATTTAAAAAATTTAAAACCCGGGGATTATTTAGTACATTTAGATCATGGTATCGCTCGATACTGCGGTATCGAGAAATTTGAAGTTCCAAATTCAAATGAATATTATGTTTTAGAATATGCAGAAAATGATAAACTTTACGTACCAGTAGGATTAGAAAGAAAATTGTCAAAATATATTGGATTTTCCGATCCCAAAGTTTCTCGCCTTGCTTCTGTTTTATGGCAAAAAACCAAGAAAAAAATAAAGGAGGACGTAGAAAAATTAGCCAAAGAACTTTTAGAATTATATGCAGAAAAAGAAACTATAAAACGCACTCCATATTTGCTAGATAAAGAGATGGAAGCTGAGGCAAAATCTGGTTTTATATTTGAGGAAACCCCAGATCAAATTCAAGCAATCATAGATATTAAAAATGATTTATCAAAAGAAAAGCCTATGGATAGAATTATTTGTGGAGATGTAGGTTTTGGCAAAACAGAAATTGCCATAAGAACTACTGTGTTTGCTATATCTAACAATAAACAAACAGCTATTATTTGCCCTACTACAATTTTAGCTAACCAACATTATAATAATTTTAAAAAAAGATTTGAAAAGTTTCCAATAAGAATAGCACTGCTTTCAAGACTACAAAACAAAAATGACCAGAAGAAAATTGCTGGCGATATAAAAGATGGCAAAATAGATATTGTAATAGGAACCCACAGAATTTTGTCAAATGATGTGGAATTTAAAAATTTACAATTATTGATAATTGATGATGAACAAAGATTTGGCGTAAAACAAAAAGAAAAACTAAGACAAATAAAAGCATCTTTAGATGTATTAAGTTTATCCGCTACCCCAATCCCACGCACAATTTATTTAGCTCTTTCATCTTTTAAAAAAATCTCTTTGATACAAACTCCACCAGAAGGTCGTGTTGCTGTTAAAAATTTTATACTTGCATATAATCAAAAAATAATTAAAAAAGCAATTTTACAAGAACTAAAAAGAAAAGGGCAAGTTTTTTATTTACATAATAGAGTACAAACAATTGAAAAAACAAAACATGAATTGCAAAATTTATTACCAAAAGCTAAAATTGGCTTTATTCATGGTAGACTTCCTGAGAAAAAACTAATTGAAATAATGAATAATTTTCAAAAAGAAAAATTAAATGTTTTAGTAGCCACAACAATAATTGAAAATGGCATTGATCTACCAAAAGTAAATACTATAATAATTGAAGATGCAACAAAATTGGGCCTTAGCCAAGCTTATCAAATTAGAGGCAGAGTTGGCAGATCATACACACAAGGATTTGCTTATTTGTTTTATGAGGATAAAAATTTGACTCCACTAGCTAAAGACAGGTTAAGTGCTTTAAAAGAAGCAGAAGAACTTGGCTCTGGTTACAAGATTGCAATGAGAGATTTAGAACTCAGGGGAGCTGGAAATATTTTAGGCAAAGAGCAATCTGGATCAATAAATAAAATTGGACTTAATTTATACTGCCAAGTGCTTTCAGAAGCCGTCGAAAAAATGCGCAACAATTAAAATATTCTTACTAAAAAACCACTTTATTTAAAAATGGCTTTTGTTTTAATATATTTGCTTATTTATTTTAATTTTTAAGTCAATTCTCTTCTTGCTATTAAAATCCTAATCATTTCTTTTAGCAATTCAATTATCTTTTGCATTAATGTAATTCTAGGATCTTGTTGTGATATTTCTTGATTGTTGTTTGAATTTTGGTTTGTTTGAGATGGGGTTATTGGTTGGATAGAGAATACTTGACCAGCATTACCTCCACTTGCACATTGTGTTTGGATTGTAAAGTTGTCTCCTGTGGCTTGATTTTGTGCTTGGTCTTTTGAGATGACTCTTACATAATAAAGCTGACAAGGAGTGAAAGCTACATCTACTGTGTGGCTTGTTACTCTGGTTGTGGTGTCGGTTTCAGTGGTTATGCTTCCGTAACTATTTGTAAGTCCGTATTCTACTTGTGTTGAGCTAGCTTCGTCTGTAGCCCAAGTAATTGTGGCTGTTTGAGTATTTGAAAGATAACCAAGTGAGTTTGCTGTATTTGAGATTATTGGGGTTATTTTGTCATATTTAATAATGAATATTCGTTCTGTGCCCCAAGTGCCTGCTCCATTTTTAGGACGCACGTGGAAATAGTTTGTGCCTTCTGTGATTGTGATATTGTCTATGTATGCGTTGGTTGTGGTTGATTCATCTCCTGTAACTGTATTTCCTGAATCTGTATTGAGCTCGTAATAAAATGTATCATCTGAAACTGAAGATGGATCTGTCCATGAAAAAGAAAGTTGGTCGTCTGATCCTGTGCTTGTATATTTAAAGTATGTGTTTGATGTGAAAGAGATTCTGTCTGCTGATGATGCCCCTGCATCTACTACTACAATATCTGGAGTGGTGGTGTCTAAAATGAAATTTCCCATACTTGTCCATGCTGATTGGGCTACGCCATCATCGTTTTGGGCACACCAATAGTATGTGCCACTGCTTCCGATAGAAGAGCCTGGTGTGTATGTAGTGTTTTCATTTTCATCTGAAGTTGTGCTACTTGTTCCTGAAGCTACTATGTTAGCATTGTCTAAGCAATTCTGGGCTGTGCCTGATGAAATCCTGTAATTAGTGGTTCCCACATCTCCCGTGTTGGAATCTGAGTAATTAACTGAAAGTATTGGGGTATTATCGTTTGTGTAACTAGCGTTGGATGGAGAGACGAGATTGGGGATATTTGGAGTGGTGTTGGTTGGACCAACAGTTGCTGTTCCCGTTGAACTGTAATCTCTTGTATAAGACCCAATCACGCTCGAGTGTCCAAACCATGCGTAGGGACCACCCCACGTGCCAAGTGTTTCCGTAATGACATATGCAAAACCCATCCACTTCCAAAGATACCATGTATGACCGCCAGCTGACCAAGACCAATAAGGTAGACTGCCATATGATCCGACAGGCTCGCCGGTGTTTGTTGTGGTTGCATCGGGCGTTAATGTCCCGCTCACACTATAAGCTGTGGCAAAAGTTTGCAAAGGCAACATTAAAAAAACAAACAACAATATTGTTAGAAGTATTTTTATATTTATAATTTTTAAATTCTGCATTTTCATTATCCTATAATACCCCCCCC
>MHPU01000020.1:10565-11512 GCA_001820485.1 Candidatus Staskawiczbacteria bacterium RIFOXYD1_FULL_32_13
ACACGAATTTTTTGCTATTTTTGCAATTTATTTTAAATTTCCTTTATCTAAAAATTCGTTAATGTGTTTTAAATATTCTTCAAAATGTGGATAGCCTTTTCTTAAGTTTCGCAAAAATAAAGATTTGTCAAATGTATCATATCCGTGTACTAGCCTATTTCTTACTGAAACAACCGGAGCCATATTAAAAGCAAACTCTCCAGGGATAATTTTTTCATCACCTAAAATATAAAAAGCTCCTTGCGGGTCTTCGGCTCCCTTCAAATCCAATTCTCTCATAATGTGTTGATTAATATCAATAACAGCATCAACAGCTAATTGAAAAACTCTCTCACCAATATGGATTTTTCCTATTTCGTCGTTAAGAATTTCATCATCTGACATTTTAAGGAAATTTTCAATTTCTTTTCTATATCCATTCAAAGCCTTCATTTTGACTCTTATAAATAATTCATCGTATGTCATATTTTTATTGTTAAATATTTTTCCAAAAAAGGCTTTGCTTCGATGTATTTTTTGTAAGCATAAGCTCTATAATTAAAAAATATCAAATTATCTTCTGCAAATAAAATTTGGCAATTTTTGAAAATTCCAAAAAGCAATAATGGCGAAGCTTTTCTTAAATCAACCGTATCGATTCTATCGTAAGAAAATATACCAATAAACTGCAAATTTATGTCTATTTCTTGATCATAACTCAAATTTCCAGATGGCAAATAAGCTACATCATAATCGCTCTCTTTATGAATTTTTCCTGTAGCACGAGAACCAAAAAGCAGAATCAGTTTTAGCTGGTATTTTTTTGCTAAATCTCCAATTTTATGTTTTTGTTTTTCTGATATTTCCATGTTTTAGTATATCATTTTTTATATTAAATTCAATATTTATATTTTATTCCCAGTTGGCATCAATAATTTTTTCCGGAAATTTTTCAGCTAATCTTTTAA
>MHPU01000020.1:11588-50320 GCA_001820485.1 Candidatus Staskawiczbacteria bacterium RIFOXYD1_FULL_32_13
GTAAAACAATCGCTCTAAACTTTGTGATATAAGCTTTAACATCATCTCCTGGTTTTGGACTACAACATTTAGCAATGTTTATAAGCATTCCTTTTTGACCTGCAATAAAAATATGTTGTGGTTTTTCTTTTATTATTTTTTGCTTTTCTTCTTTTCTTTTTTGAAACCTCTCTGTAATTTCTAATACTTTTTTTCTAATAAAACTAGGAATTGGAATTTTAAATCCAGAGTTTTTTGCAGAAATAATTTTTTTAATATGACTTTTTGCCATATTTGTTTTTACAAATTTTAACCAATCTTGTGATGGTTCTTTGTTTTTATTTGTTATAATTTCCACAACATCTGCATTTTCAAGCATATAAGATAATGGAACAATTTTACCTAAAATTTTAGCTGATTCGCAATGATTCCCAATATCAGAATGTACAGCATATGCAAAATCAACAGGAGTTGAATCTTTTGGCAAAGAAATAATATCCCCTTTTGGCGTAAAAACAAAAACAAAATCTTCAAAAAAATCTATTTTAAATGTTTCCCAGAATTTTGGAGTTTGAGCCACCCATTCAAATTTTTTACTATCTTTCTTTAAATCTATCTTTTCTTTATAGCTCCAATGAGCACAAACTCCATATTCTGCTTCTTTATGCATATCTTGAGTTCTTATTTGAATTTCAGAAATATGATCTTTATCTAAGTAAACACTAGTATGAAGTGATCTATATCCATTAATTTTTGGTTTAGCAATATAATCATCAATCTCTTCTGATATCGGCTTAAAATATTTATGTAATATCCCTAAGGCTTTATAACAATCTGAGACTTCTTGTGTTATAATTCTAATAGCTACTAAATCATGGATTCTTTCGATATCCATATCTTTTTTTAAAAGCTTTCTATAGGTTGACCAATAAGATTTTGCCCTATAATTTATCTCTATAAATTTTATTCTCTCTTTTTTTAAAATTCTATTTAATTTTGGAATAAATTTTCTAATATATTTTTCCCTTTCTTCATATTTTTCTTTTGTATTATTTTGAATCCATTTATATTTGTCTCCAAACAAATAGAAAAATGAGCCATCTTCAAGTAATCTTTTTATTTCTCCAAGCCCAAGTCTATTAGCTATAGGTACAAATATTTCTAAAGTTTCCAAAGAATATATTTTTCTCTGTTCTTCTGAAAGCGAAGCTAAATGTTCCAATCCATCTAACCTAGAAACCAACTCAATTAATAGCACCCTTAAATCACCCGCTAAAGCTATAAATGTTTTTCTTAAATTCTCAATTTTTTCCTTTGTAAAAATCTTTTTTTCTTTTAAGTTAAGATTTAAGGAAAACCTTATTTTTCTTAAATTTGAAACTTTTTTAATTAAATCTGCAACCTCTATACTAAATTTTTTGCCAATTTCTTTTAATTCTGTTTCCTGAACTAAAGATAATTTATCATCAATAGCATCGTGCAATAAAGCTGTAATTAATGTTTTTTCATCAACTTTCATTTTATCTAAAAATAAAGCAACTCTTAATGCATGTTCTATATAATTTTCTCCAGATAGTCTTTTTTTGTCCTTATAAATTTCTTTAGCAAATTCAAAAGCTTCCAAAATTAATTTTGGATTTTCTTTGCCTTTTAGTAATTTTTCGATTGACAATTCTTTCATAAATTTATAATATCAAAATATGAAGAAAGAAGCTAATAAAAATAAAATTGAAAGTGTTGCAGTCTGGCTAATAATAGAAAATGGCAAAAATGCCAGCAAAGTTGCCCTGCAAAAAAGAAGTGAAAAAGATGGAAAAAAAGTTCAATCATTTCCTTTTATTTGCCAGCCAACTTTTAATGGAAAATTAGAAATAGGGGAAAGCGTAGAAAATGCTATGCAAAGGGAGGCAATGGAAGAATTAGGCAAAAATTTTAAATTGCCCAATGATTTGGGTTTGTTTGACACAGCAAAGTATGAATTTAAGGGCATTCTAGCTGTAAGCTATAATTTTTACGCCAAAATTTCAGAAAAAGATTTACAAACCATTAAATTGCATTCTGCTGCAATGTCAGAATTAGTTTTTGTTGGCAAAGATGATTTATCAAAAATAAAAACTACTGAAGACAAAAATGCAAATCCCAAAAAAGAAATTGTAATGTTTAAGGACCAATATTTGGCAATAAAAAAATTATTTTCTATACTTTAATATCATGTTTTAAAATCACATTCTTTAGAAGAGCATTTGATAATGCCTTTTTTTGTTTCTACGAGAATTGATTTACATTTAGGACAAAAATCTGATTTACCATCTTTATTAATAAATGGCTTGTCCCAAACTGCAAAATCACATTTTGGATAAATACTACAACCATAAAATATTTTGCCACGTTTTGATTTTTTAAAAATAATTTGTCCTTCTTTACATTTTGGACAATCAATATTAAGACTTTTTACTTCTTTAGATTCTTTAGTTTCTAAAGATTCTGTATGTTTACATTCTGGGAAACCAGTACAAGCATAAAATCTACCAAATCTCCCCAATTTTTCTACCATAGGTTTTGCACACTCAGGGCAAATTTTATCTGTAGCAACATCTGTATTTTCTTTTTTAACTTCTTTATATTTTTCTTCTAACTTTTTTGCAAAAGGTATATAAAAATCTTTTAAAGTTTTTTGCCAAGTATCTTTGCCTTCTGCAACTTCATCAAGCTCTTTTTCCATTTTAGCTGTAAAATCAACATCTACAATTTCAGGAAAGTTTTCCATTAAAACATTATTTACCAAAACTCCCATTTCAGTTGGAAAAAATCTTTTTTGGTCATTTTTATTTATATAGTTTCTAGTTTGTATTGTACTTAAAGTTGGGGCATAAGTTGAGGGCCTACCAATTCCAAATTTTTCAAGAGCTTTAATTAAGCTTGCTTCATTGAATCTTGGCGGTGGCTCTGTAAAATGCTGACTCGATTCAATTTTTACCAAATCAAGCTTTTCTTTTTCTTGCAAAACAGGAAGATCCGCCTCGCTAAACTTTGTAGGATAAACTTTGAGAAAACCATCAAACTTTAAAACTTGCCCCGACGCCCGAAAAGTATATTCACCGTCATTGCGAGGAGCTGGCGACGAAGCAATCCCAGAGGTTGAGATTGCTTCGCTTCGCTCGCAATGACGAGAAGCAACAATATCCACGGTTGTAGCATCAAATATAGCAGAGCTCATTTGACAAGCCACAAATCTTTGCCAAATTAAAGTATAAAGCTTTAATTGCTTTGCATCTATACCTCCCAATGATTCTGGAGTTATGACTGGGCGGGTAGGTCTTATAGCTTCATGAGCTTCCTGTGCATTTTCCTTAGCTTTAAATTTTCTAAAATTATAATAATTTTCTCCAAATTTTTCTGTAATAAATTTTTTACTAGCTTCCAAAGACGTTTCTGAAAGATTTAAAGAATCTGTTCGGTGATAAGTAATATGCCCCTGTTCATAAAGTTTTTGAGCTAATTGCATTGTAAATTTTGCAGAAAAACCAAATTTATTTGAAGCTGTTTGTTGAAGCGTACTAGTTGTAAATGGAGCAAATGGATTTTTTTTAGTCTCTTTTTTTTCAACTTTTCCTATTATATAATCTGAATTTTCTAAATCTTTTAAAATTTCATCTGCTTCTATTTGGTTTTTAATATCTAACTTTTCTATAGGTTTCCCATCTTTTTTTACCAAAGTCGCCACAAATTTCTCGTTGTCATTCCCGTGCAAACGGGAATCCAGAGTTAATTTTGCATTCTCTGGATACCCGCTTTCGCGAGTATGACACTTACAAAGTTCTGCTTGAACAGTCCAATATTCATCGGGCTTAAAAGCTTTAATTTCGTTTTCTCTATCTACAACAAGTCTAACTGCTACAGATTGAACTCTGCCTGCTGACAAACCTCTTGAAATCTTTTTCCACAAAAAAGGCGAAAGCTTATACCCAACTAATCTATCTAAAATTCTTCTTGATTGTTGAGAATTAACCAAAGCAATATCAATTTTTCTTGGATGTAAAATTGCTTCATTAATTGCATCTTCTGTAATTTCATGAAAAACAATTCTTTTTGGATCTTTTAATTTTAATGCTTCTGCTAAATGCCAAGAAATTGCTTCTCCTTCGCGGTCTTCATCAGTAGCTAAAATAGTTTCTTCTGCTTTTGCTGATTCTTTTTTAAGCAAAGTTAAATTCTTTTTAGCTTTTGTTGGAATAATATATTTTGGCTCAAAATTATTTTCAACATCTACCCCAATCTCAGATTTTGGTAAATCTCTTACATGCCCCATAGAGGCTAAAACTTTATAATCTTTACCCAAAAATGATTGAATATTTCTTCCTTTTGCAGGAGACTCAACTATAACTAATTTCATAATTTTATTTTTAAATTTTAAATTTTGCCTTTTGAATTTGCTTTACTATATCATACAATTTTAAAAGCACCAAAAAAAACTCCTATCTTAAAAAACAAAAATCCGCTTTAAATAAATCAAATAAGCGGATTTTTATTTTTCGCATTCGCTCAGACCCGTGTGAGCGAATAGCCTTATTTAGTATTTTGCATTGAAAACTCTCTAAGTGCCTGCAAATCCTGTTTTTTATATTTTTGCTATTTATTTTACCAACCAAACTCACTATAAATAATGTTATTTTTAATATTTTCTAGAGCTGTTTTAATATACAGGATTATATTTTCTGGCAAATTAGACACATCAAACCATTTTAAATCATCACATTTATTTGGCTCTTTATTTTCAATATTTCCTTGCCACTTTTTACAAATAATAAAAGCATCTATCCATTCATTATCTTTTGGTTCTTTTGTTATTCTATTCATTAAGTGAGCCATTTTTAAATCTTCTGATTTAATCGTTATTCCAATCTCTTCACTAGCTTCTCTGATAACGCATTTACTAAATGACTCTCCCTTGTCTACTTTGCCTGCAACCATCATATATTTTCCATCTTCATAACCAGTATTAAATCTCCTTTGTAGCAAAATTTTATTATCTTTTATCAAAACTAAATATGACGCTGGCACAATTTTATGTTTTTCATTTATCATAAATTTATTTTTAATTTAATTATTTTTTACTCCTTTAATATTAATATCCTCTTCATATAGATCCGCACTGTTTAAAATATCATTACGCATAGATATAACAAATTGTTTATAAATAATATTTCTTTCATTTTTTGCTTCTTCCGTTTCTGATGTAGAAGTTTTAGCCATTGCTTCCAATAATTTATTAAAATTCCTAACGACATCAACAGATCCCCAAATTTGTATTTTTCTATAATATTCTAGTAATTTATCTGTATATTTATTTGATTCTTCTTCATTAACAGTATCAAAAAATTTTGATAGTATTTCATGAACATTTACATATGCATCTCTTCTATATTCCATCATTCTAATATGCCTGTCTAAATTTTTATTTGACAAATAATTAACAAGACCTCCTGCTATTGCACCAATTATTCCACTAGGAACTACAATTAAAATAATAATTTGTAAAATATCCATAAATTTATTTTTAATTATTATTTTATCTTACACCTTGAAGTTTTTTAGTCAACAACAATACAGCAAAATAAATAAAAAAATCCGTACTGGTGCGAGAGCCGCCAGTACGGTTTGAATTTTCGCGCTAAAACGCCGACTATTGGTGAGCTCGGCGATATGCACGCTGAGCGTCTTCAGCCTCAAGCTCCCTTATTTCAGCAATCTTACGACGACGCGCATTATCGTCAAGATACTGACGCAACCTTTTTTTGCCCATCGAAAGCATCGCGAAATGATCGAGATCGAGCGATGGATGAGAAACATCTTTTCTGATCCATAGACGGTACCACCACAACTTGATACCTGCGTTCCAAATCAAGCAACGAAGCTCGTGAAGCTTTTCACGCAACCCCCAACGAAAGAACAAAACCGTGTAATTCCACCACTTTCGCCAACTTTTCATGATGTTTTCTCCTTATCAAGCGGATTTAATCAACACAATCATTTACACAGATTATTTTATATTACACCTTGAAAGTTTTTAGTCAACTCTTTACTATTTGGGCAATATAGCATCATAAATAACAAAAATATTAGAGTTATTATGATTGTAATAAATATAAAACAACCTGTATAGTGAAGAGTCAACTACAAAAACTACAACCAAAAATCCGTCCTAAGCGAAGTTAAATGGACGGATTTTTGTTTTTTTGTATTCGCTCACACAGGTCTGAGCGAATTGATTTATAATTTAAATAATAAAAGCGACAATAAGCAAGGCTACAATGTTAAGCACTTTAATCATTGGATTTATAGCTGGACCTGCGGTGTCTTTATAAGGGTCACCAACAGTATCTCCTGTAACTGCAGCTTGATGAGCAAAACTTCCTTTGCCTCCATAATTACCTTCTTCAATATATTTTTTAGCATTGTCCCAAGCAGCTCCGCCAGTTGTCATAGAAATACCCACAAAAATTCCTGTAACAATTGAACCAATTAAAAGCCCTCCCAAAGCTTGAGGCCCTAAAATAAATCCTACTAAAACTGGAACCACTACTGGGATTAAAGCTGGAAGTAGCATTTCTTTAATAGCAGCTTTAGTAACAATATCAACACATTTGCCATATTCTGGTTTTGCTGTACCTTCCATCAAACCTTTTATTTCTCTAAATTGTCTTCTAATCTCTTCTACAACTTTACCTGCTGTTTTACCTACTGCTTGCATTAAAAATGATGCAAATAAATATGGCAAAAGTCCCCCAATCAACAAACCTGCAATTACCATTGGATCATCTAAAATAAATCCCGGTCCTTTATTAAGCGATAATTCAGTAACTTTTTGCGAATATGCAGAAAACAACACCAAAGCAGCAAGTCCAGCTGAAGCAATCGCATAACCTTTTGTTACAGATTTTGTTGTATTTCCAACTGAGTCTAAAGCATCTGTAATTTTTCTTGTTTCTTGTGGCATATCAGACATTTCGGCAATTCCGCCAGCATTGTCTGTGATTGGGCCATAAGCATCAACTCCTACAATAATTCCTGCAACTGAAAGCATTGCCATAACTGCCAAAGCCACTCCATAAATACCAGCAAGCCAAAAACTTACAATTGTAGCTAAAGCAATTAAAATTACAGGATAAGCAGTTGATTGCATCCCAATAGCAATACCTTTAATTATATTTGTTGCATGTCCTGTTTCAGATGCTTTTGCTAAACTTCTTACAGGACTGTATTTTTTTGAAGTATAATATTCTGTGATTACAAACATTAAAGCAGCTACAACAAGGCCAACTAGTGTGGATAAATATAAATTCATTACAGAAACATTTTGTCCTGCCATTGTGTTAGATATTAAAGGATAAAATCCAATTGCTGATAAAACAATTGAAACTGCTACTCCTTTATACATAGCTCCCATAATATTTTGAGTTTTGCCAAGCTTTACAAAAAAGCTTCCAATTATAGAAGTTAAAATTGAAACTGTTCCAATAAATAATGGCAGTAAAATAAATTGTGTTTTTCCTGCAAAAAGCAAAGACCCCAAAATCATAGCAGCTACTGTTGTTACAGAATATGTTTCAAAAATATCAGCTGCCATTCCAGCACAGTCTCCAACATTATCTCCAACTTGATCAGCTATAACTCCCGGATTTCTTGGATCATCTTCTGGAATATTTTTTTCAACCTTGCCTACTAAGTCAGCTCCTACATCTGCAGCTTTAGTATAAATACCTCCACCAATTCTAGCAAATACAGAAATTAAGCTAGCTCCAAATCCCAAAGCAATTAAATATTCTAAAGAGAATAAACTTTTTGATGTTACAAAATAAACGCAAGAAACAGCTAAGAGTCCAAATGATACAACCAAAAGTCCTGTTACCAAGCCACCTTTAAATGCTAAGTCTAAAGCAACCCCCATTCCTTTTCTTGCAGATTCAGCAACTCTTGTATTAGCTTGTGTTGAAATTAACATTCCTACAAAGCCAGAAAGTCCAGATAAAAATGCTCCAATTAAAAATGATAAAGCCATCCCAAATCCTACCCAAGCCCCTGATTGAAAACCAAAAAATATCCAAATTGCAAAAAACAAAACAACAGCTACCATACCTATTGTTTTATATTGTCTTTTTAAATAAGACATTGCTCCTTCTTGAACTGCTTTTGTAATTTCAATAGCTTTGCCTTTAGCTACTGGCATTTTATTTATTTTAGTTACCAAATAAAATACAAACGCAATTGCAAATAACGACACAATTATTGGCGAATATAGCAAAAACATAGTTTTTAAAATTTCAAATTACAAGCACCAAATTACAAACAAATTATTTGTGATTTGTGATTTGTAGTTTGTGATTTTTTATTTAATTAGTATACCCCAAAAATTATCATAGGTAAACTCTTGACAATCCAAAATTTTTAGAGTAAATTAAATTTGGTTTCGAAATTTAAGCAGACCTATTCGGAGGAAGTAGTATGTTTCGCAAAATGCTTATCATCGTTTTGGCACTTTGTTGTTTTGGCACAGGATTTAGGCTCTTTTCACATTTTTGTTCTTATGTGAGGTCAAAAGAACCTGCAACTTGGGAATTGGAATTACCAACATTTGCAGGCAGGATCATTCCGCCAGAAAAGGTCGAAGAAGGAACCTTTGCCATCACAGTGGATTTTAGTGAAATCGGACACTGGGGTAAAGATGGCATTCTTACATGGGAACCTTTATTGAGAAGAAGTAAGATGGAGGGTATCAAAATCATCGCTTGGAGATCAGACCCTCAAACACCAGGTGCTTTTCAAAAAGCGGAGAAGTTCTTCCCTCAACCCCAGCACTGGAACTGGATGTTTTCATCTGGGAGGGCCAGCCAATCCGAAACACTAGGGCAAATAAATATCACCCCGCAGGTTTCTATGTCGTGTTGCTTGGCGACTCTAGTGATATTTATTGTCACATTAGTCAGCTCACTGGTTTGTTTCCTTTGGCTAAAAAAGAAAACTGCCAGATGGTATCAACCCAAGTGAGATAGATCCACGCTACACATACCATATTACCGCATGGTTCGCCCTGCGGTCTTTTTTTACAAAAAAAATCCGCTGGTTTTTTACCAACGGAATTTTTGCAATGTCATTCCCGCGAAAGCGGGAATCCAGAGAACGTTAATTTAACTCTGGATCCCCGATCAAGTCAGGGATGACAAGTGAAATTATTTTGCTTCTTCCGGCTCTTCGCCCTTCTTCTTTTTGGATTTTTTAACTTTTTTTTCTTTTACTGGCTTATCTTCTTTTACTTCTTCTATTTTTTCCTCATTTTCTTCCTCTTTTAGAGCAGGTTTAATATCTATTTTCCAACCTGTTAAATTAGCAGCTAATCTTACGTTTCTACCATCTTTACCAATTGCTAAAGATAATTGATCTTCTGGCACAAAAACTGTAGCTGTATTTTTGTCTTCCACTTTTACACTACTAACTTTAGCTGGGCTTAGGGAATTAGCAATAAATTTTTCTGGTTTTTCAGTCCATTCTACTACATCAATTTTTTCTCCTCCTAATTCATTTATCACAGCAATAATTCTTGTTCCACGCTGACCAACACAACTTCCTATTGGATCAATACCATCTTCTGTGGAAGCTACTGCCATTTTTGTTCTAAAACCCGGTTCTCTGGCAATTGCTTTAATAACTACTGTGCCTGCTGTAATTTCTGGAACTTCTAATTCAAAAAGCCTTGAAACCAATTTTGGATAAACACGAGAAAGTAACACAATAGAACCCTTTGAAGTATCTTCAACTTTTAAAATATAACATTTTACTCTTTGTCCTGGTTTGTAATATTCTCCAGGAATTTGCTCTTCTCTGTTTAAAAGACCTAAAGTTTTACCAATATCAACATAAATAGTAGAGCCTTCAATCCTTTGAACTAGTCCAGATACAATTTCCCCTTCTTTAGATTTAAATTCATTTGCAATAGTTTCTTTTTCTGCTTCTCTAATTTTCTGCAAAATAACTTGTTTTGCAGTTTGAGCTGCAATTCTACCATAATCCTCTTGAGGCTTTAAAGGAATTTCAATTTCTTCTCCAGCCTTTATACTAGGATAATCTTTTTTAGCATCTTCAATCATTATGTGTTTTTCTGGATTAAAAATAACTTTTTTTGGTTCTTCTAATGCGCCATCTTCTGTGGTTTTTTGAATTCTATCAAAATCTTCGTGAGGAATAATCTTTTTTTCTTTTAATTCTTCAATTTCTTCTTCTGTATAAAGCATTGAATCATCTACTACAAGCTTTATTTGCCAAAATTTTGAATCACCTGAGACTGGGTCGAATTTTGTTTTAATTTTTTGTCCTTTTTCTCCATAATCTTTTTTATAAGCAGTTGCCAAAGCAGCTTCTATTGTTTCAATAATTTTTTCTGGTGTAATTCCTCTTGCTTCTGCAATTTGAGCTAATGCTCTATGAAATGATTTTATATCCACTGTACTAAAATTCCAAATTCCAAATAACAAATTCCAAACTATTCGTTTGTGATTTGGTGCTTGTGATTTGTGATTTATTTAAAATAAAAGTCCGTGGTCAAACGGACAAACTTTCTTATCTTCTATATATAATGCTATCAGAAGTGGGTTTTAATGTCAATATCTATTGAAAATCTGTCAAATTTATGTTTAAATTAAAAAAATAAGCCACGGTGATGAAATTGGCAAACATTCGGCACTCAAAATGCCGCGAGCGCAAGCTCTTGTGGGTTCAAGTCCCACCCGTGGCACATGAGAGGGTATTTTCGTAAAACAATTCTTAATAAAGACAAGGGATTACAAGCTTATGTTATTGGTCTCGCACTCGGCGATGGTAATTTATCTAATCCAAACGGCAAAGCTACAAGATTAAGAATAACCTGCGACAAAAAATATCCTTTTTTGATTACAAAAATTTGTAAAGCATTAGAAAAACTGTTTCCAGAAAATAAAGTTTCTATCGTAGACAGAGATAAAGGGTGTGTTGATATAAGTATTTATTCAAATCATTTTGAAAAATTGCTAGGATGGAAAGCAAAAAACGGTTCAAAATTTGTCCAAAAAGTTAACGTACCAAATTGGATTAAAGAAAATAATAACTATAAAATAAATTGTTTACGAGGACTCATAGAAACTGATGGTTCAATTTATAACGATAGAGGCTATACAATGATGATTTTTACTTCAGTAATACCCGCGCTTGCAAAAGATTTTTATGATATGATTTTATCTCTTGAATTTAATCCTCATCTGTATTTAATAAAAAGAGGTAAAACTGCGGAATATAAATATAGCCAGCAAGATGTTTATCATATTCGGCTTTCAAAAAATGTTTCTAAATTTTTAGAACTAGTAAAACCAGAAAAAATATAAAATAAAAACGGCTTTGAGAAATTCAAGGCCGTTTTGTTTTATATTTATAAAATATATTCTTCTAGAGGCTCTGGCAAAATTATTTTTAAACCTGTGTCGGGTATTGCTTCTTTAACTTTAGCCCTAGTTTCATTATTAAATTTTCTTTTAAAGTGAGCTAACGCCAAACATTTTACATTTTGTCTTTTTGCCATTTCAAAAATATCAACTGCTGCAACATGTCCTTTTATTCTTTCGTCAAACATATAACATTCGTGCATTAAAATATCTGCATCTTTATATAATTTTTCTGGATTTTCATCAAAAGGTCCATCCCCACTATAACAAACAATATTTCTACCATTATCAATTCTTATAGCTAAATTATAGGCAGTATGCAAGGTTTTTGCAAAACTTAATTTTAATTCATTAAACTGAACACTTTCCCCATCTTTTGCAATCACAAAATTAACTTTGAATCCATAACTATCTATTCCAAAATATGAATGCTGACATAATCTTTCAATATCTACTTTAAGTTGCTCTGAGCAAATTATAGTTAATTCTTTTTTTCTATCTTCTTCCAACATTCTACCTAAAAGATTTGGCACTCCAAATAAATGATCTGAATGCCTATGAGTTATATACAAAACATCAATTAAAGAATGGTCTTTGGTATATTTCCATAACTGTCTTACGGCCGAATCTCCACAATCAAGCATTATGGCGGTTTTTTCTGACAAAACTAAATGCGAATGATTGGGGTATCTTTCGTCAAACGCTTCGCCTACTCCCAAAAATATTATTTTCATATTTCTGATACTTAATTATTATAATTTTTTATTATTTTGTGCGCATGTTTCCTAAATAATATATTTAAAGTAAAGCCCATTATAACCCCGATTACAGCTCCAGCTAAAATATCACTTGGCCAATGTATTCCTACAAAAACGCGAGAAAACACAATTAATAAACTAAAAATATAAAAAGCAATTCCTAGTTTTTTATGATAAAAATAAATTATTGTAGAAAGCGCAAAATAAAAACAAGCATGGCCCGAAGGGAATGAAGCTTCAAGAGAATTATAATTTATTAATTGATTTACTTGATGATTTACAAAAGGTCTTGGCCTAAACCAAATTTTCCTAATAATTTCAGCTACAACAAATCTTGTAACCACAGCTGCAATTACAGCTTCTAAACCCATCTTCCAATATTTTTTAAAGTTATAAATTAAAATCATTACTAAAAAAACAGCTAAAATATATTCAGAATTTTCTGCCACAAAAATAGCTAGCGTGTCTAGCCATGCATATTTTCCCGCCAGTCCATTTATTAAATTAAATAAATATAAATCTAAGTTCATTTATTTTATGTAGTATTGCCATGGCACGTGTTCCATAGAAGCTCCCGCGAGCTTTCTCCTTTCTTCTATAATATTTCTTATTTTTCTAGGATTATCTACCTGTACTATCTTGCGCAATTTAAAACTATCTTTATCTAACTCTTCTAAAATTCTCAACGATCCAACATTAAATTTTTTATAGTATACTGGCATATCCGTACTTATACCAATTATGTTTTTGTAAAAAATATCTTTATTATTATCATTCATTGATGGGCTAAAAGACCCCCTTTTAAAACTTATTCTATCTTTTTTCAAATAATATTCCGTATTAAATATTGTTTGTATTTTTATCATAGTCAAAATAGTATTTAAAATTAAAACACAACCTATCACACGTATTACTAAATCAAAACTGAGAACTCCTGACGTTGGCAAAAAAATATCAAATGGTTTAAGCATAAAATGTGCACCAATGTATCCAAAAACAAGAACCGCAATACTAACAAGTATTTCACTAATAAATGCCAATGGGGCATCTATCCAAAAAATAATTTTTGGTTTTAATATAATTATGTCACCCGAAATAGTTGTATGATTTTTCATATTTTTATTTAGGAAGAGGGAATTTTTTACAAAATTTTAAAACTTCCTGACTTATTTTTTTTAATTCTTTGTTTACTTTAATCTCTTTTCTAAAATTCCTCAAATAAATAATTCTTTCTTCTTTTTCTGTTGGAAGTTGATATTTTTTTATTTCTTCTACTGTTTTTGCAATCCAAGTGGCAATTATTTTCATTTCTTTTTCTTTCATTCCCCTTGTTGTAATAGCTGGGGTTCCAAGCCTTACTCCACTTGGATAAAAAGGGCTTGAAGGATCTTGGGGAATCATATTTTTGTTTACCGTAATGCCTGCAATATCTAAAGCATCACTTAAAAATACCCCGCGCCCAGCACTAATATCTGTTAAATCAATTAAAAGCATATGATTATCTGTTCCACCAGAAACAATTTTTACTTTATTTTTTACAAGCTCTTGTCCTAAAACTTTCGCATTTTTGACAATTTGCTTTCCATATTTTTTAAAATCTGGTTTTAAAGCTTCTCCTAAAGCTACAGCAATAGCAGAAATTTGATGTTCATGCGGACCACCTTGAACTCCACCAGGGAAAATTGCTTTGTTTATTTTTTCTCCAAGCTCTGGATCTTTCTTTAAACCTTTTTCTGTTACCATTACCATGCCACCCCTTGGACCTCTTAAAGTTTTATGAGTTGTAGTAGTTACAATATGTGCATAAGGTACTGGACTTTTATGAGCTCCTGCTATTACTAACCCTGAAATATGAGCAATATCAGCTACAAAATATGCTCCAACTTCATCTGCAATTTTTGCAAATTCCTCAAAAGGAAATTCTCTAACATACGCTGTAGCTCCGCACCACATCAATTTTGGTTTATGCTCTAAAGCTAATTTTCTAATTTCATCCATATCTAAATACCCATCTTTTTTCACATGATAAGGAATACTTTTATAGATTTTTGAAGTTATGTTTACTTTCCAACCATGAGAAATATGTCCTCCATCTGGTAAATTATGACCCATAATTGTATCCCCCGGCTCACAAGTAGCTAAATAAACAGCAAAATTAGCAGGACTACCAGAATATGGCTGAACATTAACAAAAGGCACGCCAAAAGCTTTTTTAGCCCTTTCAATACATAAATTTTCAACCATATCTATAATTTGGTTTCCACCATAATATCTTTTACCAGGATAACCTTCTGCATATTTATCTGTAAGAATTGAACCTAAAGCTTCTCTTACAGCGGGCGAGCAATGATTTTCTGAAGGAATCATTTGTAAAGAATTTTTTTGACGATCTGTTTCAAGCTCAATTAATTTTGCAATTTCTGTATCAAGTTTTTTTAATTTTGCCATTTTTTTATAATATTAATTTTAGTTATTTTAGTATAACACTTTGCTTTTAGGAAACAATAGTTTATAATAGATAAATAAACTTATGATAAATCCACAAGATGAAGCTCAAGCTAAAGAATTTCTAAAAAGAATTGAAATTATCACAATGAAAAAAGACCTCAGAAAACTGAGAGAAGCTGATGCTATAAAAGAAAAAAGTAAAATAGTTTCTGGAGGGTTCAAAAAAACCTTTGGCTTTGCTCAGGACGGGTCTACTCCAAATAAAGCAGTACCGGAAGAATTGAAGGAAATAAAAGAAAAATTTGAAAGAGAAAAAATTCTTAATGAAAATTACATACAAGAAATAGAAGCAGAAAAACAATTAAAAAACTATGCAAATGAAGAAGAAAAGCAAAGAATTTTTATTTTAGAATCTCAAAAAATTGAACTAGAAAAAAAAGTAAAGGATGAAAGATTAAGACAAGAACCAGCTCTTGTAATGAAAAAAAATGATTTAAATTTAGAAAAAAAAGAAATCGAATTAAAACTTCGTGATTTAAGATCGCAAGAGGAGAAGCTTGAAGCAGAAGAAAAAGTTATATCTGAAAGAGAAAAAGCTACCAATGTTCCTTTGGAAAAAGAAACTTTAGAAAAAACTAGGCAAGATTTAGAAGCAAAAATACAAGAAATTGAAAAAAAGAGATGGGAAGTTGAGCGCGAAATATCCAAAGAAGATTCTAGTATTGAAATTGTAAATCAAGATTACAAAAAAATAATAAATGAAGAAAATGATTTAAAACAAAGAATCACAGATATTGACAAACAACTAAGACAAATATATTCTCAAATAGTGCAAAGAATTCAAGAATTAAAGAAAAAAGAAAAGGAAGATATAAAAACAGCTCAAACAGAAATAGCTAAAATAGAAACTAAAGAAAAAGAAGAAGTACAAAGAAATCAGTGGGCAAGATCTCCATCAACTAGATATTCAGAAAAAGAATATTTAAGAACAATACCAGATAAAGTTAAAGAAAATTTAGAGAAACAAGCAGAAGCTGAAGAAGAACATAGAAGAAAATTTTTAGAGAATATAGAAACTAAAGCAAAACAAGAAGATAAAAAATATAATTAATCAAAAAATTTATGTTAACAAAAAAAGATATAGAAGCTTTAAAAGAAAAATTAGAAATTGAAAAAGAAAAACTAACAAAGGAATTAGAATCTTTTGCAATAAAAGATAAAGAACTAGAACATAATTGGAATGCTCAATTTCCAAATAAAGAAAAGGGAGATAAAGAAGAAGAGGCTGATGATGCAACAGAGTATGAAAATTTAATTTCACTTGAGCATAGCTTAGAATTAAAATTAAGAGATATCACTTTAGCTTTAGAAAAAATTATAAAAAGTGAAAATGGTAAATATGGAATATGTGAAAGCTGTAATAAAGACATTGAAGAAAAAAGATTACAAGCGTGCCCAGAAGCAAAACTTTGTATGAGTTGTAATAAAGAATAAATTTAAAGCCACATCTAAAGTGGCTTTTTGTTTAACTATGAAAAAATATTTTATTTTATTAATTTTTGTTATTTTTTGTTTCTTTATAAAAGATACCTTTGCTTTAGAAAAAATAAATATTAATATTGCCACCCTTGAACAATTAGATCAAATAACAAGCGTAGGGAAGGTAACAGCACAAAAAATAATAGACTCTCGACCATTTTTATCCCTTAATGACCTATTAAAAGTCAAGGGCATAGGAGAGGCTACTTTACAAAAAATAAAAGACCAAGGATTAGCTTGTGTTGATTGCATACCTGTCATTCCCAGCTTGACTGGGAATCCAGTAACAAACATAGAAAACTCGCAAGACACTCTGGATTCCCGCTTACGCGGGAATGACACTAGTGATGTGCCTGTTGTTTCCATAATATATCCAAGTGGAATTATTTTTAATGAAATTTTACCAAGCCCAGAAGGGCCAGACGAACAAAATGAATTTATTGAGCTTTATAATACAAATAATTTTGATGTTGATTTATCAGAATGGAAAATAATGGACAAAGAAGGCACAAGTACAACTTTTACAATTCTGAAAGACACAAAAATTTTAGCAAATAACTTTTTAATTTTTAAAAGGCCACAAACAAAAATAAGTTTAAACAATACTAGTGACACATTAAATCTATTTTTACCAAATGATAAAATTATAGATTCTGTTTCTTTTCCAAAGGCCATAACAAATCAATCTTATAACAAAACAGGTTTTGGATGGGCGTGGAGCTCTACTATAACCCCTAATTCAAAAAATATAATTTCTCAGCCCACTGCAACTAAAACTAATAATAATTCTACAGATAATTTAAAACTAATAGATGAAAATTTAGCTTCATTAAATAATTCTCTTGACTCGTCACCAAGCCCCATAAAAAACAATTTTTTAAGCAACAATCCTATAATATTATTTTTAATAGTTTTAATAGTAGCTATAATTTTAGCAGTTGTTGTTTTTATAATTAAACTCAAACTTTCAAAAAAACAATAAATAACTTGCTAAAATAAAATTTGTTTGGTAAAGTAAAGTCAAAGAATTTAAAATTAAATAATAAAAAACTATGTCAGGACATTCTCATGCAAAAACAGTTATGGGCACAAAAATGGCCAATGCTGCTAAAAAAGGAAAAATATTTTCTAAATATGGTCGCCTTATTACAATAGCTGTAAAAGATGGCGGTGGTTCTGGAGACCCATCCAAAAATTCTAAGCTCAAAGCTATAATGGAACAAGCTAAAAAAATGGATATGCCTAAGGAAAATATTGAAAGAGCTATTAAAAAAGGTACTGGTGAATTGGCTTCAGATAATTTAGAAGAAGTTTCATTTGAAGCTTTTGGCCCGGGAGGGATTGCAATGATTATAACTGGAATTACAGATAATAAAAACCGCACTTTAGGAGAAATCAAAGTTGCTTTAAATATGAATAATGGCAAGCTAGCTGGAGAAGGAGCTGTGGCTTGGATGTTTGAGAATAAAGGCACAATTATTATTGATTTAGTTTCGCAAACAGAAGAATTAAAAAATAAGGAAAACCTAGAAATGATAGCTATTGAAGCAGGTAGCGATGATATAAAATTAGAGAATGATATTTTAATAATTTATACAAAACCAGAAGATTTAGAATTAGTTAAAAAATCTTTAGAAGAAAAAAATATAAAAATAGATTCTGCTTCCTTAAACTTGGTGGCTAAAGAAGAAGTGACTGTTTCTGATAAAGAAAGCCAGCAATGCCAAAAACTTTTTGATGTACTGGATGATAATGATGCAGTGCAAGATGTTTATTCAAACTTAAAAAACTAAACAAATGATTATCTTAGGGATCGATCCCGGAACCGCCACAATTGGATATGCAATAATAAAAAAAATAAAAGATTGCAAAGCTATAGATGATAAAAGGTTTGAGGTACTTGATTTTGGATGTATTACAACTTTAACTAATTTTACAACCGGAGAAAGATTACAGCAAATTCATGACCAAATAAATGCTTTAATAAAAAAACATAAACCAGACTTAATCTCTGTTGAAAGTTTATATTTTTTTAAAAATTTAAAAACTGTAATGCCTGTAAGCCAAGCAAAAGGAGTTATTTTATTATCTGCTGCCCAAAAGAAAATCCCTGTATTAGAATTTACTCCACTTCAAATGAAAATGACAATAGCTGGCTATGGAAGAGCAGAAAAAAAACAAGTTCAAGAAATGACAAAAAAACTATTAGATTTAAGTAGTTTTAATATGAAAGAAAATAATAGAAATAAAGATGATGCAGCTGATGCATTAGGAGTAGCAATCTGTGCTGGCCTTCATAATAAATTTTTAATAAATTAATATACCAATAAATTGTAAGCTTATATCTGTTTCTTTATTATATTCTAAATTACCAAATGATAAATATACTACATTAAAATCACTTTCTTTATACGTTTTTTCCATAGTAGAGAACTAAATTTGATAATTTTTATCAACATATATTTTACAAATCAATAAAATTAGTATATAATAATCTTGCAGTTCATTGACAACCAATCAAACTTTCGAACATGGAGGACTTATGACAATCAGGGTTCTGATAAAAAATTTCAAAAGCAATGGCTTTACTGATCCAAAGTGGATCAAAAGAGCTAAAGCAGATGTTGAAGCTTTTTATGAAGATCATGAAGTTGTCTTTATTTCTAGTGACGAAGAAGACAATAAGCTTGGCAGTATTTCTGCAGAAGCAGAACATCACAACTGCCAGGCAGTTTTGTGGACAGAACTGGTAAAAAAAGATTCTTTAACTTCCACAAAAACTTTTTTGGGTTTAGGCATCCATCTTTGCCCAATTTCGCTAATTGTAGCAATCCAAGAAAGAGGAAGATACAACAGACTAAAAAAACTTTTTGTCTCGTGGAGAAGCTCCGGTCAGATTCATCATTGAAATTACGCTTAACATTGCCCTGCTATTTTGTGGGGTTCTTTTTTTACAAAAATAAATTAAAATGATATAATATAAATATGGAAATTATAAAAGCAAAACTAAAAGACAAGCTGGGCATAAAAGAAATTGCCAACTTACTTAAAATTGATACTATGTCTGATACTGATTTTGTTTGGAATAAAGATGATTTCATAGAAAAACAAATTAATAATGAAGAATATTTTATTGTCAAAGATAATGACAGAATTGTTGGAATTATGAGTTTTCGCCAAAGACAGGATATAATGTATATAGAAACAATGGCAATAATAAAAGAGTTCCAATCAAAAGGGATGGGCACGCAGTTTATTAATTTTGCCAAAAAATACACTTTAGAAAATAATCTAAACACTTTGAGAGCTTATACTTTTTATAAATATAATACTAAAGAATTTTATTTAAAAAAAGGTTTTACTTTATTAAATAAAATAGGGAAATATGGCAAAGAAAAATATTATAGATTTGAAATGAAAATAAACTAACAAAAAACTGCGAAAACATATCGCAGTTTTTTATTTATAATTTATTATTTAAATTTTAGTTTTGATCCCAATATATAACCTGATAAAGGATTTTTACCTCCTCTAATATCAAAATGTAAATGACAACCAGTTGATATTCCAGCTCCTGCCATTCCTTTACCACCACCAACTAAGGCAATTCTATCTCCTGTTTTTACAACATCTCCTGGTTTTACAAAAGCTGTCATAAAATGTCCATAATAAGAAACTACTCCGTTTGAATGCAATATTGTAATGTAATTTCCTCCACCTAAATTCCAGCCATAAGCCACTCTTTGGACTGTGCCATAAGCTGCAGCATAAAATGGGGTCCCGCATTTATTTGCAATATCAATTGCATTATAAAAATGTAATTTTTGACTTATTGTACCCTCTACAGGAATTATAAAGAAGTTATTTGCAATTGGAGCTTGAGTAATTGAAGGGACTGGTTTTTGTGGCATTACTCCACCAGGAACAATCAAAATATCTCCAAGAAATATATCATTTTCATTATTAAAACTATTAAAAGAAACTATATCATCAACTTTTACTTTATAAGTTTTAGCTATATCTGAAATTGTGTCCCCTGATTTTACAATATGCAAAAGCCCAGAAACTGGTAAAATAACAATTGTTTGGCCAACTTTTAATGTAGAATTTTTTGTTAAATTATTTGACCACAATATAGTATTTATTGATATATTAAAATTTTGTGCAATAGACTCAAAAGTGTCTCCAGGGAGGACTGTATATTCAACAATTTCTTTTGAATTTTGCAAATCTTCACCAAAAATAGATCCTAAAACCTGAGTACTTAAAACTCTATAAGAAGCAATTCCATAAACACTGTTATCTTCAATTATTTTTAAATCTGGAACTTCTAAAGCCAAAATATTTTTAGAATTTAAAAATAAGCTATCTTTTGTTACTCCCTCTGACCCTTCTAAAAAAGAATTTAAAAAAACACTCTTATTTTTTAAGGTGTCATTAAAATCTGAAAAATTTTCAAATCCAAAACAAACAAATGCAAACAAAAGAAAAGAAATCATTCCAAAATAAAACAAAGGATTCTTTAAAACCCTTTTTGGTCTGTTTACTTTTTGTTTATTTTTTTTGGAAAAATCAAGTGTCCCCATTAAAACTAGTGTATCATTTAGAGGCGAGCTAGTCAAGTTTTTTATCCACACTTTTATATGGTATAATAACATCATGAATTTAACCTCGCCTATAGCAATCAAAGAAATTTTAGAAAAATACCAGATTAAACCATCAAAAAGTTTAGGTCAAAACTTTTTAATTGATAAAAATATTTTAGATAAAATTATTCTGGCAGGTAATTTATCAAAACAAGATGTTGTTTTGGAGGTAGGGCCTGGTCTTGGAGCTCTTACGCAAGAACTAGCAAAATCAGCTGGCAAAGTAATTGCTATAGAAAAAGACCACGATATGATAAATATTCTTTCTGAAACTTTAAAAGAATTTGAAAATATAGAAATTATAGAAGGTGACGCATTGGAAATTCTTATTTCATCGTCATTGCGAGGAAGCTCGCAAGCTGACGAAGCAATCCAGAATGAGTGCACAGACTCTAGATTGCCACGCTCGTCGCCTGCAGAGCAGGCGAACTTCACTCGCAATGACAAAACTGATATTTTTCAAAATTATAAAGTTGTTGCCAACATTCCTTATTATTTAACTTCTCACTTAATCCGAACATTTTTAGAATGTAAAAATCCACCAGAAGAAATTATTTTACTTATTCAAAAAGAAGTAGCTTTAAGAATTTGCGCTAAACCTCCAGAAATGAGTTTGCTTGCTGTATCAGTTCAATTTTATGCAAAAGTAAAAATTATTTCTTATGTTTCAAAAAATTGTTTTCTACCAGCCCCTAAAGTTGATTCAGCAATAATTAAAATAACTCCACATATAATAGAAGGGGATAAAGAATTAAATAATTTTTCAGGGGAAGAGTTTTTCAAAATTGTAAAAGCTGGATTTTCTCATCCAAGAAAACAGCTAGCGAATAATTTTATAACGTCTCTTAAATTAAATAGAAAGCAAGTTGAGGAGTGGCTTTTAAAAAATAATATTAAACCAAACCAAAGAGCAGAAACACTATCCATAAAAGATTGGAGAAACTTAGTAGAAAGTTTTCCACAGTTTGACAGCTAACACTAATAACTTGTTTTATGATATACTTTAAATATGAATATACCGCATATTTGCCACGACCGTAGAATTTTTGCGGTATAAAATTTTATTTTTTTACTTTCTAGATACTTTTAAAATATGTCTTATTCTACTAATCAAAAAATATTATTCACATTATTGGGTTTGATTGCTACTGGTTTTTGTCACACGCCAGGGCAACAAAGGAGAGCTTTCCGAGAAATTGGGAAAATTTGGGAGAAAAATACAAACAACAAAACATTAGACAATCAAATAGATAATCTTTATCGCTCCAAATTAGTAAAACGCAAAATAAACAAAGATGGCACAATCACTTTAACTCTTACAGATAAAGGTAAGATGAAGGCTTTAACCTACAAATTTGAAGAGATGAAGCTATCTAAGAAGAAAGACTGGGACGGCAAATGGCACATAGTGTTTTTTGATATTCCAGAAAAACAAAGGGTAGCCAGAGATATATTTAGAGATAAAATTAAAAAAATTGGGTTTTATGAATTGCAACATAGTGTATTTGCTTTTCCTTATGAATGTGAGAATGAAATAGAATATATAATCGAAACGTATAAAATCTCAAAATGGGTAAGGTTTGGTATTTTAGAGAAGATTGACAACGATATTTATTTGAGAAATTTTTTTGGAATTAAATAAGCAAAAAATAATATCTATAATATAAATATACCGCATATTTGCCACGACCGTAGAATTTTTGCGGTATAAATAAATTATAAAAAGTGTGATATTGATATAAATAAAGACATTAAAAAAATGACCATTTAAAAACATATAAAATAGTTATTCACATGTGAGCTTGTTCTTTTTATTTGCTTGATTTTTTAATTAGATGTATAATTATTTAATATTTTAATTCTCTAAAAATATATTTATGGCTTTGCAAATCAAAAGTTTGTTTTCTCAAATCTCTAAGAACATTTTAAATATTTTTAAAGGCAAAAGATTTTTTGTAATAATTCTTTTGTTTTTTGTTACACTTGGCCTTATTATGCCTCAAACTTCCCTTGCTGTTGCATGTGGAACTGATAATAAATATCTTGAATTTTTTTGCGATTTGGCGAATCCTATTACTGGCCCATTAGCTATGTTAACAGGAGAAGATCCAATGACTGGCTTTTTGGCAAAAGGTTTTATAATCGCATTTGGAACAATTGCAATAACAATTTCTTCTATATTATCAAATTGGGCTGCAGGAATTTTGCTGTGGGTGATGTCTACAGGAATAAATATTAGTTATACAGGATTTGATAATCCTGTTGTTGCTGCGGGCTGGCCAATAATGAGAGATTTAGCAAATATGTTTGTGGTTTTGGGTTTTGTAATTATTGGTCTTGCAACAATTTTAAGACTTAAAAACTATGAAGCACAAAAACTTTTACCAAGATTAATTGTTGTAGCTCTTTTAATAAACTTTTCTTTAGTAATTTGTGGATTTTTTATTGATGCTTCAAATATTGCTATCGGTACTCTTTTTAAGGGGGGTGGTTATCTTGAAAGATCAACATTATCACAAACGGGTAAAGACTTAAGTACAATTTGGAGTTCAAATTTTTTTAATAAATCTCCAGCAACTTTTTTAGCTATAGTCACGGGAATGGTTATAAAAAATTATATTTCTTTATTTATATTTATAGCTTATGCTTTTTTATTTTTATTAAGATATATGATGCTTTGGATTTTAGTTACCTTTTCTCCACTAGCTTTTGTGTGTGCTGTTTTTCCGATGTCTCAACAATTATATAAAAAATGGCGAGATAATTTTATACAATGGTGTATAATAGGAATGCCTGCAGGGTTCTTTCTATTTGTTGCAGATAAATTAACCTCAAGACTTTGGAATACAACAACAGTCTCTTCTGTAGCAAGTGCATCAATGGTAAGCAATGCAGCGGAAATAATTATTGCAATTATTCCTGCTCTTTTTTTGGGAGCAGGATTCTTATTTTCATTACAAACATCAGCAATGGGCGCAGGTATAATTACCTCTCAAGCTAAAAAAGCATGGGGTGCGAGCAATGCCTTCTTTAGTAAAAACGCCAAAGCCGGAGCCAAACTTGCAGGTGGCAAATTAGCAAACATCAGCGGTGCAAGCGGGCTTTATAATAGAGCAGGTGACAGCTTAACAAAACTTGGAGAAAGAACCGGCTTCTTAAAAATGGGGGCAGCGGCAAAAAGAAAAGCAAAACAAATGGAGGGATATGGCACAGAAATCGATTCTATGGAATCAGAAGATTTGGGCAAATCATACAAAAGAAATCCTCGGACAGAAGAAGATCGTAAAAATAATGCAAAAATTACAGAAATCCTATCTAGAAGAAAGAAACTCAAAGAAATTGGCAATGCAGACGAAATTGCTACAGCTCTTGAAAATACAGACCAATACTATGGCGGTGACAAGGCCAAAAATATAAGAAAGGAGGCAGAAAAAGCATCACCAATTTTGAAAACAAAAAATAAAGATGCATTGGTAAAAGCTAAGGCAAGATTACCAGTTGGCGCAAGTCAAGCTGAAATAGAAAGAGAAGTATTAAGAGAAGCACACTCAGAAATGGGAGTTTCAGATATGAGAAATTTAGACGCATCTCAATTTAATTTAAGTTTTATACAAGATACTAATAACAAAACATTTGAGAGAGCTGCCCTAGAATTTTCAACAGATCAAAAACAAAAAGCTAAAAGTTTGGTTAATGACATTAAAACAGAAATTGCAAGAATACTCGCGATTACAATACCTATTACAGATCCTGGCTTTATAGCTGCTGCTCGAAGCGCCTATTCATTATTGCCTACTGGTAATCCAAAAAGACAAATGGTATATGATTTAAATGAAAAATTAAAAATAGTTGATAAATTTTAATATGATTACAAACACAAATAATCTTAATAAAAGAGAGGAAATTTATTTTTCTAATATTGATATTTCTAAAGATATCTCTGATATTTTAAAAAAAGTTGAGATACAAGAAGATCCCATAGATTCACTTTTTATGAATAATACAAAAGAAGAATCAAAAATATATTTTGTTTTAAACGCTACAAAAGATTTTGTAAAAAAAAATATGACCGAATATAATTTTATTAATTTATTAGAAAATAAACTTGTTATAAATAACCAAAAAGCAAAAATGATGTTTGACGATTTGAAAAAAAATCTGATACCTTTTGCAGAAATAATAAAAATAAGTGATAATACTGAAGATATCAACACTACTAAGATGCCAAAGCTTAAACAACCTATAGAAATTGAAAAAATGTTACCAACTCAACAATATCCAGATAAAGTAAAAAAAGTTGATTTAGATGTTAAAACCTATAAAGATGACGATTTAAAATTGAAAAAAAATTTACAAAAGATTAAAAAAGAAAGATTGCCAAAAACAGAAATAAATAATAAATCTAATAAATCGGACACATACAGGGAATCTATAGAATAATAAAAAAAAACAGGTGGTCGTACAACATACGGCCACCTTTTAAATCATGGCGATTCTAAATCGCCTAAATCACTCCCCGTCCCATTTTTTTCTCCTGTGTTCTTGCGACGACCACCGCTATTCTGACCTCCGAGAAGAACGCCGGCACCTCCACCACCACCACCGATGACCACAGTGCCTGCGTTTTCAAGACCGTGAACCTCTTGATATTGTCCTCCAGCCTTTAGATAAGCTCTCCTTGCCAGCTCACGTTGTTTCTCATCAATCTGCTCTTGAGAAGCCTTGGGGTGGACTTTTTTCCAAGCTTCCAGTGCTTGGTTTGTATCATCAAGCAATGTGGCACTCGCCTCTGCCTGATGCTTTGCTGCCTTGGCTTTTTGCTCCGCCTCGTACGGAGCAAGAGTGATATTTCTCCAATTATCTGGAGGATCAATACTTGCCAAGTCAATAGACGAAATATCCAATCCACAGAGCTTGAGGATCTTTTCAATAGACGAAAGACCATCGTCGCCACGCGCGTTCATTGCCTCATTCAAAAGCGTGTTGACTACATCCTTCATCCTTCGTCTTGCCGCTTCCTCTGTTTCTTCGGTTGCCTCGGTGCTTCCGACAGCTTCCGCGTAAGAAACCTCGTCTAAGGCATTTCGTAGCCTTGGCATTACTTCCATATTCATAGAAGCATACCAATCGCTTTCGCTAAAGAACGAAACGCGTGGCCTTCTCATGCGGGCTTTAACTATCACGAGCCCGTGCATATGCAGGCCGTTTTTATCCTCCACGTCTTTGAATGGAACGGCGTAAGGATAACGCGTTGACTTGAAGCTATTAACACCTTCGTCTTCATGAACTTTTGCTTCGACGGCTCCATCCTCCTTTACGACCGCCTTCAAAAAGCTCATCTTGCGAGAGTGCAGAGTGTGTATTCCTGGAATACCAATCACGTGGAATCCCGGCTTGATAATCCTGTGAAACTTCCCTGCTTTCAAAACAATCCTAAACCATCCTTGCTCAACGAAAGTAAAGATAATGTTGTGATTTGCAAGATAAATCACAGTTGGGTATGCCATAGCCAATGCAACGAGACTGCCCATGCCAAACGGCCACCACGGACCAAACAACAAGGCGATGGGCAGAACGACAAACAAAACGATTGCCAAACCGACAACAACTTGCATGCGATTACTCATTCTGAACTCCTTCGCGAAAGCGACTAAACGGTGATTCAACACATATCCAATTGTCAAGGAACATCCTTAACTTTTTTGCCTGAAAAACACTTTCAAGCTACAATTTAATTATAGCATAAAACAATATCCCTGTCAAGGTATTTACATATAACTTAAAAGGAATTATAGTAAAATTAAGCTAAATAAATAATCATATGAAAAATATTTTATTAGAATTTAATCTACCAATGTCCATTTTAAAAGAGGGTAAAAAATTTATTGCCTACACACCGGTGCTAGATTTGTCTACTTCGGGGAATAATTATGAACAAGCTAAAAATCGATTTACTGAAATTGTGGAAATTTTCTTTGAAGAAATAATCAAAAAAAATACTATAGAAGAAGTCTTAACTGATTTGGGGTGGAAAAAAAATCAAACTAAATGGACCCCACCAATTGTTATCTCAAACGAATTACAAAACATTAAATTAGCTTGCCGATAAATGCCAAGAATAATCCCTATAAACTGGAAAAGATTTGAAAAATTTGTCCTTTTTGTGGGATGTGTTTTTGAGAGAGAAAAGGGCGATCACAGAATTTACAGCCGAAAAGATTTACCAAGACCCATTGTTTTCCCAAGAGATAATGAATTACCAATTTTTATTATAAGGAATAATCTTAGAGTGCTTAAAATTAGCCCAGAAGAATATATTGATATTTTAAAAAGAATATAAAATTTATAAATTTTGATTTATCTATGATGCAAGCATTATTGCTTGTTTTTTTGTTGCTATTTTTGGGTTATTCACAGAGCTATGTATATTGATTGTTTTTTAGATGTGGTATAATAACTTAATGTAAAATTACAAATTACAAGCACCAAATTACAAACAAATTCTAATGACTGAAAATAAAAATTCAAAACCATATGATCTTGAAGAACGAACTGCAAAATTTGCAGAAAACTGCAGAGATTTTATTAAAGGTTTGTCTAAAACAATTTCAAATATAGAATATTCTAAACAACTTATTAGATCCTCTGGCTCACAAGCAGCAAATTATATTGAAGCCAATGAAGCACTAAGTAAAAAAGATTTTATTCATAGAATTAGAATTTGTAGAAAAGAAACAAAAGAAAGTTGTTTATGGTTAAGATTATCTGAAACTAATAATATTGATATTTCAGAAAAACAAAAACAATATTTACAAAATGAAGCAATAGAAATTAGAAAAATCTTTACATCAATATTAAATAAAAGTGTTTTGTAATTTATTATATTTTGTGATTTGTTATTTGTAATTTGTAATTTTCGTTTTATGGAGCAATATCCTATTCCACAATTTATTGAGCAAGAAGGAAAAATAGCTTTCTTTATTTCTTTTAGACAATTCTTTTACCTTTGCGGTGGAGGAGTAATTTGTTTTATTTTATATTATACAGTTCCATTTTTTATATTTGCAATTTTATCTTTACTTATTATGGGAGTTGTTGGATCTTTAGCTTTCTTAACAGTAAACGGAATGCCAATAATAAATATTGTTTTAAATTCTATTGGTTTTTTAACTCATACCAAAAATTATACTTGGCACAAAAAAGAATCAGCTTATCCATTTAAAACTGTAAAAAGAATACAAATAAGAAAAATTGATGAGGGCTCAAAATTGCAAGCACAAACAAGTAGATTAAAAAAAATACACACTCAAGTAGAAATGAGAACCAAATAAAATGCCAACAAACTCAACACAAGATTTTTTAGAAATAAAAGATATAAGAGAGGGAGTTATTATTTTAAAAAATAACTCAATTAGAGGAATACTAATGGTTTCCTCGCTTAATTTTGCTTTAAAATCTGAAGAAGAACAAACAGCAATTATTTATGCTTATCAAAGTTTTTTAAATTCTTTAGATTTTTCTTGCCAAATTATTATTCAATCAAGAAAAATTAATATCACTCCATATTTAGATGGCTTGCAAGAATTAGAGAGAAGACAAACTTCCGATTTGATGCGCCAACAAACAGCAAGTTATAGAAAGTTTATTAAAGAAATGGTGAGAGGAGATATGGTTATGACTAAAAACTTTTATGTTGTAATTCCTTATGAATTAATGGAAATTTTTGGTGCTTCGGGGATTACAAAACAATTTGATTTTTTAAAAAATGTCAAAGGTAAAAAACAAGAGACACAAGAAGTAAAAGACCAAGATTTTGAAAGATGCAAAACTCAGCTTTGGCAAAGAATGGAGTTTTTAGCTATGGGACTTCGCAGATGTGGTCTTGAAGCTGTTCCCTTAACAACTCCTGAATTAATTGAACTTTTTTGGTCAATACACCATCCAGAGCAAGCAGAAATTGGATATTATCCTGAAATATTACCAGAGTTATTAAAATAAAATCATAAAATGAATTTACCTTTTTTAGACAATTTAATGGGAAAGAAAAAGGATGACTTGATGAATAATATCTTTGAGGAAGAGAAATTTGACGTGCGAGATATTATAGCTCCACCATATGTTGGAGTAAATCAAGATAATATAAAATTAGGAGAAAGATTCTCTAAATCATTTTTTATTTTTTCTTATCCAAGATACTTAAATACTGGGTGGTTTTCTCCTGTGATTGATTTAAACGTTCCAATGGATATTTCATTTTTTATTCATCCAATTTCTAGCGAATTAATTCTAAAGAAATTAAGAAAGAAAATTACCGAGGTTTCTTCGGAACTTTTAGAAAGAGAAGAAAAAGGATTAATTAGAGATCCATCACTGCAAACAGCTTATCAAGATATTGAAGCTTTAAGAGACAAATTAATGACAGCTCAGGAAAGAATGTTTAGGTTTGGTTTATATATTACAATTTATGATACTTCAGAAAAAGGACTCAAAGAAACAGAACTTACATTTAGATCAATTTTTGAATCAAGATTAATTTATATTAAACCTGCTTTATTTCGCCAAAAAGAAGGGTTTATTTCTTGCAATCCTTATGGAATGGATTTACTAGATGTACATGTTCCAATGGACACCGAGCCCCTGTCAACTGCTTTTCCATTTATTTCTTTTGATTTAAGTTCTAATGAAGGAATTTTGTATGGAGTTAACAGACATAACAATTCTTTGGTTTTGTTTGATAGATTTTCTTTGGAAAATGCCAATATGGTTGTTTTTGCAAAATCTGGATCAGGAAAATCTTATGCTATAAAACTGGAAATTTTAAGATATTTAATGCAACAAGTTGATGTAGTTGTAATTGATCCTGAAAATGAATATGAAACTTTGGCTGATTCTGTTGGTGGTGCATTTTTAAAAATTTCTTTAACTTCGGAAAATCATGTAAATCCTTTTGATTTGCCAATTCCAGCAGAAGGAGAAAATCCTGAAGATATTTTAAGAAGTAATATTATAAACTTGGTTGGATTACTTAGAATTATGCTTGGGGGACTTTCTGCAGAAGAAGATAGTATTATTGATGAAGCATTAACACAAACATATGCAATTCGCGATATAACAGCAACTTCTGATCCAAAAAAATGGAAAGAAAATACACCTTTAATGTCTGATTTTGAAGAAATTTTAAATAGTATGCAAGGTGCTGAATCTTTATCTAGAAGGCTTGGCAAATATACAAAAGGGACTTTTTCTGATTTTTTTAATCAAAAATCAAATTTAACAATGGATAAAAATTTGGTTGTTTTTGGAATAAGAGATATGGAAGAATCTTTAAAACCAATGGCCTTGTATATTATAATGCGTTATGTTTGGAACATTGTAAGATCTCAAATTAAAAAAAGAATTTTAGTGGTTGATGAAGCTTGGTGGCTTATGCAAACAGAAGATGGTGCATCATTTTTATTTGGAATGGCTAAACGTGGTAGAAAATATTATTTAGGAGTAACAACTATCACTCAAGATGTGGCTGATTTTATGCAATCAGATTATGGAAAAGCTATAATTTCAAACTCATCTTTACAACTCTTATTAAAACAATCTCCAGCTACAGTTGAAGTTGTTAAAAAAACATTTAATTTAACAGAACAAGAAAAATATTTATTGCTTGAAGCTGGTGTTGGAGAAGGATTATTTTTTGCTGGAAAAAAACATGTTGCAATTTCTGTGGTTGCCAGTCAAACAGAAGACAGAATTATAACAACTAACCCAAGAGAAGCCATGGAAAGAGGAGAAGCAAAAAGAAAGATAGATGCAGCAAGAAACCAGTAATTATTTAGTATATTGTATTTAGAAGCTAGAAGCTTGAATAGAATTTAGAATATAGAATATTAAAGATTCTTTACTTAAAATTTATTATTCAATTCTAGCTACCAGATACTAAATTCTAAATACAAAGAATTTGGCAGATGATAGTGGAGAAATAACAAGCCCAGAAGGCGTTTTAATGCTAATGGTAGCTGTGATTTTAGATGGGATTGGATTAATAATTCTTTGCTTTGCTTTAGATGATTTTTGGATTTTAGACATGACAGGTCTTTTAACAATTGGTGCTTGGATTTTTTTTCGCACAGGACACGTATCTGCTACTGCCACAGCTAAAAAAACTGGCAAGAAATTATTATCTCGACTTGGCCTCGGCCTTATAGTAGAACTTATCCCATGGTTTGGCGGACTTTGCCCTTCTTGGGTTATTATAGTTTGGAGAGAGATGAACGGTAAAAATGTTAAAGATACTAAAATACAATCTCAGGAAATACAAATGTCATCTAATAGAGAACTAAGAAAAGCTGGAATAAATGAATTAAGGCCAAATTGGAAAAATAAACAAAAAAATGAAAACAATTCCCCAGAATTAGAATCAGAAGAACCAGATGAAGAATATTAAAGCAATTTTATTATTACTAATTTTATCCATACTGGTTTTGCCTGTGGGGGTTTTGGCTTTGGAGAATGATTACCCTGATATTTTAGGTAATGTACTTCCAGCGAATCCTGATATTGCAGATTTGGTAAGCTATTTTGCAAATATTGGCATATCAATATCTTTAATTTTAGCAACACTTGTAATTATTTTTGGAGGCCTGCAATATATGGTTTATAATGCTTTAGGTAAATCAACCTCCGAAGGCAAAGATTGGGTTAAATCTGGGCTTTTGGGAATGTTTTTATTGGTTACTGCTTACATAATTTTGTCTACCATAAATCCTGCATTAGCAAACCCAACAATAGGAAAACTTTTAGATGTAATTCCTTTTATTAATAGATCTATACCTAGTTTGAACCAAGGTCCGCCAAAAATGATTTATAAAGAAATTCCTTTGGGAACATTAGCTGAAACAGTTTTGTCTCGCAAAATAAGTTGTTATACATATAATGAAATGGGAGATCCAATTCAAAGCCCAATGAAAACTGACCGTGGAGATATTATTGATGGCCCAGCACATTTAGATCACGATAGAGTTGATTGTATGAAAGAACTAAACCAAGCAATTGAAAAAAAATCAAAATTAATTAAAGAATTATCTACAAAAATTGCTAGTTTAATGACAAGCTGTAAATGTAAAGATACTAATAGCTCAACCTCAAATACAACTTCAAACACAACCTCAAATACAACTTCAAACACAGAATGTAAAACAGATCTCTTATGTCCTGATTTTGCCCCATATGTAGATTCATCAACATGTAAAGCACATTGTGGTCCAGCTAGACCATGTAATTGTGGTGGTTCTTGCGAAACAGTAGAATCACCGGAATTCGAATTGTGCCCTGAAGGAACAAAAAAAATGGTAAAAGAAGGCCCAATAGAAATGGGCGGGCTTGATTGGTTTGAATTTACTGGAATTGTTTTTGATAATTTGCCTAATCCACCAGTAGGTTATACTTATTATACAAACGAACTTCATAAATGTATGGCTACAGGATCTTTAAAACCGAAAGAATATAAAGGCTTAAAAGAATTTGATGATGATGGTCTTTCATTTCAAGATATAGCTAATCTTATTGAAACAAATACAAAAGTAAATGGAAAAGATGTTATTTTATTAAATGAAAAAAATTGGAATAACTTAAGATTAATTCAGCAATTAATGTATTTGAGAGAAAAATTAAATCAAATGAATATAACCTTGAATCAAGATAATAGAAACTTAAATTCAGCTAAGGCAGAATTAGGTAGATGTTATATGGCTACGCCTTATGTTGATTATCTAAAAAAAGTGGAACAAACTAAGAAAGAAGATTTGGTTTTACTAATACAAAAAAACTTTAATCAGTATGAACAAAAATATACTGATATTTCCAAATATTGTAATGGTTTTGGTTATGTAAACTCAAGTTGCTTTTATAATTGTGAAAATGCTTGCCCTTCAACAATGTCCAATGTTCTGTTGTCTTTTGCATCTTGTAAAACAGAAAACTGCGATAATATTTGCTCAGAAAATACCATGGCTTGTATTACTCAAAAAAATAATTGTGTAATTAATCAAAATAATTGTTTAGCAGAAAAAATATTTAAACAAGAACCTTGCCCTAATGATAGCTCGGGTAATTTTGGCAATTTTGAAGAATGTTTAGACAATTGTAAAACAAAATGTAATGATAATTGTAAATCAAAATTTGAAGTATGCTCAAATGTTGGTGCTTCTTGCCAAACCTGTAGCACAAATTTAGATCCAACTGCAAATTTCCCTGGGGTATGTGAAATACTTTTAAAAAATTATTGCACTGATGAATTTACAAAATGCCAAAATATTTGCAATAATAATTCAAATTGTATTATAAGCAATAAAGAAAAATGTTTATACAGTCCACAATCATTACTCAACTGCACCATTACAAATACTGATGATGAAAATAAGAAAAATTGTGTAGAAAGTTCTGGCTTTACTTGTAAATATGGATCTTCCCAACAAGCAGGTTATGCTGATTGTTTAGAAGATCCACAATCTTTACAAAACAAATTTTCTGCATCTGATATTTTTAAAGGTGTTGTTGATGGTCCAGACTACCAAAAATGCCCAAACCCATATTTGCCAAACCCTCAAGGTTCTTGTTATTCAGTAAATAGCCCTTACACACTATGTGGTGATTCTTGCCCTGAAGTTTCAAAATGTCCTTCTGCCTCAAATTGCCCTGATTGCCCATGTACAACACTACCTTTAAATTTAGCTTCTTCTAGCTCAACAAGTAGCAATAGTAGTGGTAGTGGTAGTGGTAGTGGTAGTACTAGCAATAGTGGCAGTACCCCCTCTCAAATAACTGATTATCAGATGGTTGGGGGAGAATGCCAAGAATATAAATATAATGATGATCCTTTGACTTTTTATTGTCGGCAAGATTGGTGGAATGAGCCAGCACTGCAAGCAAAAGAACCACTTGCCAATAGCTATATTTGTCCTAAAGAAAAAGAAATTCCAGTAGGTCAAGCAATAGATGATACTGGAATATGGGCACAAAAACTTATAAATTACAATATTAATTTTATTAGAACAACGGACCAATTAATAAATAGCCTTAAAGTAATTGATACCTTAAATAAATCTGATAATTATTGCAAATGCGGGTCTACTTGTGATGATGCGGGTACAGAAACAGTTTGCAATGCTCCTTGTATTCCAAAATTACTAATATTAATAAATCCAGATGGAACAGAAAATAAAATCTGCACTTGTGTAAGTCAAGGGTGTACAGGAAATCCCTGCCAAAGAATGTTAAATTTGTTAAAAGGAAAAGGCAAAACAGCCCCTTGTCCTAAAGATAAAATAATTTATGGACCAATACAATTTTATACACAAATTAAAAAACTTTTTGACACAATAGATGATTTTTCTTTAAAGAGTAGAACGGATATTGTCAAAAAGTTAATTTATTCTAGAAAAACTATGAATAGCTGTAGTTCTGAGAGTAAAGCTAATACAGTGGCAGAACAAACAAGATTAGAAAGTTGTAGAAGGGTAAGAAATAATTTTATTTCTCCAATTGCCAACGAAGAATATATTATTAATGGTCAAAAAGTAGATTATCCTTGTTATGGAATTGACCTTGGTGGTATATTTGGTTCTTCTTTCGGATCATCTGGAGCTTCTGTTTCAATTTCTCAAACCCCAATTATACCAGCTACTGATAATTGGTTTTGTTGTCTACCAAGAGATTAAATTTTATAATTAAATAAAAACTTATGGAACAAAAACAAAAAAAGTTTATATTTTATTCACTAATATTTATAGCATTAACTTTGTCTAATATTACTTTTGCGTTAGAGGCAAAATATCCTGTTTTTCCGGGATTACCGCAAATAACAGATAACACTATGAAAAACCCTGATGCTATAGGTCAGTTGGTGCAATATTTTTTTGGAATTGGAATTATTTTTTCTGGGGCTATTGCCTTAATTTCTTTAGCTGTTGCCGGAGTTCAGCTTATAATTGGGCAAGCTAATCCCGAAGGAGTATCTCAAGCTAAAGATAGAATTAGAGGATCTTTACTTGGAGTGGTTTTGTTAATGGTTTCTTTTATAATTTTAAAATCAATTAACCCTGTTTTACTTAAAACAGAAGTTACCCCCTTAACAACGGGGCCTGGAGTTTTTTATGTAAGTGCTGATAACAAAGTGGAAACAACTTGTCCTCCATCAGAAAGTGACACCAGTTCTCTTACTACCTTTGCTGGTGGCAATATAGTCTATAGGTGTGCAACTCCCACAGAGCCAAACCTTTTAATTTGGGTATATGATAAACCAAATTTTGACCCTTCCTCTACTAATAAATTTACATATGAAAAAAAATGTGGAGAAAATTTCCCAATTCCTGCTTCCGGCTCTTTTAAAATAGGATTTAAAACTCCTGGGGTGTATTTTTATATAGATGGTAATTGTATTAATGATGGTTATAGGTCTAGTGTTGTCTTAACAAGTGGGCAACTGCCAGAAGAATTTAAAAATATAAAAGGTTCAGTTGAATTTGTTAATGATGTTACATATAAAAATTATTATGGAGTCATTTTACATGAGAGAATTAATGAATCTGGTGGAGGAAATTGTCAATATCCAATGTTCTCCTCCATACTTGCTACAGATTGTAAAGAAATTACACTTAATAGTGCTTCTGCCACCGTGTTTACTCAAAACGACCAGCCAATTAAATCTGGAGATGGAATAGATTTTTATAGTGGAGCTTATGGTTGGGACACCAAAGGATCAAGAGCTGGCATATATGAGTTAAAAAACATTTTTATTACCGGTCCCAAAAAATATGATCCAGCAACAATGATATTTAATTATATTGGGTCAGGTGTAGATCTAAATGAACAAATAGCAAAACCAAATTTCAAAAAAAGCCCTGGCTCTATAAGAATAAAAGGAAATTACTTAGTTGCTTTGTACTCAAGTCTTAGTAGTGGTTATTGCCAAGTTTTTAAAACAAATGCAGTTGATTTAAAAGGAACAGAATATGTTGGCCCAGGAAATATTTCCATAGAAGCCGTTCACGTAATACCAACAAAATAAATGCTAAAAATAAATAAAAAAATATTATTATGTTTCTTGTGTGGGATTTTTATATTTTCTGTTATTTTTGTTTGCCTGCCAGCAGGCAGTGTTTTAGCAGGAAAGCTTGAAGTTAGTTATCCAACTTCTCAAACAGGCATTACTCTTACAGACACCAATACACCTATACCTATATTTTTAAAATATATTTTTGATATGGGTATGTTTTTGGGCCTTGCAGCAGCTGTATATAGCTTAGGAGCTAGTGGAATTTATTATTTAATGTCTCCTGCTAAACCAGAATATAGATCTATTGCTAAAGACCGGGTTACTGGAGCTATCTCTGGAATTTTGATTTTAGCAATGACATATTTAATTCTAACTACCTTAAACCCACAATTAAAATTTTTCCAACTTGGAGATTTACAAGATATTCCACCAATTGCAGTTAATAAATCACCTGGAGTTTATTTTTATAAATCAAGCGATTGCTCAGGCGATGAAAAATATTTTACCTCAAATATAAATGACTTTGGAACAGCATTGAGTAATCAAATAAATTCTGTTTTGGTTGTACAAGGTAAAGATGCTTCTTATATTTCAACATTATATTCAAGCCCTGGTCTTTTTGGCAGATGCCAAGATGCAAGCCCAAACAAAACAACTTGTCAAAATAGTACTCCGCCGGGCACACTTACCCCAAATTTTGCTAGCTCTGTGTCAATTCACAGATATGATTTTAATCCTAACTCTAATCCAGACAATGATGGCGTTTATTTTTATAGAAAATCATTTTATAATCCGGAGGGCGGATGGCTTAAAATAGATAAAACACAAATTAAAAGTAATACTCAAGGATTTTTTGGATCAAAATTGGAAGATTTAATATTTCAAGATGTTCCGATAGAAGATCAAATCTGTGATAAATGGGATGACAAAGGTATTTGCACCAACAAAAAAAATCCGACATTAGCCGGTAAAGAAATATCCTCCATTAAAATTGCAGGTAATTATATTGTATATTTTCTTTATTTTGCTCCAACAGATAACGCTAATGGGCCATGGTCATACTGCCAAGAATTTCCAACTCCTGATGATGTAAATAGAGAGGGTCCTTTACAATTTAAATGGGAAAAAACTCCAAATCAAAAATATTTGCCGAATTGGCTATATATATATCCTGTTAAAGAAAAATAATTTTTATTTAGGCAAAATAACTACATATCTGTTTACACCTTCTCCACGACTTTCAGTTTTTACATCTTGTCTTTTGGATAATTCAGAATGAACAATTCTTCTTTCATAAGAAGACATTGGAAGCATTGATTTTTCTACCTTTGAAACCATAACTTCATCTGCTAACTCTTTTGCTGTTTTTTTTAAAAAATCTATTTTTTTCTTTTTATAATCATTAATATCCAAATTTAAATGAAATATATTTGGAAACTTTTTATTTATCATCATCCTTAAAAGTTTCTGTATTTCGAAAAGTGTTTGTCCATTTTCTCCGATTAAAATTTGTGGATCTTTTGATTTTACAACAAGGTTAAGCGAATCTTTTTCATCTTTTTTACTATCTTCTGCTAAAATATCTTCTATTTCTAGACTAGTAGGATTTATATCTAAATTATAAATATCAAAAGTCATTTTAGAAAAAAAATCTTCAATTATTTTTTTAATCTTTCCTAAATCTTCTTTATTCATATATTTTTTTGCTTTTTTAGTATGTAATATTGTTGAACAATTGAAAAAATACTACTAATTATCCAATACAAACCAAGAGCTGAAGGTAAACTTAAAAGTATTATTATTGTTATAATTGGAAAAACATATAACATTTGAGTTTGCATAGCCTGAGCCATATCTGGCGCACCACCTTTATCTTTCTTTTGACTAGAAGCTACCATTTTGGTTTGGAAAAATTGAAGTATCCCAGCTATTATAGCAAAATATATATTTGGTTTTGATAAATCTATTATTCCTAAAAAAACAGGATTTATTACAATAGGACGGGTGACAAAATTATATAAATTGTTTAGCTGTTCAGGTTTTAATCCTTGCCAAAATACTTGATATAAAGCTATTAAAATTGGTAATTGTATAAAAGCTAAAAAAAGTCCAGAAAATGGATTAATTTTTTCATTTTTATAAAGCTCTAATGTTGCTTTGGCTAATTTTTCTTTATCATCTTTATATTTATTTTGTATTTCCTTAACTTTTGGTTGCAAATCCTGCAGAACCTTTTGTGAAGCAAATGCTTTTACAGATAAAGGATATAAAATAAATTTTATAACTAAAGTTAAAAATATAATCGCTATTCCAAAATCATGTCCCGGTATAATATTATAAAATAAAACCAAAGAATTAAACAATGGCTTATATAAAAAAATATTAAAAATATTTGCTATAAATTCAAACATTATAGTAGTAGTGTTATTCCCAACTTGATTGGGAATCCAGGGTTAAATGTGTGAACTCTGGATCCCCGTTTTCACGGGGATGACAACTTAATATTATATTTTTACCTTCGCTTTTTGTAAAATATCCTCTACGCTTTCTTTTATTTGATCAAAACTTTTATCTTTTGCAGACAGCAAAACTATAAAAACAAAATCAAACCCAATTTTCATCTTTTGAAAGTTTTCCTCTAAAAAACTAGACATTCTTCTTTTAATTTTGTTTCTTTCTGTGGCTTTTTTAGAAACTTTTTGGCTAATTACAAAAGCAAAACGACTTATTTTAAGATTATTATTTAAAACTTTTAAAATAAAAAAACTATTTTTAAAAGATTTACCTTTTTTAAAAATCACTTCAAAATCTTTTTTCTTTTTTATTCTATTTTCTTTTGGCAACATAAAGA
>MHPU01000020.1:50345-50467 GCA_001820485.1 Candidatus Staskawiczbacteria bacterium RIFOXYD1_FULL_32_13
CCTTAGCTCTTCTTCTAGCAATAACTTGCTTTCCGGATTTTGTTTGTTTTCTTTTCAAAAATCCGTGTGTATTCCTTCTTTTCTTCTTTTTTGGTTTATATGTAAAACTCATTTTATTTTCA
>MHPU01000020.1:50474-53602 GCA_001820485.1 Candidatus Staskawiczbacteria bacterium RIFOXYD1_FULL_32_13
GTCAATATTGTATTTAATTATATTATTATAGTAATATAGTTAGTATAGTATAAAAAGTACTTTGAGTCAAACCAAATTCTAAAATTTTTATTGTGCGTCTAAACTTAAATTTAAAACACAAGTTATCCACATGTTAATAACATGTGTAGACATTTTGTTCTTATTTGACATTGATTCATTAAAAAGAGAAAATATAACATTATATAAAAAATTAATAAAAAGAAATTATGGATAATAAAGAATTATGGCAATCAGTTTTAGCTCAAATGCAGTTTCATGTATCTAAGGCTAATTTTGCTACATGGTTTCAAAATACGGAAATAATCTTGAAAGAAGACAAAACCGTTATAATATCTGTTCCCAATGCCTTTTCAAAAGAATGGTTAAGTAATAAATATAATAAGTTAATTTTAAAAGCTCTGCATGAAGTAGATGACCAAATAAAAGATTTAAATTTTATTATTAAACCACAATCATTAAAAATAAATCCTCCTTTATTCAGAAATAATCAAATTCAAGAAAAAGTAGACACTGAACAATTAAAATTTGATGAATTTAAGGTTAATAAAGAAACTAATTTAAATCCAAAATATACTTTTGACAATTTTGTAGTTGGATCTTTTAATGAATTAGCCAATGCTGCGGCTTTAGCTGTCGCGGAAAATCCAGGTAATGTTTATAATCCTTTATTTATTTATGGTGGAGTGGGTCTTGGAAAAACACATTTAATACAAGCAATTGGAAATAAAATTTCTGAAAATGGAAACAAAAAAAAAGTAAAATATATTTCTTCAGAAAAATTTGTTTCTAATATTGTTTCAGCTATAAGAGGAGGAAGTATTGAAACACTTAAAAATAGTTTATCATCCATAGATGTTTTGATAATTGATGATATTCAATTTTTAGCTGGTAAGAATAAAACACAAGAGGAATTTTTCCATACTTTTAATTCTTTATATGAAAAAAATAAACAAATTGTTCTTTCTTCAGATAGACCACCAAATGCTATTCCAGAATTAGAAGAAAGATTAAGATCAAGATTTGAGGGTGGAATGATAGCTGATGTTAGTTTACCAGATTATGAAACTCGGCTTGTTATATTAAAAAATAAAGCTCAAGAAAAGAATCTAAATATTTCTGAAGATGTTTTAGAATACATAGCAAATAATGTAAAAAAAAATATAAGAGAACTAGAAGGGGCTTTAAACCGTTTATCTTTACATATTAAAACAAATAATGATGGAATTACTATAGATTTAGCAAAACAATTATTAAAAGGATTTGTATTTTCACCTTTTGATGTTGTAAGTTTTAAAAAAATAATAGAAACAGTTTCTAAATTTTATAGCTTAGATGAAAAAAGTATTTTTAATTGCACAAGAAGAAAAGAAATTGTAAAACCAAGGCAAGTGGCAATGTTTTTATTAAGAAAAGAATTAAAATATTCTTTTCCAGCTATTGCTAGAAAATTTGGCGGAAAAGATCATACAACAGCTATTTATGCTTATAAAAAAATACTTCAAGAAAATGAAGAAAATAATAAATTAACAGAAGAATTAAATCTTATTAAACAGAGAATATATAGTGGATAAATAGTATATAAAAAAATAAATAAATTAAAGTACTAAAAATATAAACAGTTTATTAAACAATTATTTATATTGTCTTATACACAACTTTCTGACATTATTTTTAATAATATTTTAAGAGTAATTTAATCTTATTTATATTTCAAAAAATAAATAAAACATCAAGTCATAATAACAACAATAATTTATATAATTATTATTACTATTACTAAAAATATTAAAAATTTATGAAAATTGAAATTTTAAAAGAAAATTTAAAAATGGCTTTAAATGTTGTAGAACGAATTGTAGGTAAAAATTTATCATTGCCGATTTTAGATAATGTATTAATAGATACAGATGAAAATTATTTAGTTTTAAGTTCTACTGATTTAGAAACAGCAATTAAATTATGGATTTTAACTAAAATTGTAAAAAAAGGGAAAGTGGCTATTCCTGTAAAATTTTTATCTAGTTTTATTTCGCTTCTACCTAATGAAAAAATAACTTTAGAAGAAAAAAAACAAGGTCTTTATATTGAGTGTAAAAATTTTAAAACTCAAATACAGGGTTCTAATCCAGAAGAATTTCCAATTATTCCAGAATTTAAAAATTTAGAATTTGTTGATTTAGATATAAAAAAGGTTTGTCAGGGCTTATCTCAAGTTGTAGATATTGCTTCTGTCTCACAGTCAAGACCAGAAATTTCAGGAATTTACTTTTTATTTTCTAAAAATAACTTAAAAATTGTTGCCACAGATAGTTTTAGGTTAGCTGAAAAAACAATTGTTTTAGATAAAGCAGTAAAAAAAGAAATATCTTTTATTATTCCTCAAAAACCAGCTAAAGAAATAATGAATATTTTAATAGAAAAAGATGAAAATGCAAAAATTTATTTTTCTCCAAATCAAATAATGTTTGAAGTACAAATGAAAGAATCAGAAAAACCACAAATTCAAATTACTTCTAGATTAATTGAAGGAGAATATCCAAATTATCAAGATATTATTCCGAAAGATTTTAAAACAAAAATTGTGCTTAAAAGAGATGAATTTTTAAATCAAATTAAAACAGCCTCTCTTTTTTCTGGAAAAATAAATGAAGTAAAATTTATAGTTAATTCAAAAAATAATGAAGTTGAAATTTTTGCTCAAAGTGCTGACATCGGGGAAAACAGATCTTCTTTATCAGCTAAAATTCAAGGAGAAGATTTAGAGGTTTCTTTTAATCATAAATATTTAATTGACGGATTAAATAATATAAAAAGTTCAGAAGTAATTTTTGAGCTTTCAGAAAAAGAAGGGCCGTGTGTTTTAAAGCCAGTTGGAGATGTAAATTATTTATATGTTGTAATGCCAATTAAATCCACATAATAAAAATTTGACACAGATTTTCAAAAAATATATAATAACAACATATGAATAAAGATTATAAAGAGTTAATTAAATATTTAGACCAAAAATTTGGCAAAACTGAGAATGATTTTAATGAATTAAAAGATAATTTTAATTTACTTCAAACTTTAGTTGATGCCTATACTGTAAAGGCTGATACATATTT
>MHPU01000021.1:0-9378 GCA_001820485.1 Candidatus Staskawiczbacteria bacterium RIFOXYD1_FULL_32_13
GAATACTCACAAAAGATAAAAATATGTGGCTTACCAACAAAAAACGTTATCGTATTACAAACTTAACAAGTGTATCACATGTATCTGGACCTAGACATCAAAATTGTTGTTTATGAATTTATCTTAAATTTTTACTTTCAAAAACGTTATTAGCTTTTTTAATAGCTTCATCTGCTGTCAAACTGCCATCTGAATAATCTTTCCAAATTCTATTTAATAAATCAAACTCCCAATCGTTATTACTTGCTGTTCCGCACATTTGACGAATAAACCCAATCTCGTTTTTTACTCGAGTCTCTTCATCCTCATATAATTTTTCCGATTCTTTTTTTAATATCATATTTTAATTAATAATATTAATTATTTTATCTTAACATAGGTTAGGATAAAATTTACTATTCCATTTTTTTTGAAATAGCTTTAGGTTATCACATGATAACCTGATAATTTTTATTATTTATGTTTATTAATTAATTTTTACTTTTTAGAAATGGATTTTCACCATCAAATACTATTTCTGGCGTATGATTGTTTATAATATCTTCTGAAAGATTATACTTTCTACTATAAATAGTCCCAGTAGCTCCAAAAAATGCATCTGCATAATTAAACCCCAATTTTTTAGAGACTATTTTCACAGATTCTTCAGAAATCCCTTCTATTTCAATCAATGGTTCCAAAAATGGCCATTCATCAATTGTAACTTCTACTCCATCAAGCATCCACAATTCTCTTTTAGTCTCTTGATAAGATTTTTTTACACAACCAATGCTAAGCAAAAAATCCTCGGCTTTCTTGAAATTATCAACTTGCAAACAAATCTCTTTTTGATTTTCAATTTGATCACCATCCATCACTTTTAAGCTCATTGTAATTTTGTCATTCTCATCTCTCACACGCAAGAAACCTCCTTTTATCTCGTGGCCATCAGGCAACTTAAAAGTAACCCGTTTTTGTAGAAATTCTAGTTTTATCAATTTCGCACCAATTTCTGCCAACTTCTCACGATACTTATTTTTATCAATATTTGTAAATGTTGCCTCATACTCTATATCCATATTTCTTATTATTTAATAATGTTTATTTTTTAATTAAATTATTTTTTTCTTCTTTTGAATTTTCTTTTGAGTCTTGGAATACGGCCCAAATAAGGCCACCAATAAGTAGTGTTAAAAATATCCCAATTCCTAAAATAACAATTATCGACATCATAGTTTTCGTTAATTAATCTTTACTTTTCATTTTCATTATATCAAAAAATCGCCCGAAAAGCGACCATGGTGTTTAAATTTTTTATTTTATATGGTAGCGTATATTAAGCTTAACAAACTAGTATTTATGCACCTTAACAATTAGGAGAATCAAAATGACCTTTGGGTGGAAAAAATGGACAAAGAAAAACTTGAATCGATTAGAATCGCTACTAGCAAATGGCATGCCTATTGAGAATGTAAGATTCCGTGGTAGGAAAAAAGCATGTATCAGGCGCAAAGCAAGAGAGCTTGGTCTAATACCAACAAGAGGATTTCCACCATTCACAAAAGCCCAACAAAAAAAGCTTCGCCAGCTTATTGCCGACAATTGCCCGCCAGAACAAATCGCTGAATTTGAAATGCTTGGCAAAGAAACAAAACCAAGAACAGTACACAACATCCGCAAGTGGATGGGCAGACTACGATTAGTGAATAAGAATCGATCTCGCTCGGCAAGAAAACGAAAAATTCTTACTAAACGAGAATCAAGAACTCTTAATGCTTTTTTGCGTGAACATTCTACAGAGTTCTCTATTCAACAGATTGCCAGAAAATTTGGCATCAAAAAAGGCACTGTTGATGCAAAACAAAGAAAACTTGGTGTTAAGCCACCATTTTCTATTGTGCTCAAAATCCCAAGCACAAGAAGAAAATATCTTGCAGGCATGTGCAAAAGAAGTGCAAAAATGCTTGCAGAGTTTGATTTCAACATTACCCAAAGAGAGCAAAAACTAATCAAGCTATACCAAGCTATGATAAAAACTAATGACAACCGATCTGTCCCACTCGAAGAAAAAACTTGCAAAGTCTGTCAAAGATCATGGCTCAAACATCACAAGTTCTTTTATCACAACGAAGTCAAGAATAATGGCTACACAACATGGCATTTCTCAAATGTTTGTGTCATCTGTGAAGCCAAAAGGCGTCACAACAAAAGATTGAAAAATCGGTGATGCTTTAGTGCCTCTCGCATAGCCAACACGAAAGCGGTCTTGGAAAACCGCTTTTTTATTTAATTATTCTTTTTAATTTTCAGATTTAATACAATCTTTAAATGTTTCTACACTTTTCTCTTGTATAGAAGCTGTGTCTCCTTTGCTCCAAAAAAATTAATTTTTTCTTTTCTTTATTTTAAAAATTAATCCGATCAGAAATATAATTATTATAACAAAAAATCCAATTCCAATCAAATAAAAATTAAAATTTTTTGAATCTGTAGAATAGTCATTTTTTAGTGTGACGTCTAAAATATCTGGTTTATCTGACTCAAAAACAACCAAGGTTCCTTCGTTGGGCGTTAATGCCGAAGCATACTTGTAGTAATTAGAAATGTCAGCTTTATTCAAATTTTCTAGTCCACCAACAACGTACAAAGTTTCATTGATATATCCACCTTCCATACAATCACCTTTTGTTGAAAGCAGTAGAGCAATTTTCTTGTCAAAACCCGGTATAGCATACCCGGCAAAAGTAAACGGCTGTTTTAAATTGCAACCAGTTAGGGAAAAATCAAGCACTTTTTTGCCATCTTGATACAGTAAGACTGTAAAATTGGCAAGCTCAATGTCATTGGAATCTGAACTAAATTTTTTATAATCGACAAAATTTACATCAACATAAATTTTATTATCCCTAAGATTTATAGCTGTTAAATCTTTAAAATTTAAAACTATATTATCAATTGCCAAATTAACATCAAAAAAATTACCTCCGTTTTGCATTAATTTTTCTCCGTCATCACACGAATAAACCGTTTTTGATTCTCCAGATACCAATGACAATTTCATCAATTCTGGCGGGCACCCTCTTCCGCTTTCAGAAACCGTTTTATAGTAAACAGACTCGTCTTGTGGATTATATTTAAAGTCATAAATAAAAGTTGGTCCACCCACAGTAGCCTGCACATTACTAACCATACCGCCACCAAAAACCAATATCACACCCACCAAAAATAAAATATTTTTATAATTCATAATTTTATTAAATTAATTTTTACACCTTGTACTAATTATTTTTAGAATAGCTTTTAAGTTAATACTCATTAACCTAATTATTTTTTATAACAAGGCCACCAATAAATAGTGCTAAAAATATCCCATTCCTAAAATAATAATTATCGACATCATAAATTTATTTTTATTTTAATTTCATTACACCAATAAACCGCCCGAAAGGCAACTCGTTATTGCACTACTCAAACTATTGACAATATCTCAGTATTTTGTTAAAGTATATATGTTTTGCCTTTCCCAATCCTTGAAAGGAGTTTTCGATGAAATGTCTAGTCGAAGGTTGTGGTGGAGATCTTAATCTCAATCTCCCCATTCCGCTAAAAACGAGTTACACTATGTGCCAGAACTCGTTTCCGTGCCAAACGTGCGGTCGCCTGCACTTCACCACAGGCAACCAGCAGATCGCGGCTACAACCGCCAAGGCGCGTCCGTGTTCTGGGAGAACGGGCAAGTCGTGCACAAAAACGAAGACAAGAAACAAAAGAGCGCTTAGCCTGCCAATCCAATTTCCTGTCTCGTCGCGCCCGAGTCTCGCAACTGCGAACCCGGGCTTTTTTCTTGCCTTAAATATTTTTTATCTTAACATAGGTTAGAATGACTTTTTATAATTTCTATTTTGCTATTCTAATTATTTTTACCTACCTATGGCAGGCAGGAAATAGCTTCAGGTTGCCCTAGGGCAACCTAGAGAATTTGATGCTCTTAATTTTTTAAATTATTTTTTAATTAATTACTATCTAACATAAACTTTTGTTTTAAAAATTTAGCAAAATCATTCATTTCTTTTCTATAAATTTTTTGCAACTGTTTTTGCCTTTCACTATTTAAAGATTGCATATTTTCACCTCCCAAGCTCCTTATCCTAAATCTTCCAAATATGCCGATATCTTCAAAAATCAAATTGGCGTCATCTGTGACTTGTTTATCTTTATAAAATTCTTTTAACAAATTTTTCAGCCTTTGCCTTTGTAATAAATTTTCTGCGCGCCATTGTTCTTTTTTATCTTCACTTTCCTGCCAACCTTCGGGCTCTGGCAAACAAATATCAATCCAAGGGTACAATTCACCTCTTTGCTTTTCACTTTCACTTACAATATGCCCCTCACAAGAAGCAGAAGTTGAAAAACCATTAGCCACAAAAGCTACCACTACATCTTTAATGTTTTTATCTATTTCCTCGCCCAAACCATCAACAATTTTATCAACTTCTCTTTGTTTTTCTTCCCATATAATATCTTTTTCTGACTTACCTTGCTCTCCAAAATTTAAATCTTTATTTTCCATTTTTTTTATTTAATTACTTAAATTTATCCGCCTTCGCTTGCAAGCTTCGGCGAGACAAAGCTCTTTTGGAAGACAAGTTCAATTACATTTTAATTCCTGCCTGAACCCTAAAATTTTTACCAAGATTTAAGTGTCAGATAAGTGTTCATTTCATTCCCTTAAATTTTTTCTTTTAAGAAATCTACACCCTCATAAAAGTAGGCTTGGATAGCAAGACTTTTTGCTATATCAATATTCTTTATGCTATCACAGAAAAACATAATTTCTTCTGGTTTTAAATTCAATTCTTTAAAAACATAATCCCAATAGCCTTTTTCACTTTTATCAAAACCAATATCACAGGTGCAAAATATCCCGTCAAATTTTTCTTTAAGCCCCATAATATTTAACAAATATTCTTTTCTATACTTTTCTTGACGAGTGGCAATAAAACATTTTATTCCTTTTGAGCGCAAATTAGCAACAATTTTTAAAACTTCATGGTCTAGAGTGCCTTCATGTTCAAACCAAAATTTTAGTAAATCATCCACGCTGCCATCAAAACCCCATTTAGGTAAATATGGGGCAATTTTCTCTTTTAAATCAGCTCTGCCAAAGGAATACTCCCTAAAATCTTTTACAAAAAACTCTGATATAATTTCCATAGAAATATCAAGCTTCTCTGAAAGCCTTTCGCTAAATCTTTTGCCTGTACTTGTAATCACTACGCCGTCAAGATCAAATAATATTGCTTTTACCATAAATTTTTTATTTTAAATTTACTTTACCTTATGGAGCTTCGGTGTTGCCAGCGTTTGGGTTAGGATCATTGGGATCTGGGCATTCACCATCTAAGTTAGCCTGAGTATTGCAATAAGTACCATCAACACGTTTGCACATAGGAGTGCTTGTGCCAACACCTTCAACTTGTCCACCAGTAATAGCACAATAAATTTGTGCATCATTTTCATAACCTGTAATTTTTAAACCTCCAACAGGACACCGACCTCGCAAAAGTGCCCATTCTTCACATTGCATGTTATCTTCAAACAAACAAACGCCGTATTGACCTTTTTTATTTTCCCGCATTAAAAGCGTGCCACCTTTTTGAATACAATTTTCCGAAGCGGGATTAGCCAAATTGTTTTGATTATTGTTAGTGGTTATTGGCTTCAAATTTTGCAAACTAAAATACCACACTACAAAACCAGTCACAACTAAAACAATTGCTATTACCAATGCTATTTTACCCCAAAAATTTATTTTCATATTTTTACCTGCCTGTGCGTCAGGTTATTTAATTATTTTATAAGACAAGCGCCAGCGTGAACATTACCCAAACTATCCCAAGCTCCCCCATTGTAAACTTCTTTAAAGTTATTTGATTTTGATTCTAAAATATATTTTACATAAGCACTTCTTGCTCCAGAAGCACAAACAACAACAGTCGGCACCTCTTTTGCAAGCCAGGTTAAAGCATTGCCAATTTCATCTACTGGGATATTTAAAGAACCTTGAATATGACCTTGGTCAAATTCTTCTTTGGTTCTTACATCAATTATTATTGCACCTTTTTTAATTATCTCTTGTAAATCCATATTTTATTTTTCAATTTGCCCTTAGCAAACTTTCGCTGGGTTTCTCAATTAATTTTTATTTATTAAATAATTTTACCAGCCAGCCAAATAAACTAAATTTGCTTTCTTGGGATTTTATAAAATCTTCGATATTTTGCTGTTCTTGCTCTAATGCCTGCATCTGATTTTGGAATTCTTCTTTGTCATTTTCATCTTGTATATTTTCAGCCAAATCTTCCAACTGATTTAACCTATTTCTAGTCTGTACCATTTCACTTCTTAATGTACCCAAATTTTTATAATCTGTCCCCAAAAAAAATGTCCTTACTTTGCTTCTGGTTTGCACTTTCTCCATTGCTTGCAAGGTTGTTTCCTCTGACTGATTTTGCTCTTGAGCAATAATTTTTACTTGTTGACCTATGCCTGACTGCCTATTGGCAACCTCTTGAAGTTTCTGAACAAAATTTGCTACCGCGCTTCTACGATTTTGGCCATTGAGCCCGTTTTCTTGGCCATTCTGCTCTGATTTTTGTTCTTGTTCTCTTTCTCTCTCTTGTTCTTGCTCCTGCTCTTTAGCACCTAAAAAATTTTGACTGTCATTTTGATTTTGATTTTGATTTTGCTGTTGATCTTCAGCTTGAATTTGTACTTGCACACCACCAGCAGAATCGTTTCCCTGCTGTTTTGCTAAACACAAATTATTCATATTTACACTAAAAACAATAACTAAAAATCCCACCACAAAAAATTTATTTATCATATTTTTATTTTTTAATTTTATTACTTAATTTTACTCCTTTCATATATAAAAATCAAATAAATGATTATTCAATTTTTAATGCTATAATCTTTTAAATCTTTTTTTGCTTTTTTTATAAATTTACCAAAATCTCGTTCCTTTTCTTTTTTTTCAATTTCAGACATTTTATAAAATTCTGCTTCTTTTTTTAAATTTAAATAATTTTCAAATTGCTTCTTATCAATTTCTCCTACCTTTACTGCTTTTAAAACATTGCAACCAATTTCTTGAGTATGAGTGCAATCATTAAATTTACACTGCAAAGATAACTCAGTTATTTTATCAAACAAACTTTCTAAAGTAGCATCTGCATCTGTTAAGCCAACTTCTCTTATGCCTGGATTATCAATTACAATTGCACCACTTTCTAAAAAATACATTTGTCTTGTAGTTGTAATATGTTTGCCTCTATCTGAATATGAGCTAATTTGCTCTGTTTTTATTAATCCGCCAGCTGGCGGATTGCCAAGCAATTTGTTTATTATAGAAGATTTACCCACGCCAGATGAACCTAAAAAACAATAAGTTTTACCAACTTGCAGATAATTTTTTAATCCAGACAAATCTTTATCTGTAATTGTGCTTGTTAAAATAACATCAACATTAGGAAATCTATTTTTTATTTGACTTAAGACTTCATCAAGCTCTTGTTTTGAAACCAAGTCAATTTTATTTAATATAATTGCAGGTTTTATACTACCATCACTAAGTATTGAAAAATATCTTTCAAACCTATTTAAATTATAATCCCTGCCAAGTGACTGCACAATAAAAGCAATATCAATATTTACAGCTATAATTTGAGTATCACTTTTCTCTCCAGATTTATTTTTATCGCCGTACTTTCTTTTAATTATGCTTTGTCTTGGTAAAATACTTTTTATTACTGCATTATTTTCTGGCAATTCATCAATTATAACAAAATCCCCAATAGCTGGATAATCTTCTCTGCTTTTGGCAGTAAACATTTGTTTGCCAGTTACTTTTGCCAAAAATTCGCCATTTTCATTTATGACTTTATAAGCTCCCTTATGTTCAGAAATTACTCGCGCTTTTATGTTGTCCATATACTTAAATTTACTATTTTTCAAACAAAGACGCAAGATAATATGCTTACTTCCTTGACTTGAGGTTGCTAATATAATATACTTATTTAATGCAACAATGTTGCAATAATAAATATGATTATAACCAACAAAAAAACTCACGACACAACCCACAAAACAATTCAATTATTTGGCGGGAGATTAACTAAAATCAGAAAAGCTGTTATTAGTTCCCTAGGCGAGGGCTGTTGTTTGTTAACAAAGGAAGAATTAATAAAAAAATTAAAAAATAAAAAAATTAATCCCGATCGCTCTACCATATATCGCGAACTACAATTTTTAACAAAAAATCATATTATTTTAAAAAATACTATTTCAGGTAAAGATTATTATGAAATACCCAAAGACCATCATCATCACTTAATTTGTCTAAAATGTAGTTTGATTATTAAAGTAGATATTACAAATCATTTAAAAAAACAAGAAAAACAAATTGCCAAACAAAATCAATTTAATATAATTAATCACTCTCTTGAATTTTATGGTTATTGCCATGCCTGTGGGCAGGCAAGATAAAAAATATCAAGCTTAAAAAATAAAATGATTTTACTACAAATTTTATTAGCAACATTCTCAATAACTTTGTGCGTTTGGATAGTTGCATTTTTCTTAATTTTAAAAAAAGATGTTCTTCCAAAAATAACCTTGTTTTTAGTTTCTTTATCAGCTGGTGCATTAATTGGCGGAGCTTTTTTACACTTATTACCAGAGGCATCGGAGTCAATGGATATAAACATAGTCTTTTTTATAACTATGCTGGCTTTTGTTCTATTCTTTTTTATTGAAAAAGTATTGCATTGGCACCATTGCCACAAAGGCGAATGCAACATACATACATATGGATATATGAGCTTAATAGGAGATTCTATACATAATTTTATCGACGGACTAATTATAGCCGGCGCATTTTTACTTGATATAAAAATAGGCATTGCCACAACACTGGCCATTGCTTTACATGAAATTCCTCAAGAAATAGGAGATTTTGGAGTTTTGATTCATGCTGGTTTCGAAAAAATTAAAGCACTTACTCTAAATTATATAGTAGCTTTAATGGTTGTGATTGGAGGAATTTTAGGATATTTTGTTTCTTTTTATTCAGAAAATATTACTACTTACCTTATTCCTTTTGCCGCTGGAGGATTTATTTATATTGCAGCCTCAGACCTAATGCCAGAAGCTAGAAAAGAAAAAAATTTAAAAAAATCAATAGTTTCTTTTCTGTTTTTCATCACTGGCATACTACTTATGTACCTGATGAAATTTATTGTAATTGCTTAATAAAATAAAAAGTCACCTAAAGTGATTTTTTGCGTTAATTTGCCTAATGCTAACACATTACTTTTTCATTATTTCTTATATCACAAT
>MHPU01000021.1:9401-16670 GCA_001820485.1 Candidatus Staskawiczbacteria bacterium RIFOXYD1_FULL_32_13
TTTACAATATGCATGAAAATGTTTTTTAATACTATCCCAATGCTTTTCTTTTCCTAAAAGTTCTGAGTGCTGTATAATTGCATTTAAAATTTCTAAAAGTGTTGGTTTTTTATCTACATAGAACCAAGGATTTCCCAAGACTGCTCTACCTATCATAATACCATCTAAACCAGTTTCTTTTACTAATTTCATGGCATGTTTTAAAGACTTTACATCACCATTACCAATTAATAAAGTTTCTGGAGCATATTTATTGCGAAGTTCTACAAGTTCTTTGGCTAATTCCCAATGAGCTGGTGGGGCATAAGCTTGTGTTGTTGTACGAAAGTGTACGGTTAAGACAGAAACATTTTCTTTTAAAATTACAGGAATCCAATCTGCAATTTCATTTTTATTGTAACCAATTCTAGTTTTTACGGAAATAGGCAACTTACCAGCACCTTTTTTTACAGCTCTAATCACTTTTACTGCTTGCTCTGAATTTTTTATTAAAGCAGAGCCAGCTCCTTGTTTTTCTACATTTCTATTTGGGCAACCCATATTTATATCAATACCATCAAAGCCAAGCTTGGCAATTACTTTCGCAGCTTTTTCTAATTCTTCTAAATTTGCACCAAAAATTTGAGCTACTATTGGTCTTTCTTTTTTAGAAAATTTTAAAACATCAAAACAATATTTTTGAGCTTTAGGAGAAAACAAAGCAGAAGCTGAAATAAACTCTGTCCAGAAAACATCTGGCGAGCCATATTTTGCAAACATAAGCCGAAAAGCTTGATCGCTTACTCCACTCATTGGAGCTTGCACCATAATCGGTCTTTTATTTTTTTTAAATTTTCCCCAAAAATTTTTCATAGATATAAATATTTTTTATTTTCTTCAAGTTGTCATACGACAACCTAGCAACTCTTGACATTTAACCGTTATATTGTTATAATTAACTATTGTACACAAACTTCGGAAATAGGCCAAATGGCAAGCCAATTTCCCTACCCCTGAGAATGAAAGGAAAATGCCATGATGTTGGGAATGAGTCTTCGCCCGCGTCAGATTATGGCCTGCAGGTGTGAAATCTGTAGCTCATATCTAACCGAAGGGCACACAGAGGACTGCCCGGTCGGCAAACTCGATCACTTGAGGGATTTGCAGGTTCACATTCCTTGCCCAAAGTGCAATGATGGCAGAATCAGCATCAACATGTCAGACTTCTATGAGTGTCGTGCCTGCCACATGCAATTTACGTGTGGCGATTGGGCGGACAGCGACAGTCCTGAGCAAGTCTGCCTGGACGACCCTCATCGGGATGACTTGGTCATTTGCCATGTTCTCGTAGCGCCAGGCAAAGGTAATTTCAAGTACGACGAGACCATCGAAAGCCTCCGTCGACAGATTGAAGAGTCGCACAACAAGCGATGACTCCCCTCGCCAAGCCCGCGAAACTCAGAGCCCTGTATCAACGTTCAATTGTTGCAGGGCTTTTTTATTGTAAGTACATTTTGCGTTTTGAATCTGGGAATTTTTCTATTGCGTAACGAAGCATTGTTCTTGGCATTATCTTAGCATATTTTTCTAAAAACTCCTCTTCTTTTTCCATATCTTTTTTACCAACTTCTCTTAAAGCCCAACCAACTGCTTTATGGATCAAATCATGATTATCTTTTAAGAGAATCTTAGAAATTTTTAAAGTATCTTCAAATTGATTTTGTCTTATAAAAGCAAAAGTAGAAATAATAGCAATTCTTCTGTGCCACAAATTTTTTGATTTTGCTAATTTATATAAAATATCTTTATTCTTATCTTTTAGATATTCTCCTAAAATATATAAAGCAGAAGAGTCTACTAAGTCCCAATTATTTATATAATTTTTATGTTTTAAATAAAATTTTACAATTTTGCTTCTTGCCATCTCATCATATTTTTTAAATTGCAATACCAAAATAAAAAGCCCCGTAAGCCTTAACTCATGGACTTTGTTTTTTAATAACAAAGATATTTGAGGTAAAGATAAATCTTGATATTTCTTAGCTATTCTTCTTTGATCTGGCACACTTATTCCCCAAAAAATATCTCCAAAACCATACTGACCTTTTTTAGTTTTAAAAAACCATTTTGAAGCTTCGGCTCTTTTTTTAGTCCCTAGATTTTTTAAATGATTTATAACTAATTTTGCTTTATTGCTTTCCATAATTTTATTTTACTTTGCATGAACCAATGCCTTTTAAGCTTCCTAAATCATCCCAAGCTCCGCCATTATAAACTTCTTTAAAGCCATTAGCTTGTAGAATAAATTTTGCAGTTTCGCTTCTTGACCCTGAAGCACAACATACAACTGTGGGCACATCGACTGCAAGCCAATTTAAATTTTTACCAAGTTCATCGAGCGGGATATTAAAAGAACCATGAATATGTCCTGCATCAAATTCTTCTTTAGTTCTTACATCAATTATTACAGCTCCTTTTGCAATTATATCTTCTAAATTCATATTTTTATTTTATATATATTAATTACTTACTATAAATATATTTAACTTTATAACTATTTTTAATTTTTAGCAACCAAAAACCGGATACGTAATTCCGGTTTTTGAGATTCTATTTAATCAACTAAATTTTTAATTTTATTGATTTGCGCCATTGTTATTGAATTGACCCATTTTGCACCCCTGAGCTTTGCCTTGCCCAAACATTCCCAAACCCTTACTGCCAAGACCACCAAACATCAAATATTGCATTGGGATATTGTTATCTGTTGCCCATTGCTTTAGAGCATCACCTTGAGTTTTCATAGCAGATCTTATTTCTTCTTTAGTTTTACCTTGCAATGCATCTCTTTGTGCTTTGACTTCTGCATGTTTTGCAATAATTTTGTTTGCTTGATCTTGAGTAATTTTGCCATCAGTTACAGATTTGTTTATAAAATCTGTAAACTTTTGCTCATTTTGAGTTTGATTTGCTGTTCTTTGCTCATCAAACACTTTTTGAACATCAGATGCATTTAAGTTAAACTTTTTAGCTATAGCACTTATTACATCTGTCCTGCCTTCTCCCTGATTGCCGTAAAATGCATAAGCACTTGTTCCCAAAGCAACAGCTAAGACTGGGACTGCTAAAAATAATAGGTATTTTTTATTCATATATTTATTATATTAATATTTTTTTAATTATAAATCTTGCGACCTTTCTACCCTTTATTACAATTAATTTATGAATTTATTTCATTTTTCTTCTCATTTTGTAAAGCGGAGTTAAAGAACCATCATCTGCAACTTTTAAAATATTTAAGCAATCAATTGTGTTGTTTTTTACGGGTCCAATAATTACTACCCTCTCACCAGTAGAAAGAATCTTGGGAGTTTTACCTTTACCATTTTTACATGGAATTACTCTTAAATTTTGCCCACTTAAAGTTTGTATATTAAAATCTAACTCATTTATATCCAAGATAATCCCAGCATGCATATTTTCAGGCCTGATATTAGACGCTTGCTCATAAAATGGCTTTATAATAGGGAGGTTATTTTCTCGAGCTCTTTGGAATATACCAGCATGCATTGAAGTTTGAGATGTTGCCATAGCAGAAATTATCACAATTAATACTATAGCTGATAAAGAATAAATCATTGGCCTTTTATATACAAAAGCAAAATGCTCAGCAAAAAACTCGGAAAATATTATTAAAGCTAAAGCTAAAATAATTAAAAAGTAAGGCAATGATCTAAATAAAATACCTATACCATTAAGCCCAAATCCTGGCATAAACCAAAGCCCTGAAGCTTTCATCATAAACACAATAAAACTTATTAAATAGACAGCAAAAAGTAGTAAAGCTAAAAATAGCAAGATAAAAAATCCTGTTTTAAGTACAAAAAATATTTTTGGCTTCATCTTTACTTTGCCAGATTTTATTTTTTGTAAAATATCTTCTTTTATATTATTTGAATTTTCCATATATTTAAATAATTTTTGAATTTAAAATATTTTTCATTAATTTTTTAGCTCGAGCAATTCTTACTCCTACAGTAGAAACTGGAATTTTCATAATTTCAGAAATATCTTTATAATCTAACTCTTCTATGTAATACAGATAAAGTGGCTCTCTATACTTGGCATCAATTTTTTCTAAAGTTTGCTCTACTTGTTTTTGCATATTTTTCCTATCAATATTATCTTCTATATTATTATTTATATAATTACGAGGCAAAAATACATCAAGATTAAATAGTGGCAGAAAACTATGTCTTTTTTTCTTTAATAAATTAACAAGTTCATTGTGGGCTATTCTATAAAGCCACGAAGAAAACTTTCTTTGGGAATCAAAACTTTTTATATTTATAAATGCTTTGGTAAATATTTGCTGGACTGCATCATTTATTTCCTCTTCTTGGTAAATAAATTTCTTAGCATATCGTTTTATTTTAGCTTCATAACGATTAAAAAGTATGTCAAAAAAATCAACCTTGCCAGATTGAACCAAAATAGCTAATTCTTGGTCATTTTTACTAATATCCTGCATATATTTAATACAACAAAACCCTTATTTTATTTCAAATTTACCTAAATAAATTACTTTAATTTTATAACTATTTTTGATTTCCTGCAACAAAAAAAACCCGATGCATTGCAACGGGTAGGATATTAAGGGTACATTTTATTTCGCAAATTCTTTGAGTAAAAATTCTACCACGCTTCCTTGACCAGAGAATGGCAATACAAAAAATCTGTTATGCCAATGGTATTCTGGATTTGATAACCACAAAATACTTGGAATACGATCTCTATAGACAACAACAAAAACACAATAATTTTTTACCCTCTCAATTGCATCTACTAAAAACCCAACAGAATCTGAGTCAATAACCGCGACATCAGAGTCCTTGAGCTCACCAACAGAAACAATGCCTAAAGATTCTAAGCTTTCCAAAACATCTCTCGCTAAATTATATTTAACCCCCCAATAAACTCTCATTGTCATCTCCTTTGCGAAAGTGCCTGAAACATTTTATTTTATTCTATTTTAAATTTACCACTAAACAAAACATTTTACAAATTTTATAAAATTTAATTTTAGTTTTAGCGTAATAATATTATGGGTACTTTGTGACTCAGAACACAGATTAAAATGGTCGGCAATCAATTACTATTATTAAATTAAATTGAAATATATATGAATAAAAACTATATAATTATAGCTATAATTTTAGTTGTTGTTATAGTTGGAATAATTTTCGCTATATTAATGCAAAACCCAAAAACAGAAATTGAATCTAATTCAATAAATACATTAGATGAGAATATAACAAACACAACAAATAATCAATCTCAAGATGAATTAAAAGAATTTAAAATAAATTCATTTTATGACGATACTGGAGTTTGGTTCTCACTCAAAGAAATAATTATAAAAAAAGGAGATATAGTAAAAATTGAAGTTACTAATATTAAAGGGATACATGATTTTGTTATAGATGAATATAATATTAGTCAAGAAACACCACTAAATGTTCCTACTACGATTCAGTTTAAGGCTGATAAAGTTGGAGAATTTATTTATTATTGTTCAAAACCAGGACACAGGCAAAAAGGTCAGTGGGGAACATTAAAAGTTGTAGAGTAATATAAATTTAAAACAAACAGCTCAACGATAAATCCTCGTTGAGCTGTTTTGTAAGTTTAGATTATTATTAATTTTTATTTAGCACATCAGCAAAAATTATTGGCATTTCTAAGGCATCATCATACTCTGGCAAGCCAGATGGATTGTCTTTTTTTAATATTAAAGCACCTCTGTTACTATAGGTATCTTTATCTATTGTAAAATAAAGATTTGCCTCAAAAAGTACAAATTCTTCTGTCATCCAATCTTCTTTGGCAGTAGCAAGACCTTGGGCTATTATTAAACCATCCCAGTTTACAAGTACTACGGAAAAACTTGCTTCAAAAAACCATGTTCCCCTTGCCTTTCCTTTGATAAATAAAGGACTTTGGATAACTTGATTTGGGCGCGGATTTTCTACAATAATCAAATCTGATTTTTCTTGCTTCTCTCCAATATCTTCAGTAAAATTCTGACCATTAAAGCTACATTGACGAGGATAACTTTCTTTTACAAGACCTACTGCATTAACACATTCTTGAAAATTATTTACAATTGGTAAATCTTTTTTTATTTTTTCTCTATACAAATAAATGCTTAAAGATCCCATTATCACAACAATAGTTACAATAATAATTGAGGCGATAACTTTAACTTGTTTATTCATATTAAAAAATTTTATTTAATTATATTTCTATCAATCAAAAAAATATTTGCCTAGCTAATATAATAGTATTACTTTTTAAACTAAAATTCAACTAATGACTGTAATATATTAAAACTTTCAACGGCTAACTAAAATAAGCAATTTCATGATTAAATAAAAAATATAGTGAAAACACAAAAAATAATATTTATGATTTTACAAAAAAATGCCCTTGTGGGCATTTTTTATTATTTGAATTTGTACAATAGTTTGAGTTTCTCAAGACCCCTATGAGCTTGCACAGTAATAGCATTTTTTGATTGCCCTGTGATTAAAGACATCTCTTTGATTGATAATTCCTGAACATATTTCATACGCATTATTTTTTGATATTTTTCTGGAAGCTGGGCTATCAAAAGAACTAAAGCTTTTCCATCAATATAGTTAAAAAGTCTTTCAGAATTATTAATCTTTGGCTCAAAACCCTTTTCCATTAAAGCATTTAAAGAACCTATTTTGTGTTTTCTATACTTATCTACTATTAAATCATTTAAGATATGATATAAAAATGCTCTCATTATTTCAATTTTTCCACCCCTTACAAGATATTTCCATGTTTTAATAAATGCATCTTGTACTAAATCTTGACCCAATTCATGATCTTGTAATTTATAAAATGCGTGTATATTAAGTTTCTTCTCAAAATTGAGATGGGCTGTAGTCAAAACTGCCTGCAAAGATGTCTCTTCTTTTTTTGAGGTCATATAATTTATGCCGATGATGGTTACTTATTATTACACTCATATTACAATAATACGTTTTATATAATAATTTGTTTCTAAAAAACAACAAAAAGTGCCAAAACTAATTACATATATGTTACAAATTAAGCCTACCACTTAAAACAAATAATAGATATAGCAGAAGCACTCAGGTCAATATTTGTAATAATTTATGTTTTTTATCGGCACGATAATATAAAGAATATAAATATTATAATTAAATAAAATATTATGAAAACAAAAAACAAAAG
>MHPU01000022.1:0-9251 GCA_001820485.1 Candidatus Staskawiczbacteria bacterium RIFOXYD1_FULL_32_13
TGTAATTCTAGGATCTTGTTGTGATATTTCTTGATTGTTGTTTGAATTTTGGTTTGTTTGAGATGGGGTTATTGGTTGGATAGAAAATACTTGGCTGGCATTACCTCCACTTGCACATTGTGTTTGGATTGTAAAGTTGTCTCCTGTGGCTTGATTGGTTGCTTGATCTTTGGATATTACACGAAGGTGGTAGAGCTGGCAGGGAGCGAGTGGTATTTCTACTGTGTGGCTTGTAACTCTGGTTGTGGTGTCGGTTTCAGTGGTTGTGCTTCCATAACTATTGGTAAAACCATATTCTACTTGAGTTGAACTGGCTTCGTTAGTTGTCCAAGTGATTGTGGCTGTTTGAGTGTTGGTAAGATAACCAAGAGAGTTTGAGGTGTTTGAGATTATTGGAGTTATTTTGTCAATTTTGATTATTTGACTGCTTACTGATTCTGTATTTGGAATTGTGTCTTGAGAATAATATCTTATGTATGTTGTGCCTTCATCTGAAATTGTAATTGAAGTGGTGTAGATTGTGCCTGCGGTTGCGGGATTGCAAGTGTTAGTTGTGTCTGTGCAATATTTGGGATAACTACTGTCGCATCCTACTCCTGCTCCATCGCTACACGAAAGAGTGATTATTACATTTGCAACTGCCCAATTGCCAAAAGTGTAAGAACTGCCTCCTGATGTAGCGGTGGCTGTGGTTGTTGGGGCTGTGATATCAAAAACCCAGCCTGAATTATTACTTACATTTGTGGAATGTGAGCCTGCGTTCCAAGTGGCTCCACCTGTAGCATTACTGTCTGTTAAAGCAAGATAATCACAACTTATTGAACCTGATGCTTTGCTAAGATTTGCCTTTGTTCCTGCTGATGATGAATTAATAGTAATTGTGTTTCCTGCAGTTCCTGTACAACTAAATGTGTTGGTGATTGTTTGAGTTGCTGATGCTGGAAATGTAATTGTGTTTGATGGGTTTAATGTGAGATTGTAAAATTCTGTTGCTCCTGTGATTATGTGTGTGCCTGATGCTAGCGTGACCGTGCTTTGGTTTGGTGTGAATGTACCTGAATTGGAGAAATCGCCTGTGAGTTGGATTGTTGTGCCTGCTCCTGCATCAAATGTTCCCGAACTGATTGTGAGCGCACTGGCTGTGATGTCAGCTGATAATGTTGTTGGGCCTGCAAAAGTAAAACTGCTTGTGTTAGTTTGAGCTCCAGCAATGCTTATGCTACCTGAACTGGCACTATGAGCAAAAGTGATTGGCTTTGTCCAAGTGGAACGGGCATCCACTGTAGTAGTTCCTGTTTGAGATGAGTTTCCTATTTGCAAACTGGCATAAGTGAGATAACTAATGTTTGCAGCACCATATAAAAAGATAAAGCCATTTGATACATTGATTGTTAAACTTGGCGTATGCAAAGCAATTGTTAATAATCCTGCGCAATTTATATTACTAGTTTGATTAAGACTCAAAAAATCAGTATTAATTGTTATATTTCCAGTGCTTGTCGTTTGGAATCCATTAGCAACACTAATTATAACACCTGCATAAGAACCACCCCCAATACCCGTAACAATTAAATCGCCTGATCCCGTGGTTTTAATTGTGCTATTAGTAGACACATAAACTCCATATCTGTTTGTTCCAGAGCCAGCTCCTCCACCAGTAGCTGTAATAGTAATATCTCCATCTTGAGCAGAAATTGTGCTACTGGAAGAAACAACATACAAACCATAATTTGACCCGCTGTTTGTTATGCCCCCGCCTGTTGCAATAATATTTATTGCACCCGTTCCTGTTGTAGAAATTTGCGAGCCCATATTAACATAAACACCGTGGTTACCTGAGCTTGATGAATTTCCACCTGTTCCTGTAATATTAATATTGCAATCAGAACAGGCCGTGATGCTGGCTCCAACAGAATATGTATAAACGCCATAATTATTTGTACCGCTTCCGGAAGTATGCCCACCAGTGCCGATAACAGTAATGTTTCCAGTGCCAGTAGTTTGCAACCCATTTGCATTTGATACATAAACCCCATAATTGCTACCACCAGTACCCGAAGCATTTCCGCCAGTTCCCGTAACCAATAAATTGCCCGAACCTGTTGTTTTAATAGTAGAACCTGTGCCAGTAATATAAACTCCATGATTACTAGTTCCCGTAGTAGCTCCGCCTCCAGTGGCAGTAACTGTAAGATTACCATTTTCTGTAGAAATAACACCTCCATCCTTAACATACAAACCATAATTGGATCCACCAGTGCCTCTGCCGTTAGCTGTAATATTAATTGTGCCACTCCCATTGGTGGCTATTGATGTTGTTGTAGTATTAAGAATATAAACGCCATATTTTAGAGTGCTAATAGCATAACCTTGACCATTGATAATTATATTTCCGCCATTAGCATTAATCGTTGAGTTGGTAATATAAACTCCATAACCTGATGACCCAATAGCAAAACCAGAACCAGCAGATATAGTTCCAGAGCCTCCACCAATTGTGATATCACCACCATTAGTATCAATATTACTACCTGTTAAAATACTTATGCTACCACTCCCAGCTCCTGTTGAGTCAGAATTAAGAATTAAATTTAATTTATTACTGGTAGAAGTTATGTTTCCTTGAATAATTATATCTACGACTGATTTTATGGTTAAAGTTGAATCAGTTCCCGAATTTTTAAGTATCCCTGAACCTTCTATAGCAATTGAACCTTCATCTACGCTTATAGTTAAGTTAACATTAGCTAATATATATCCACCTACAAGCCAAATTGAATATGCAGTTATGTCATCATTTAATTGAAAATAATTATTTACGTTATCAAATATTACATATCCTGATGTTTTACCTGCAGTAGTAATTTGCGTAGGAGATTCAGCTGTACCAGTAGATGAAAGAAAATATAAACTAGAAGTTCCAGGATCTAAAACAGTGTAAGTCATTCCGGGAACAAATTTAAATAAATCTCCATAAATAGTTAAGGTTATATTGGCATCATGAGTCACAGTACCAGTATAATTTGTCATATCAAAAGAATTACATTCTGCTCCTACTGCATTAATTGTAAGATTTCCTGAAGTGCCATCTGCTTGAGCCACTACATCATCAGCACTAGTAGGAATCGCTCCTTCAACCCAAGTATCTACTGAATCCCAATTTCCACCAGCGTCGGAAATTGTGAGAGTCGCTGCAAATATCGGTAAAAAATTTGGCACAACACAAAAAACCACCACCAAGGCTAAAAATAAAATTATTTTTTGTGACAACTTAATTTTCATTTTATTTTTTTATTATATTCATTTTGATGAATTTTATCAAGAGCAAAAAATAAAAGTGAAAAATAAAAAATGTGAATAACTTTTTTAGTAACATTTTTCAAACAAAAAATCCAAGATTTTATTCTCAAATTTTTTTATATTTTAGTTTTTATTCAAATTTACTTATTACCTATTCTAGCCATATTTAGTGCTTCTTTTTTAAAGAAATTTTTTACTTCTTTCCAACTTGCTTTAAAATTTATTATAGGATCTTTGTCATCTTCTGCATCATTAAAATAAGTTAAAGATTTTAATATGTGACCATCATTTTGTTTTACAATATAATGTTTCTGCATAATTTCAATGCTTTTAGAAAGTGGTTGAATATTTTTAGAAATCCAATATAAATCAAAAAAATCTCTCTTTTTCCCGCGCTGGCTAATTGCAATAATTTTCATTGCTCCAATGTCTTTTGGTGATAAAATAGAAATCGTGCCAATTTTTAAAAAAGATTCAGATGGCTTAAAGAATGGATAAGAAATCAAACTTATTTTTGCTCCATCAATTTTTCCATAAACAGTTCCCTCTTTTATAAAAGTAGTTTCCCAATTGCCAAAAGTGCTCAATTCTTCAGCAACCTTTTTTTCATCAAATTGTTTTTCTAAAGTGAAAAAATCTAAATCAACCGAAACTCTATGCCCAGATTGTAAGGCAAGAGCCGTACCGCCAGCTAAATACCAACCATTTTTCTCAAACAAAGGGATTTCAATACAAGTCAAAAAAGCCTCTTTAGTAATTTTTGGCAATGATTTTAAATATAATTTTTTTAAATCCTCTTTATTTATTTTAAAATCAACGACCATAATGATTTTGATTTTTTACTTATTTGCGCTCTAGGCAAGTTCATTACTTTTTTAATTTTACTCTTAGGATATTTTTTAAACAACCATCTAGCTTCATTTAAATTTCCAAACTCTAAAACGCGCTCAATAATATATCGGGCATTTTTCTTTTTATCTATTTTTTTTGGGTCTGTATCCCAAAACAAACTTTGTCTAAATTTCATAATAATTAAAATTTAATTACACAACCACACTTTAATTATACCACAATTATAAGCTTAATTCAATTATTTTGCACTAGAAATTTTTTCTAATTCTTTAACTCTTGGTAAAAGTTTTGGCACATTAAAAGTTATTTTTCCTGCTTCTGCATCAATTAGCAAATTATCCCCCTCTTTGAGCTCTCCTGAAACAATTTTGTTTGAAAGTGGATCTAAAATTAATCTTTGAATAATTCTTTTTAATGGACGCGCTCCTAAATTTGGGTCAAACCCCTCTTTAAGTAATATTTCTTTAGCTTTTTCTGAAATTCTTATTGTTATTTCTTTTGCAAACAATCTTTTTTGTACGCGAGAAAATTCAAGCTCTACAATATTTTTGATTTCAGCTTTTTGCAAATAATTAAATATTACTATTTCATCAATTCTATTTAAAAACTCTGGCCTAAACTGATCTTTTAAGCTTTCCATAGCTTTTTCTTTCATATTTTCTCTTTCTGCTACATCTTCTTTGGTATTAAAACCAATAGATGACATTTTGTTGATGTAGTCTGAACCGACATTAGAAGTCATTATTATAATTGTATTTTTAAATGAAACCATTCTACCTTTAGAATCTGTAAGCCTACCATCTTCAAAAATTTGCAGTAAAATATTAAACACTTCTGGGTTGGCTTTTTCAATTTCATCAAGCAAAATTACAGCATAAGGTCTTCTACGAACTTTTTCTGTTAATTGCCCAGATTCTTCATATCCTACATATCCTGGAGGAGAACCAATAATTTTAGAAACTGAATGCTTTTCCATATATTCTGACATATCCAGCCTTATCATTGCTTTTTCATCATTAAATAAAAACTCAGCTAAAGCCCTGACAGTTTCAGTTTTTCCAACTCCAGTTGGCCCTAAAAATAAAAATGACCCTAAAGGCTTATTTTCTTCAGAAATTCCAGCCCTAGCTCTTTTAATAGCTCTTGAGATTGCAGAAATTGCTTCTTCTTGTCCAACAACGCGTCTGTTTAAAACATCTTGCATTGTTTCAAGTTTTTTTGCTTCTTCGGTTATTAATCTTGTTACAGGAATTCCAGTCCAGCGCGAAACAACTTTAGCTACTTCTTCTTCAGTTACTTCTTCTTTTAAAAAGTGATGAAATTTCTGTAATTTAACTAATTTTTGCTCAATTAATTTTTGCTCTTTTAAAAGCATTGGAATTTTTCCATATTTTATTTCAGCTACTTTTTCTAAATTTGCATCCCTTTGCGCAATTTCTGTTTCTAAAGAAAGTTTATCAATCTTATTTCTTATATCTTTAATTCCATTTATTAATTCTTTTTCAGCAGACCATTTGGCTCTCAAACCCTTGGTTTTTTCTTTAATATCTGCAAGTTCGCGAGCAATTGCTTTGAGTCTTTTTTCAGAATCTTTTTCTTTTTCTCTTTTTAAAGCTTGTTTTTCAATTTCAAGTTTAGTAATTTCTTCTTCGTATTTTTCAAGTTCCTGAGGATCAGATTCAATTTCAAGTCTTAAAGCCGAAGCTGCTTCATCCATTAAATCTACAGCTTTATCTGGCAAAAATCTATCAGCAATATAACGGCTGGCAAGTTCAACTGCAGCTTTAATAGCAGAATCTTTAATTCTTACTCCATGGTGTACTTCGTATTTTTCTTTAATACCTCGCAAAATTGCAGTAGCATCTTCTTGGCTTGGTTCTTGCACAAAAATTGGCTGAAATCTTCTTTCTAAAGCTGGATCTTTTTCAATATATTTTTGATATTCTTTTAAAGTGGTGGCTCCAACTGCTCGAAGCTCTCCGCGAGCTAAAGCTGGTTTTAACAAATTTGAAGCATCAATAGCACCTTCTGCAGCTCCAGCCCCAACTAAGGTATGAAGTTCATCAATAAATAAAATATATTTACCTTCAGCTCTATAAATTTCCTTAAGCAAAGCTTTAATTCTTGTTTCAAACTCACCCCTGTATTTTGTGCCAGCAATTAAAGACCCCAAATCCAAAGAAATAACTTCTCTATTTCTTAAATATTCTGGCACATTGCCCCTGGCAATTCTCTGAGCAAAACCTTCAATAATTGCAGTTTTTCCAACTCCTGCTTCTCCAATTAATACAGGATTGTTTTTGGTTCTTCGAGAAATAATTTGCATTAATCTTCTTATTTCATTGTCTCTACCAATTATAGGGTCGATTTTTCCCATTGAAGCAAGATTTGTTAGGTTTCTGGTATATTTTTCAATTACTTGATATTTACTTTCTGGTTCTGGATCTGTAATTTTTTCTCCACCACGCACTTGACTTAAAATTTTAAGCACTGATTCATAATCTAATTTTGAGGTTTTAAGGTTACTGCTATCTCCAGAAACTAAAGAAATTTTATCTAAAGTATCTTTAGCTACAGATTTTGTATCTATTAAAGCTAAAAACAAATGCTCAACTGAAATAAATTCATCTCCCATTTTCAAAGATTCTTGGCGAGCTCTATCTAGAACTTTAGCCAAATCTTGAGTCAAAAAAAGCTGTCCAAAAGCTTGTGGCCCAAGAGAATTTGGAATTTTTAAAACTTGATTTTCAACTTTTTTTCTTAAAGCTTCAATATCTACTCCCAATTTCTGTAATATTGTTATAACTACACTTCCTTCTTGAAAAAGCAGAGCTAAAAGCAAATGCAAAGCATCAATTTGTTGTTGGCCTTTCTCTTGAGCCAACGATTGAGCTGTCATAATTGCATCTTGAGCTTTATTGGTAAAATTACCTTGATTGTTATTATTGTTTATCATATTTATAATACGAAATTAATTTTATAAGTTTTTATCACTCTCACTTATTGATTGCTAATTGTAACAAATAACCCAAAAACTTTCAATCCCTTGACATAAATTATAACTATAGTAATTACAACACAAATAATAAATTATTACTTATACTATTTTCATTGGAATTAAATTAATAAATTATATATCAAACTCTTGAGAGCTAACAGGTATATCAATTGATAAACTATTATTCATTTCTTTAGCTTTTTTAGCAAGCTCATTTAAAGAATTTTTCTCACCATGCACTAAAAATAAATTTTTTAAATTTTTGCAATTTCCAATATAATTTAAAAGTCCTGTTTGATCTGCATGAGCTGACAATTCATCTAAAGATAAAACTTTTGCTTGCACAGGATAGTTTTGACCAAAAATTTTAACAAATTTATTGCCATCTCTTAATCTTCTGCCAAGAGTATTTTCTGCTTGATACCCAGTTAATAAAACAACATTGTTCCCACTACCAATATTATTTTTTAAATGATGCAATATCCTCCCACCTTCACACATTCCAGAAGCTGAGATAATAATCATAGGCCCCTCCATATTATTTATTTCCTGAGACTTTTGAGAAAATTTTGTAAAATATAAATTTTGAGCTGTAAAAACATCTATATTTTTTTTACCAAAATCTTGCCACCATTCAAAATCAAAATCCTTTTCGTGTCCATCAAAAACCTCTGTAATATTTATTGCCATTGGGCTATCAATAAAAATTTTGATATTTGGAATTAATTTTTTATTTATTAAATTATGTAATATATATATTAACTCTTGAGTACGTCCTAAAGCAAAAGCCGGCACTATAATCTTACTTTTTTTAACAACTGCAAAATTTATAAGTTCTTGCAATTCTTTTTCCGCTTCTATAATGGGCCTATGAATTTTATTTCCATATGTAGATTCTATAATTAAATTATCTATATTTTCTGTTGGGAATTCAGGCGACTTTAAAATGTGAGATTCATTTCTTCCCAAATCTCCCGTATAAACCATATTTTTTGTTTTACCATTTTCAGTCACTTCAATTACAGTTATTGCCGAACCCAAAATATGCCCTGCATCTAAAAATTTAAATCTTATGTTTTCATTTGCTGTTTGCCAAATGCTTTTTTCTCTATAGTAGGGGACCACAGTTAATTTCTCTAAAGTTTTTTTAACATCCTCTTTATCGTAAAGTGCCTCAATTTTTTTTAAATCATTTAAAACGTGTTTATTAAAGTACTTTGCGTCTTGCTGTTGCAATTCAGCAGAATCTTGCAAAATATACTTTACAATTTCTTTTGTAGCACTTGTGCAATAAATTTTCCCTACAAATCCATTTTTAACTAAAATAGGCAAAGCTCCAGAATGATCCAAGTGTGCGTGTGATAAAATTACAGCATCAATTTCTGAAGCTACAAATGGTAAATTCCTATTCTTCTCATTTGCTTCGCTTCGCCTACCTTGGAAAACCCCGCAATCCAAAAGCAACTTAAAATCTCCAACTTGCAGTAAATGCTTGGATCCTGTCACATTCTCCGTTGCCCCATAAAAAGTTAAATTCATAATAATAAATAAAAAATTCTTCAATGGTAATTCCAACATCTTCTTCAATTATTCCTTTTAAAAGTGATTTCTTAATATCTTTTCCTTTGTGGACTGGCACAGTTGTCCTTCTTTTTGTGAAGTTATTAAACATAATTAAATGGCTCCCCTTTTGGCGGTCTTTTTGAAAACCTAATCTTTCCAAAACTCTAATCACCTCTTTTGATTTTAATAATGGTAATTTTTTAATAGTCATTTTCAAACGAAATTAACAAGCCGAAACTTCTACCTTGCCTTGCAGGACACGAATCTCCTGCGGAATCGTTTCTTTGTGTGCAATCAGGCTTTCTAAATACAACATAATAACTTCTTTAATATTTTTTTCTGTTTCTTCTAAAGTCTCGCCTTGAGCTCTACAGCCCTGCAAACTTGGCACAAAAGAAACATACCCACCCTCTTTTACAGCTTGATAAATCACTGTGTATGAAAACATTTTTTTACTTATTTTTTTCATTGTATTATTTTAAATTTTATCTACAAACTTAATACGATTTAACAATAGCAAATTTTTTCCCAAAAAACA
>MHPU01000022.1:9283-14830 GCA_001820485.1 Candidatus Staskawiczbacteria bacterium RIFOXYD1_FULL_32_13
TTTTATCTATAATTAGTACGATTTAACAATAGCAAATTTTTTCCCAAAAAACAATAACTAATTTTTTATTTAACATTCCGGGATGGAAGAGTCGAACTTCCGTCCTACGGTCCCGAACCGTAGATTCTACCGTTAAACCAATCCCGGTTATAAATATTTTATGTGACCCAGTATTTGGCTTTTACCATATTATCTTCTTTGCTTTCAACTTCTCCAATTTCTATATCAGCTTTTTTAGCTAAATTTTGTAATTCTAGCTCTGATAATTTTCCCAACTTTTCAATTTCTTTTTCTAAAAATTCCGTACTATTTTTTTTAGGATCATCTAAAACAATCCCTAAAAGTACATCCAAAATTTGCCCAATTTTTGGTCCTGGTTTAATTTTTAAAATCCCCATAATAATCTCGCCATTTACTTTAAGCATTTTAGCTGAAATTGGATCTTTAGAAACTTTTTCAATTAAATATTTTAAATGCCTTAATTTATATGGCTCTGCTTTTGGTACACCACTCCCAATTCTATCTGCTTGCCTTACTTGTAATAACTCCTCCATAGAATCTTGCCCCACTTGTCTTATCAATCTTCTTACGGAACTCTCACTAACCTCATCTACATTATAATAAAACAAATGATACCTAACTAATTTTGTAATTTTTTCAACATCTTTTTTGGAAAATTTTAATCTATTTAAAATTTGAAAAGTTACTTTAGCCCCAACAATTTCGTGATTATAAAAAGTAGAACTTTCGCCCTCGCCAACTTTTACTCTGGGCTTGGCAATATCATGAAAAAGCGAAGCCAACCTTACGTAAAGATTAAAATCTTTCTTTACTGCATATTCTAATGCTTTTACTGCATGCTCATAACAATCAAATTTGTGATGTTTATTTTGACCAATACCAACATTTTCTAATAATTCGGGGACAACATATTTTAACAGTCCTAATTCCTTTAAAAGTTCTATTCCTCTGCTGGCATTTTGGCACATTATAATTTTTACAAACTCATCTCTAATTCTTTCTTGTGAGACAGCTTCCAGCCAAAGTGAATTTTCTTTTATTGCATTTGCAGTTTTTTCTTCAATCGTAAATCCAAGAGTTGTGGCAAATCTGACAGCTCGAAGCATTCTTAAAGCATCTTCCGAGAATCTTTCCTCTGATGTGCCCACAGTTCTAATAATCTTATTTTTTAAATCTTTCTCTCCATCAAACAAGTCTATAATTTTTTTATCTTGCCCCATAGCAAGCGCATTTATAGTAAAATCTCTTCTACTTAAGTCCTCATTTAAATTTTTAGCATAATTTACTTGGTCTGGATGGCGTTTATCAGAATACCCTTGTTCTGTCCTGTAAGTTGTAATTTCAACTTCAGGAATTTTTTCACTATCAGTTTTAACTGTAACAGTCAAAAATTTATTTTCATAAAAACTATCTGGAAATATTTTTTGAATTTCTTCTGGCTTAGCATTTGTTGTTATGTCCCAGTCATTGGGTATTTTATCTAAAATAAAATCACGTACGCATCCGCCCACAATATAAGCTTCAAATCCAGCTTCACTTAATTTCTGCAATACTAATTTTACCTCCTTAGGAATTGTCATAGTTTATTTACTTTAGCTTAAAAATTGATTTATTTCAAATTTTTAGGTATTATTATTTAATAGCCCATAAGGTTTCTGCCCCTGTAGTTGAATGGATACAATATTGCGCTTCGAACGCAAAGTTGAGGGTTCGATTCCTTCCAGGGGCACCAGATTAGTCATTGCATTTTCTTAACAATTGTTTAAAAAACTAAAACGCATAAAAATTAACTCAACATAAATAAAATTTATAAGAATATGACATTTAATCCAGATAGTTCACCATCAGAAGAAAGTCACAAAGAAACAGCGAGCACACCAGAAACTATTTTAGAAAAATTTAATGTTAAAGCTGGAGACAGTGTAAAGCTTTTAAAGTTACAAAGCGGAGAGGGCTCAGCCATTGCACAAGGAAGTTATTTAGAGGGTAATTTAGATTATGATATAAAAAATGGAAAACATATATCTATTGATGGTGGTAAAAAAAGAACATCAAGCATAACAGGAGTTGGAGAAAAAGACGGAGAGTTATATTTAAGAACAGAAACATCCATTTATAAACTTGTTTCCCAAGAAACAGTAAAAGAGGCACACATAATAACAAAAAAAGATTTGGAACATGAAATAGCAATTTTTGACTCAAAAGGCTATGGCCAGTGGGATATGACAACAGGCAAAGTACCGCTAGAAGATGATCCATACAATTTGACAATGGAGAAAGGTGGTTTTAAAGAAGGAGACGAAGTTTTATTTTATGCAGAAAAAGAAAGAAGCGGCATTTTAGAGAGAAACAGTAAAGGCTCGTTTACAATTAGGGATAAGAACGGCAATCCGTGGGGAATACACGCTATTTTGCAGGAAAAAAATGGTTATATAAAAATTAGAATTAAAGATTAAGTTATATGAATCAAGAAAATCCAAGAAGCGAAGAAGTTCAGCCAGATCCGGAAGAAATTAAAAGACAATGGGATGATTGGCTTGCTTCTGAGTTACAAAGAACTGGGAAAGACAACCCTGAGGATTACCTTGATTATTTTTATAAAAATAAAGCAGGGCTGGGATTTTCTAAGGAACAAGAGAAAGGAGTTATCGCTTTTTTATATGAAAAAATTAACGGAGCAAATCCGCAAGAGAACACTGCAGAAGCATCAGAAAAAAAAGAAAGTGGCAAAAAAGTTGAAGCACCGACAGAAGAAGAAGATAAAAAAGTTGAGGTAGCTCCAGAAATAAAAAAAGATATAACACCATTACCATCAGAAGAGCGTCCTCCTTATGGGAGTTCAGAAGAAGAATTTCAAAAGTGGGAACAGACATGGAGCAACTGGTTTATTTTAGAAATGCAGAGAACTGGCATTGACAATCCAAAAGAATACAAGGCATATTTTAAAAAAAATATACAGGGTAAGTTAAAAAATAGGCAAACAGAAGTCCGTAATTATGTAGAAGATCTTTCTGGTAAGAAAAAGTTTGCAAAGAAGGCAAGAGAGAAAGAAGAACAAGAAACAGTAGAAAATCCAGAAGCGTTGAGTCAAAAAGAACTTAAAAAATTAGAAGTAAGATTTAAGAATTTGATTGAAGTTTTGAATAGGTTTTGTGCTGAATTGCAAGGAAGAGACAGAGATGGCCTTGTGCCACTGATGGAAGGTGACGAAAGTGCAAAAATAAAAGGTGCAACAGTGGGGCTTGGCGAGGCCTTTGAAAGTAAAGAAATTTCATCTGAGGAGATAAACCAATCATTGCAAAAAATTATTTCAGCGACAGACGAAATTGGTAATGCGGGACAAGAAAGGGGGTCAACAAGAGAAGATGAGGGCAGTTTGCGAAAGGTTTTAAGCTCTCTAAATAGAATAGAGGATGCTTGCGGTGGAATTATAGACAGCCTTAGAGGTATGCCAAAAGAAGAAGCAAAAAGTATGATCAAGACTGTTCGAAAACTAAAAGAAACGGCTAATGATGGAGGTAATTTTGTTTCGAAAAAAGTTAATATCCTTAAAAGATATTCTCGATAATCGGCTATAATAAAATAATTTCAATCATTATCGTGTTCCAACTATGTACTATTTGGGGCACAATGAAAATTTTAAATTATAAATTTTAAATTTAAAAACAAAAATTATGAACAAATTATTTATATTTTTATTTATTTTTTTAGTCTTTTTTAGTTTATTTATTATTGCAAACCCTATTTTTGCTGTTTGTACCGATCCTGCAGCCACAGGCCTTGTACCATGTGGAGTAAGTAAATTTGGACCAGGCCCTAAACAAGGAATGCCTACTTGCCCATGCGAACTTGAACATTTTTTTATAATGTTGGCTAATATTTATGGCTTTATTGTAAAATATATTGCAACTACCTTAGCTGTAATAATGATAACAGTTGGAGCAGTATTTATGATGATTTCAGCTGGCAACCCCGGGCTTGCAGGAACTGGTAGAAAAATGGTATACTCCGCCATTATTGGACTAGTGTTAGTTTTTGGTTCTTGGCTTATAGTCAATGCTTTGTTAGAATTAATTGGATATACTCCTCCAGGTGGTAATCCTTGGTTCTCATTATAAAAAATAAATCTGCCAAAAGGCAGTTTGCCCCCATAACTTAATGGTAAAGTAGCTGCCTCTTAAGCAGTCTATCTCAGTCCGATTCTGAGTGGGGGCACACTCTTTACAAATTAAGTAAAATGTAATATAATGGCTATATTATAAATTTAATAAAAAATATATGGTATTAGATAAAAAAATAAAAGAAAAGGTTATTAAAGAACACAGCATTAACGATAAAGACACAGGATCTGCTGATGTGCAAATTGGTTTGTTAACTAAAGAAATTGACAAATTAGTTTTACATTTAAAAAAACATAAAAAAGATGAGCATTCAAAAAGAGGCTTGGTTAGAATGGTTATCAAGAGAAAAAAGCTATTAGCTTATCTTAAAAAAGAAAACGAAAAAAGATATTTAGCTATTATCAAAAAAATCGGCCTTAAAAAATAATTATGCAAAAACCCAAAGAACAAAGAGTAGAAGTATTAATTGATGTTCAAAACCTATATCACTCAGCAAAACATTTACACAAAGCAAGAGTAAATTTTGCAGAAGTTTTAAAACAAGCAGTTTCTGGTAGAAAGTTTATAAGAGCTTTTGGTTATGTGGTACGTACAAAAACTGGCGAAGAAGCGCCATTTTTTGATGCACTAAGCAAAATTGGTATTGAAACAAGAGTAAGAGATTTGCAAGAGTGGTATGGTGGAGCTAAAAAAGCAGATTGGGATGTGGGTATTGTAATTGATGCTATTAGAACCGCACCATCACTTGATGTAATTGTTTTGGTTTCTGGAGACGGAGATTTTATTGCACTTGTAGAATATTTAAAAAATCAAGGCAAACGTGTAGAAGTAATGGCATTTGGTAGAACAACTTCAGGAAAACTCAAAGAAGTAGCAGATGAATTCATTGATTTAGATTTATCACTACCCAAATTTCTATTAAAATAATTTCTTACCGTCATTGCGAGGAGCCCACAGGCGACGTGGCAATCTAGTCGAGGTAAACCCCCGATTTTTTTATGTATCAAAATACCTTGTAAATGCGACCGCACTGACAAGGTATTTAAATTAAGAAATAAAAAAATGCAAAAGAAAAACCCGAACGAACCGAATCGTCCGAGCTCGAAAGTTTGTCACGACCGCTCCATCACCTATGAAGGAAGCGTTTCATCTGGAAAATACTGCACCCCGATTGGAAGGCATTCGATGAAAACATTTTGTTCATGGTTGTGTGTCTTAATTTCCGAGGGATGCCGTTCAGCCCCACTCTTAATAAGTTGAAGGTCGACCAATGGCCTCATGTGGCCATACCCAGTCTCGTACTTGGCGCCAAACACTTGAGCGCCACATAGACGACAACTAAAAATCGGACGGGCAATCATGAAAATCTCCTTTGTGAAAGCGAATGTTCTAATATTTAATTATA
>MHPU01000023.1 GCA_001820485.1 Candidatus Staskawiczbacteria bacterium RIFOXYD1_FULL_32_13
ATTGTTGGATTTTTTGGTTTTTGGTATTATAGAGATAAAGTTTTTTCCAAAGAGATTTTAAGACTTGAAATTTTAGCCCCAGAGAATACAAAAATGGGAGAGGAAATTGAATATACAGTAAAATATAAAAATAATGGGAATTTTATTTTAGAAAATCCAAAACTAATTTTTGAATTGCCAGAAAATTCTTTAACAGAAGATAGTAAAACAAGATTTGCAGAAGACCTGCCAAATATTTATCCAGGAGATGAAGATTTTGTAAAGTTTAAAGGCAGACTTTTGGGTAAAGACAATGATTTAAAAGTTGCTCGCGCATGGCTATCTTATACACCCAAAAATCTGACTGCCAGGTATGAATCAGACACAACTTTTACCACAAAAATAGAAACTGTTCCTATCACAATAGATTTTGATTTGCCAAGCAAGGCTGAAAAAGGAAAAGAACTTTCATATTCTTTAAACTATTTTTCCAATATTGATTATCCTTTAGAAAATTTAAGCGTTAAAATTGATGATGTTTACGGATTTAATTTTGAAAAATCAGAACCAATTTCTTTAGATAATTTAGAATGGAAAATTCCAACATTAGAAAAGACGCAAGGCGGAAGAATAAAAATTACAGGACTTGTTACAGCTGAAAAAGGAAAGCAATTAAATTTTAGAGCTTACATAGGAATGTGGCAACAAGGTCAATTTATAACCATTAAAGAAAAAAATGTTTTTGTAGATATTATAGAACCTCAAATTTTTATCTCACAACAAATAAATGGTTCTTTAAATTATGTTGCAAATCCCGGAGAAAATTTGCATTTTGAAATATTTTTTAGAAACATTGGCTCTTCAGCTTTTGAGAACTTGCTAGTTTTAGCTAAATTTAATAGCCCTGCATTTGAGACTTCATCAATAAGTGCTACCGGTGGAGAAATTAGACAACAAGACAATTTAATAGCATTTGACTATAAACAAAATCCAGAGCTAAAATATTTAGCACCTGGGCAAGAAGGAAAAATTGAGTTTGATGTAAAATTAAAAGATAATTGGGAGTTTTCTGAATCAGAAAGAAATAATTTGTTTATAAAAAATACTATTCAAGTTTTAGAAGTAAGCCAACAATTTTCAACTAAAGTCAATTCAAAATTAGAAATCTCTCAGAAAGGATATTATTCAAGCCAAGCTGGAATTACAAATTTTGGCCCACTTCCCCCAAAAGTTGGGGAAGTCACAACTTATGTTATAACATGGCAAGTTAAAAATTTCTCCAATGATGCAAAAAATGTAAAAGTCAAAGCAGTTATGCCTCAAGGAATAAGTTTAACAGGATTTATTGAGCCAGAAACTGAACTTGCAAGATTTACTTTAGATAGCTTAAGTCGTGAGTTAATTTGGTCTATCGGAGATGTAAAAGCAGGTCAAACTATTGCCCCAATGTCTTTTCAAATATCCTTAACTCCGCAAATTTACCAGCAGTTTAAGGCGATTGATTTACTTGGCCAAGCTACAATTTATGGTGAAGACCAATTCACAAACGCCCTAATTCAAAACACAGCCCCTGCAATAAATACAAATCTTGCCGATGACCTGCCAAATTATAACAAAGGAACTATTCAATAAAAATTAAAATATAAAATTATGACAAAAGAAGAAAAAGGTTTTGCATTTTTAGCTCCATTAGTTGTAATAATTGTTTTAGCTATTTTAGCAATAGTTGGATTTTTAACATTTCAAAAATCACAAGAATTTTCTAAACAAAATAATGATTTACAAAATCAAAATCAGAACCAAAATCAAATAACTTGTACACAAGAAGCTAAAATTTGCCCAGATGGATCAGCTGTAGGCAGAACAGGGCCAAATTGCGAATTTGCAGAATGCCCACAAACAAACAATCAAGGAATAAAAACTTATACAAATACAGAATATGGATTGGAATTTACATATTCTGAAAAACTAGATTCTGAATTCTTTAATTTACAGAAACCAATAATAATAAAAAGTTTAAAAACAAACAAAAACATAAAAGACAATTGTTATATAGGCGGAGCAAACCCAGCTTACAAAAGACAGGACATAAAAATAAGTGAAACAAATTTTTGTTTTTCTCAAAGTTATGACCCAGGAGCAGGATCTGGGGCAAATTTTTATTTTTACACATTTTTAAAAGATAATAATTATTTTACAATTCAATTTCAAATAAATCAGCCAAACAGTTGCGATCCATATGTTGACACTCCCAAACAAGAAGCATGCCAAAAAGCTTTTCAAGATTACCAAATACTTGTAGACAAACCAATTTTAGATAGTATTTCTTCTATAAAATTTATTGAAAAAATTAGCAAAGAAGAGTCTTGTATAAATTCTGGAGGAAGTATTTCTGAAATTACTTGTTACTGTGCTCAAACTACTAATTTCTATAATTCTTGTTTAGTTGGAGGTTGTACTTGTACTCCAGACCCAACACAAGCTCGAAGAATTAAAAGCTGTGAATGTGGACAAGGAAATTGCTTTGATGGCTCAAAATGTGTTAAGATAACAAATAATTAATTATTAAAATTATGGCACAAGAAAACTTAATGGAAAAAATAGTGAGTTTTGCAAAACGCAAAGGCTTTGTTTACCCATCTTCAGAAATTTACGGGGGTTTTGGCGCAATTTATGATTACGGCCCATATGGAGTGGAGTTGGCAAATAATATAAAAAATGCATGGTGGCAATATATGGTTCAATTTAGAGAGGATATTGTAGGACTTGACTCTGCAATTTTTATGCACCCTAAAATTTGGGAGGCTTCTGGACATGTTGGAGGATTTTCAGACCCTTTAACAGAATGCAAAAAATGCCATACAAGATCTCGCGTAGATCATTTATTAGAATCAATCGGAGTTTTTGCTGATGAAAAAATGAGCGTAGAAGAAATAAATAAGTTATTATCTGAAAATGTAAGTAAGTTAAAATGTCCATCTTGCGGAAAGTCCGACTTTACAGAAGTCAAAAAATTTAATTTGCTCGTAAAATCTAATTTAGGAAATTTTACAGAAGACTGGCAAAAAGATCCCGTTTATTTAAGAGGAGAGACTTGTCAGGGCATTTATGTAAATTATAAAAATGTGTTAGATTCTAACCGAGTTAAAATTCCTTTTGGAATTGCTCAAATTGGAAAAGCTTTTAGGAATGAAATTACCGCTCGCCAGTTTATTTTCAGAACCCGTGAGTTTGAACAAATGGAAATGCAATATTTTGTAAAGCCAGAAGAGGAAATGCAAAAGTACGAAGAACTAAAAGAATACCGCTGGAAATTTTTTACAGAATTTTTAATCTTTAAAGAGGAAAATCTAAAATGGCACAAGCATGAAAATTTAGTTTTCTATGCTAAAGAAGCTTATGATATTGAATATAAATTTCCTTTTGGATTTAAAGAATTAGAAGGTATTCATGCTCGAGGAAATTATGACTTGTCGCAACACACAAAATTCTCTGGCACTAATTTAGATTATTCAGATATCGATTCAAAAGAAAAATTCATTCCTCATATTATTGAATCTTCAGGAGGAGTAGGTAGAATGCTTTTAGCGTCATTAACAGAATTTTATAATGAAGAGAAAACAGAAGAAGGTGACGAACGAATCGTGATGAAATTTCCTATAAAGCTATCCCCTATCAAATTAGCAATTTTTCCATTATTAAAAAACAAACCAGAGCTTGTAAGCAAAGCCAAAGAAATTTTTAACGAGCAGAAAAAATATTTTATGTGTGAGTTTGATGACAATGGAAATATTGGTAAGCGCTATCGCAGACAAGACGAAATTGGCACGTTCGCATGTGCTACAGTGGATTTTCAAACATTAGAAGATAATACCGTCACTCTTCGTGATAGAGACACAATGAGACAAGAACGCATAAGTATTTCAGAATTAAAAAATTATATCCAAGAAAAAATTAATAAATAAATTATGAAAAAATATAATAAAATTACATTAAAAAATGGATTGAGGGTACTGACAGTGCCAATGAAAAATGCAAATTCTGTTACTGTGCTAATTTTAGTTGGGACAGGAGCAAAATATGAAACTAAAGAGCAAAACGGCATTTCACATTTTTTAGAACATATGTTTTTTAAAGGTACAAAAAAAAGACCAAACACTTTAATAATTTCCGAGACATTAGACAAAATTGGTGGAGAATACAATGCTTTTACTTCAAAAGAAGTCACAGGATTTTGGGCAAAAGTAGACAAAAAAAATACTGATGTGGCGCTCGATTGGATTTCTGATATGTTTTTAAATTCTAAATTCCAGGAAGAAGAAATTCAAAGAGAAAAAGGCGTAATTGTAGAAGAATTAAATATGTATTTAGATACTCCAACAGCTTATGTAGGAGAACTTTTTGAAGACCTGCTTTATGGCAATCAACCAGCTGGTTGGCGAATTGTAGGTGAAAAAGAAAATATTTTAGGCTTTAATAGAGAAATGATTTTAGATTATTTTAAGAATCATTATTCAACACAAAACACAGTTGTTTGCGTTGCAGGAGCTATAAACTCAAAGCAAATTGAAAACAAAATTGAAAAATATTTCTCAAAAGTTAAAACAACAGGATTGCCAAAAAAAGAAGCAACAAAAGAAATTCAAGTAAAACCAGAAGTTTTGATTCATTACAAGAAAACTGATCAAACCCATTTTTGTTTGGGGGTTAGGACGTATAATATGTATGATACTAGAAAATATGCTTTAAGCTTAATGTCTATAATTTTGGGTGGAAATATGAGCTCTCGTCTGTTTATCTCTGTAAGAGAAAGAAATGGCCTTGGCTATTATATTCATACATCACAAGATACCACAACAGATACAGGCTTTTTAGTGACTCAAGCAGGAATTAAAAATAATAGCCTAGAAAAAGCAATTCAATTAGTTTTAGATGAATACAAGGATTTAAAAAATAAAAAAATCACTGCCAAAGAACTAAAAAAAGCCAAAGATTATTTAAGAGGCACCACCTCACTATCTTTAGACAGTTCAGACTCTCAGGCCTCATTCTATACCTCACAAGAAGTAATGGGCCAAAAACTTTTAAACCCTGAGGAAAAATTAAATTTAATTGACAAAGTTACCATAAATGATATAAAGAATATAGCAGAAGATATTTTTGTTAATGAAAAATTAAATTTAGCTGTAATCGGCCCAATAGAAGAGTCACAAAAAGAAAAATTAGAAAATCTATTAAAACTATAATAAAATCTTATTTTTGTTATGAATAAAGAAAATATAAATACATTAGATGTTTCATGGCAGACAATAGTTAAAATATTTTTAGCTGGTTTTATTTTATATATTTTATATTTAGTAAGAGACGTTGCTGTTTGGTTTGCTTTTGCACTAATTATATCATTATTAGTAGAGCCTGCTATTAATTTTTTAAGATGGCTAAAACTTCCAAAAATTTTAGCTGTTGTTTTAATTTATTTTTCTGTTTTATTAGTTTTAGGATTTATTGTATATCTTACTGCCCCACTTTTTGTTTTTGAATTAAAACAATTATATCAAAATATTCCAGAATATTTTGAAAAAATAAATCCATTGTTAAAAAACGTGGGGCTAGAATTTGCCAAAGATTTTGAAGGACTAACAAAAGATCTTTTATTAAAATTACAAGAAAGTTCTGGGAGCATAGTAAAAGCCATAGTTGCCTTTTTTGGAGGAATTGCTTCAACAATTTTTATATTTGCTTTAGCATTTTTTATTTCACTAGAAGATAAGGGCCCTGAAAAATTTTTAGTTCTACTTAGCCCAAAAAAATATGAAAGTACAATCATAAGCCTTTTTGAGAGGGCACAAAATAAAGTTTCTGGCTGGTTTGGAGCAAGAATTTTAGCATGTCTTTTTGTTGGAGTTGCATCTTTTATAATCTTTTACCTTTTGGGAATAAAATATGCATTTACATTAGCTTTAATATCCGGGTTTTTAAACTTTGTTCCTTATGTAGGACCTTTAGTAACTTATATTTTAGTTGCTGGTTTTTCTTTTTTATCTGGCTCATGGATATTAACTTTATACACACTTGTTGCAGTTATCTTAATTCAAGGTATTGAGAACAATTTTTTATCACCAATTTTAATGAAAAAATTTATTAATCTCCCCCCCGTTTTAGTTTTAATATCATTATTAGTAGGTGGTATAATGTTTGGATTTCTAGGAACAATATTCGCAGTACCAGTATTTGGAATAATATATGAATTTGTAAAAGAATTTTTAGAAGGCAGAAGAAATGGTCAAGAATTAGCAGAAAATTAAATTTTTAGATCTATTACTAAAACAAAAACAGCTAAAAATTTATAAGCTGTTTTTTATTACATTCTTATTTTAATATAATAAATGAAATAATTACAATTACAATTTGAATTGATATACGATAAAAATTAGATATTTTTTTATCTCTTAAAAAATGAATATACTTTCGATGAAAAATATCATGTATTTTTAAAATTTTATTTGGTAGAATAGCTGATAAAACTGTTAAAAAATCTGGGGCAATCGAAATAAGGGCATAAATAAAAAATATTAAACTTTTATTTGTAAAAATAAATATAAATAAAACTCCCAAAGCAAAATCAATAAATAAATAAAATAATTCTGGTAAAGCTTTTTTAAAATTTGTTCGTATGTTCTTTAAATTATCTATTGGATATTCTATATGAGGAAATAAATCTAAAAAATAATGACTCAAAAGAGCCATCATAATACCCAAAATTGGATTATTAAATAAACTCCCTACTGCTGTTCCAAAAATTATGTGAACTAATAAAATCATAAATTTATTGATTTTTACCTTTTAAAAAGGTAATATCAAGCTAATAAACTATTATACAATAAAATACTATGGAAAACAAAAAGTTTTATATTACCACTACCCTACCTTATGTAAACGCAGAACCTCATATTGGTTTTGCTTTAGAAATCATTCAAGCAGATGTTATTGCCAGATATCAAAAAAATCTTGGTAAAGATGTATTTTTTAACACAGGCACAGATGAACATGGGCTTAAAATTTATCTTAGTGCAAAAAAAGAAGGCCTGGAAGCAAAAAAATATTGTGATGGCTTTGCAGAAAAAAATAAGGATTTAAAAAAAGCTTTGAACTTAAGCTATAACAATTTTGTAAGAACAACAGATGAAAACCATATAAAATCAGCACAAGCATTTTGGTTAAAATGCTTTGACGCAGGAGATATTTATAAAAAAAATTATAAAGTAAAATATTGCGTTGGATGTGAACTTGAAAAAACAGACTCTGAACTGCAAGATGGTAAGTGCCCCATACACCCAAATAGAGATATAGAGATTATAGAAGAAGAAAATTACTTTTTTAAATATTCTAAATATCAAAAGCCTATTTTAGATTTTTATGAAAAAAATCCTAACTTTGTGATCCCCGAAGGTAAATATAATGAAATAAAAGAATTTACCAAAAGAGGATTGGAAGACTTTAGTATTTCTAGATTAAAAGAAAAAATGCCTTGGGGCGTAGCAGTTCCCAATGACGACAAACACGTAATGTATGTATGGTTTGATGCTTTAGAAAACTATATTTCTGTTTTAGGATGGCCCGCCTCCGCCAAGGCTTCGGCGGGTAAACCAGAATATAGATTTGATGATTTTTGGCCAGGTATGCAAGTAGCAGGAAAAGATAATTTACGTCAGCAATCTTCAATGTGGCAAGCAATGCTTTTATCAGCAGGGCTCTCTTGCTCAAAACAAATTTTTATTCACGGTTTTATTACTGTAAATGGACAAAAAATTTCAAAATCATTGGGAAACGTGATAAACCCTATTGAATTAGTAAATAAATATGGTACTGACGCAGTTAGATATTATTTGCTTCGCGAAATTCCCTCAGCAGAAGATGGTGACTTTACGATTGAAAAATTTGAAGCTAGATACAACTCTGATTTAGCAGGAGGAATTGGAAACCTTGTTGCAAGAACTGTAACTATGGCTTCGAAAATCCAAGTTACAAATTACAAATTACAAACAAATCCAAAATCACAAATTACAAATTCTAAACTTGTTGACGAAATTACGCGCGTAAAAATTACTTGGAAAAAATCATTAAATGACTTTAAATTTAATGAGTCGTTAATTGCAATTTGGGAACTTATCAGTTGGTGCGATAAATATATTAATGAAACTACGCCATGGTCTGCAAAGTCAGACGAGGAAATCAACAAAGCTAAAGAAGTTCTAAGTGATTTACTATCTGTAATAAATGAAGTCGCAGAATTATTAAATCCATTTCTACCCCAAACCTCAGAAAAAATCAAAGAAATTTTACAGTCCGGGAAAGGCGAAATTCTATTTCCCCGCCTTATAAAATAAAAGGTACTTTTACTAGAACTGCACCAGTACAGTCATTTCTACTGTCAGTAATCAATAAACAATCATTAAATTTTTTCTTAATCATATTAAAAGGAATTCCTGTTTTTTTTGAAAATCGACAATTGCTTTTATCAATTGAATTCTTAATATCAAAATATGCCAACAAACCAAGTTTCCTCAAAACATACAAAGTCTCTAAACGTTGCCCTCCGGTAGCATAAACAAAATTATATTTATTTACATTGTTTCTTATCCACTTTACTAGTGGATATTTTTTTACGGCTGGAAGCTTGTTATTTATGATTAATTTATTGAAAGATTTATTATAAAAATTGAAATAATTTTTTTTACTAATATTTTTATCCCACACTTGCTTATAAATTTTGTATGTATCAGAAATTCCAGATAGCTTTAAAGCATTAATTTTTTCTTTATATTTCCCGTTAGTCATATACAAAAGCACTGCCTCTTCTATTGGCCACATATCTGTAAGCGTTCCATCAATGTCAAATATAATTGTTTTCATATATTTAAAAAA
>MHPU01000024.1 GCA_001820485.1 Candidatus Staskawiczbacteria bacterium RIFOXYD1_FULL_32_13
TTTTTATTTGTGTTTTTCATAGCTTTGATTATACATCAAAGCGTTCGGATTCAAAACAGAATTTGCCTTTTGTTCGAACCACTTTGGAGGTTGCTATGAAGGTAAAAATGTTGCTTTTCCCAAGCTACGTTAGTCTCGCCAGTGCTCGGGATTATTCTCCTCAACTTTTCAGATTCCTGCGTGAGCGAGGAGTCGAACTTGAGGCAGACGAGTGGGATGGAACAACAAACTCCATTCCGCAGGAAGGGTTGGTCATCGTTCGCGCATCTACTAAGATGCGTTGCGATAGCGTCACGTTGGGGAGGGTTTGTGAAGCCTTAGGTCATTTCGTCTTTTACGATGATAGAGTTTTGCTGGGTAATGGCGAATACAGCCACGACCAACTGTTAGGCAATGCTCAGGAGTTCATTGATAACCTCATCGCCAATGATGAACTTGTCGATGTCGGCGAAGACTGGTGATGCAATCACCGGGGGTGAAAATCAAAACTCCGCGGACACATTGTATGTCCCGGAGTTGTTTTTTTTGCAAAAAATATTGTTTTAAACTTCGATTACTACGGGTAAGATCATTGGTCTACGCTCTGTTTTAGCAAATAAGAAGTCTCCAATTTTATTACGGATTTCATCTTTGATATAACTGGCATTTATGGGCTCTGAGACAAATGACTGACTAGGCATTTTATTTATGTCGCCATTTATTTGCACAAAGCCATCTTTGCCATTACCTTGTGTTCTCATACTAGATTTTTCTATAATTTCAATTACTTTTTTGCGCGTTTGGGCTAGCAAATCTTTTGATTCTCTTAAATACACAAAGCCTCTAGAAATTATATCTGGAGATCCTTTAACTTTTCCTGTAGCAGTATCAACTACAGCTACAATCATAAACATTCCATCTTCAGCTAACATTTGTCTGTCACGCAAAACAACTTCGCCAACATCTCCAACTCCAAGACCATCAACAAAAACATAGTTTACTGGAACTTTATCTTTTAAAATTTCTGCATCTATTTGGTTTGAACTGCCAATGTTATTTTTTGAATTTGAAAATTTTATAACAGAACCATTATCTGGTACAAAAACTCTGTCTTTTCTAAAACTCATACCAAAAGCAATTTTGGCAGCTTCTTTTAAGAAAAAGTGATTTCCATAAACAGGAATAAAATAATCTGGTTTAATTTCGCGAAGCATATATTTTATTCCTTCAATGTTGCTATGCCCAGAGATGTGAACATCAATAATATCAGAGTGGTAAACATTGTCAGATAATCTATAAAGATTATCTTTAACTCTTTGAACAGTTCTTTCGTTACCTGGAATAACAGAAGAAGAAAATATAACAGTGTCTTCTTTTTTAATTTTAATGAATTTATGATTTCCAGCAACAATTCTAGATAAAGCTGCTTTTTCCTCTCCTTGAGCACCTGTGCAAACAATAATCAATTTATTGTCTGGGCAAGTGTGAGCCTTATCTATTGGTATTATTACACCTTTTGGTATTTTAACATAGCCTAATCTTTGGGCTAATTCCATATTTAATTTCATTGAGAATCCATCTAAAGCAACTTTTCTATTGGTTTTGTTGGCAAATTCTAAAATTTGTTTTATTCTTTCAATTTGAGAAGAGAAAGTAGCAACAATTGTTCTGCCCGGAGCATTGGATATTAGCATATAAAGATTGGCAAGCATTTCTTCTTCAGTAACAGATTCTTTTGATATTAATGCTCCTAGTGATTCAAGCATTAATATAGTTGGTCTTTTTAATTTTGATAAATGTGAGTAATCAATGAATTTTTTACTATCAGTACTTTTTTCAACAGTCCAATCTCCGGGATGTAATATTGTAGCTACTGGAGTTTCAAGTGCTACTCCAACAGCATCCATGACTGAGTGGTCTACTTGAAAAAACGAAAGGGTAAATGCTCCCAATTTTATTTTTTGATCTAAACCTTGAATATAAGTTGTTTTTAATTTTTTAACTGCATTTCTATCAAAATCTTCAACTCTATGTTTTACCATCTCAAGAGTTAAAGGGCGACCAATTATTTGTGGGTTGTTTAATTTTTTAAGTAATATTGGAGCTGCTCCAATGTGATCTAAATGACCATGAGAAAAAATTACTCCTCTAATATTTTTTTCTTTGCCCTTTAAATACTCTGTATTTGGAATTACAAAGTCTACTCCAGGCATATCCTCTTCTGGAAATTGTAGTCCCATATCTAAAATTACAATATCTTGTCCATATTCAAATACAGTCATGTTTCTACCTACTTCTTCGCACCCACCTAAGGGAATAATCTTTAAAGAATTTTCTCCCTTATAATTATCTTGATTGGGTTTTGCAATAATTTGTTGTTTTTTACTCATCCCTTGGTGAGTATTGTTATATTTTGCGGGATTTATTTTCTGTTCCATATTCTTATTTTTTTAAACGACTAAATCACATCACAATTATTATTTTTTAAGAATTGCGGTATATTTTATTTTCGTTATTTATTTTTTTAATAAAAGATTTTAGGAGTTCAATCTTTTATTGTTTTTTAATTTTGTGTTAAACCTTTTCCCGTATTAACCACGAGAATTTTCTTATCATCTTGTATCAATCCTTTCTCATACCTATCAATATACAAAGCTAATCCAGCTGATCCGGATGGTTCTGACTTAATCCCTTGATCAGTTAAAATCTTGTGAGCTTTTAATATTTGTTCTTCGGCGACAGTCTCTTTTGCTGTCTCTCTGCCTGTAAAAGAAAAATTTACAATTGCTTTAACATCTTGATCTTTAAACAGTAAAAACGGCTTAAATGGAGCAGACAGTTTATCGGCAATACTATCGCTATTTTTTGGTTCTGCACCAAAAATATTCATAGAAATAACCTTTGATGTAGGAATTTTGAGTCTTGGATCTTTCCTCCCTTCTGAATCATTTCTCATTGAGCGAACTTGCCAGGTTAAATAGTTCTCCATTACTCTGCCAGAGCCATATGGAACATAAATTTCATTAGGATTTTCATTAAATGATTCATGCACGTGTTGATCATAAAATAACGAAGATGGCTCAATTGATCTAATTGAAGTTATATCTACTCCATTTGGATTATTTGAGATTGCATATATGTCTTCTGGTGTAAGTTGCAAGGATAAATCTGTTGTATAAACATCAGCTCTAAGTTTTAAAATCTCTTTTAATATTTTTTCGTTTATATCTTGACCAACTATTATTTTTGGGGGTGGTAATTGATTTTTTTTAAAACATTCTGCCACTGCTCGGCCTTCATTACCAGAAGTTATAAGAGAAAGGCGGGGGATTGTAAGTTGCTCTAACTCTTGTTTAGAAAGCGTGCCGATTCTAATTTTTAAATATAGTGCCCTTGCATAATCCCTGTAAAGTGTTGCCAACTCCCAAGCAGCTCTATCTTTAATTGTGCCAGTTGGATTACTTCTTTCGTCAGCTTCATTTTTAATAAGAACTTTTCCGTAACCATCTTTTGATAAATCAACAGGAATTACTGGAGTTGGCCTCCATTCGGTAAAATCTTTTCTATCTGAAAGTGAAATTCCATCTCCCCATTTTTCTACCAAATCATAATTCATAAATTCTGGGAATTCTACTTCTTTCTTTATTTCTCTTTCTAATTCAATTGGATTTGATTCGCGTTTTGTCTCACTCATTTTTATATTATTTATTTTAGGTTAACATTATGTTAACCACACTAAATTTAATTTTTTAAATAGCTATTCCACTATTCTCACTGAATGGTGGAATAGATAATTTATTATTCTATAGATTGATAGATTGTGTAGTTGATTTTTTTATTTTGAGGGGATTATTTGAGATACTTCAATTAAAATTGCACCTTTAGCAGGAAGACCCTTATTTTCAATTATATTCTCAACAAAATTTTTCCATTTGCCAGTTGTAAAATATTCTGCGGTGCCTATGATTTTCACGCCTTTTAAATTTTTATCCCAAACTGTTAAACAAACATTATTGTTTTGCAAAATGTCTATTATTGTTTGACTCATATAATTATCGGTTAGCAAAATTTCATTTTCTGAAACAATTTTTGCAAAAGCAGTTCCAATAACATTTGGCTTGTTATCCTCAGTGATTGTAGCGAAAGCAATTGGATTTTCTTCTATTAAATTTTTGTATTCTAAAAGAGTCATATTTTTTACGCGTGTGCCGCGGGAGGGAGTCGAACCCTCAACCCTTTCGGGATGCGCTTCTGAGACGCACGCGTATTCCAGTTCCGCCACCGCGACTAGTTTTATTTGGACATTTGCTTTTTAAAATCTTCTACCATTTTTACTGGAGTGGGATCGATTTTTTGATTTAAGGCAACAAAGTAAGAGACCCAATCGCCTAAAAGCAAGGTTGAAAAAACTTTAAACATTAAAGAGCCCTTTTTGATCTCAACAAAATTGGTTTTTATTCCGGTTTTACTAATAAGTTTTGTTGTGAGTTGCATTCGTTTTAAAATTCTTGGATGGTCGGCTTGGTCGCGTAGAATAATTACAGAAAGTAGTTTTGAAATTTGAGTTTTGAATTTTGGATTTTTCATTGTGAATCCTACCATTTCATTGTGGTTTAATTCTGGAAAATAATTGAAAAAAGCTGGGATTTTTGAATTTTCATTAAATTTAATTTTCCAAATTCTAGCTACAGTGCTAAAATTATTTGATGAATAAACAATAGGAACTTTTTTTGTAATTTTACTGGCTATTTTTTTTCCTTCTTTTTCTAATTCTAAGTTTATATTTTTTAAATCTCCTGCTAAATCTAATATTTCAAAAGAAATATCTTTTAAAATTCCAGCATTTATTAAAATTTTTGTTATAGCAGAAAAAATATAGCCTGTGGCACATCTTGGTTGAATGCCTAAAGGAAGCTTGGCGAAGGGAATATTATTTTGTTTGGCTAATTCTTCAAATTTCCCACCAGAAGAAACAACTATTACTTTTAGATTTTTATCAATAGCTTCTTTTAAGGATGACAGGCATTCTTCTGTGTTTCCAGAATAAGAAATACAAATGATTAAGCTATCTTTGTCTGCCCAAATCGGCAAGCCATAATCTCTATGTATATAAATTGGAATTGTAGTTTTTATGATACTATTTAAAACATTAATTGGCAGAGCAGACCCCCCAATTGCACAAAAAATTATATTTTTGAAATCTCCAGAAACTTTTATAGTTTCAGCTATATCTAGGCCAATTTTTAATTGGAGAGGGGAATCAATTATAACTTGTCGCATATTTTGTTTGTCTATGATCATGTTTTTTCGTCATTCCCAACTTGATTGGGAATCCAGAGCTTAGTTCACATACTCTAGATTTCCGCTTTCGCGGGAATGACACTGTGGTAAAAATTATTTCCATACGCGTTTTGTTTTGATATACCAATTTGAAACATCTGCAAATCTTTTTGCAGGATCTATTATTTTATCAGCTTGTATTCCTTGTACTGTATCTTTAGCCCAGTAAATATAATTTTGGCTGTATAGAAATATAGCAGGGGCATCTTTGATTATTATGTCTTGCAATTTTTCTAGATTTTTTTGTTTTTTAGATAAATCTAAATTCTCTCGAGCATCTTTTATCAAAACATCAACATCTTTATTTTGGTATTCGGAAAGATTAAGGCCTGGATCATAAATTTGAGAAGAGTGCCAGAAGGGATAAAGATCAAGTAAAGATCCTAATGCTTGACCGTAAAGAAGTGCATCATAATTTCTTTCTTTTATAATTGATTTTAGATCTGAAAGTTCTACAGCATTAATATCTACGGCAAAACCAATTTTTTGCCATTGGTCTTTTAATATATTAGCAGTTTGAAGTAGTTGTGGTTGATTTATTGTTGTTAATGTTATTTTTAATGGTTGAGATGTTTCTGGATTTGTAGTGCAGAGTTCATTTAGTTTTGCCCGCGTCGCTTTCCCCACTTCTCCTGTTGGTTTTTCTGATGGTAAATATTTTATTTGGAAATTAGTTACTGCATTTTCCGTTGCTACTCCGTAGCCTCCATTTGTTTCATTAGATAAATCATTTGAAAAACCTAATTTTGCTAAACACTTTTGCAATTCTGTAACTTCAGTTCCTTTTGATTTACTGGAAAGATAGTTTTTAAATTGAAATGCGGGAGTTTTTTTTATTTGTTTGATTCTCTCTCCAGATTCTGATTCTTTAAATCCAGATTTATCTAATAGACTTTTTGCTTGCTCTAAATTAAGTTCATTGATTGCTGTTGGCTCTGCGAGTCCAAAAAAATCAGGTAAAATAGGGGAGTTTATTTCTGTAATTCCACTTTTAGTTATATTCTCTATTGATTGTGTTATAGCTTTTTTATCTGTAGCAAGATTTAATGATTGTCTTAAATTGTCATCTGAAAGAATTCTTTGTTTTTGTAAATTAAGGAATACGGCAAAATATCTTGGCAGGGTAAATGAATATATAGAAAACTTTTCTGTTTTTGACCAGTTTTGAGTAATTTCTTTCTCTGCTAAAGCTTGATTATTATCTAAAGAAGCCAGCGAAAAACCATTAATTATTCTTTGGTTTGCAGACTTTATAAGGTTTTCTTTAGTATCAAAAAATTGAAAAGAAAATTCAGATATAAAAGGAATTTGATTGTAATATTTATGATTTGAGACAAGATTAATTTTTTCGATAATCCCTGTTTTTTGTTGTTCTATACTACTGAATTTATATGGACCAGAGCCTATAGGTTTTAAATTGTAAGCAGAAAGAGTGAAGTTTTCTGGTAAAATATTTTTCCAAATATGCTCTGGAATTATTTTTATTGTGCAATTTTCTAAAAAAGAATTATAAGAGTTTCTTAATTTAAATGTTATGGATGTATCAGAATTTTTTAAAACATCAACATCAATCCAGTTTACCCTTTGAGGGCTTTTATAATCAGAATTCTGGATTGTTTTTATGGTAAAAATAATATCATCTGTAGTAAGCTTCTCCCCATCATGCCAAAGGACATTGCTTTTTATAACAAAATCATACGTTTTTCCATCTTCTGAAATTTTATAACTTTCAGCTAGATCATTTACTATTTGTCCATTTTTATCATAAGTTACAAGACCAGAAAAAATAATACCAGTTATGGTTCTGTCAACATCAGCTACTTCTCCGTAAATAGGATTTAAGAATCTTGGTTGGCCAACAATACCTTCAACATAGTTTCCACCTATTGCTGGAATTTCTTTTGTATTATTAAAGTAAAAATCAAATCCTAAAAAAAATAATGAGCTAAAGGTTAGTAAAAAAAGAACTAAAAGCGTTATCTTTTCGCTTTTTTTAAGTAATTTTCCGATTTGTTTCCATTGAGAAAGTTTTGGAAATACCATTAATAGATAAATAAATTAATAGCCCCTAATATTAGGAATAAAGCTCCTGTTACAATAGTAGCATAGTGAAGATTTTTTTGTGCGCCTCTTCTTGATGAATAAAATTCGCCCCCACCTCCAAAAGCAGATCCCAAAGCAGTTCCTTTTTGCTGAATTGCTATTAAAATAATTAGAGCTATTGATACAATTATTTGTGCATAAAATAAAATTTGATTCATATTTTTATTCGTTAGTTTTTAATATTTTTAATAACAAGAAATTAATAGCCCATACTATTAAACTTGTTTCTAATAATGGAAGCCAGAAGGGTATAGATATTTCTTTAAACATTATATCTAAAAACCAAACTATTGCCATATTTACTATTACGCCAAAGATTCCTAAGGTTATTACTCTAAGTGGTAGAGTTATACCATTTAAAATTGGTTTTACAAAATAATTTAAAAGTCCTAGAATAACTCCTAAAACTAATAAAATTTGCCACTCTGTAGTAAGTGAAAAACCAAAAAAACTTGAGTCATCAAAAATATTTAACACAACTGATGGCACATATAAAACTGTCAGCCAGAGTCCTAAAAAACCAGCTACTATATTTGAGAAAAGTTTTTTCATTAGATTGTCTTATATTATCACATCAAAAGGTGTAAAACAACCTTGACAATCAAATTGATAAATGCTATAATTAAAAATAGTTATTTTTTGCTCTTTTCAATGCAAAAATGGTGGTTGTAGCCAAAAGTTTTGAAAATTAGATAGACATCGGGTGTCTATCTATAATTTGAGGATTTTTGGCTATGACTGCTAATTCTGGCAGACCCAAGCATTTCTTTTTTATGAAAGGGGCACCGCCATGAACGATCATGGAACAGCCCTGATTGGTCAGTGGACAGAGTTAGTCGCGGAATTGTTTCGTCAACTTCCACGGGCAGATGATCCTCGTTTGCCTGCGATTTTGGCGAAATACTCCAATGGACAGGGGGGATTTCAAGGAGCACTTCTAAAAAAGGATTTGG
>MHPU01000025.1 GCA_001820485.1 Candidatus Staskawiczbacteria bacterium RIFOXYD1_FULL_32_13
TTTTTCATAGCTTTGATTATACATCAAAGCGTTCGGATTCAAAACAGAATTTGCCTTATCAATTATTTTTTTCATTGTTTTAACGCATTCTAAGGGATATTTTCCAACAGAGGTTTCATCAGAGAGCATAAGTACATCAGCTCCATCAAAAACTGCGTTTGCCACATCAGTTACTTCAGCATAAGTTGGGTGAGATTTTTCAACCATAGAAAGCATCATCTGAGTGGCTACAATTGCAGGCTTACCATGCCAATGAGCGTGCCGAATTAATTCTTTCTGTAATATTGGTAATTCTTCCAATGGTGTTTCAATTCCCAAATCACCGCGCGCTACCATAATCCCATCTGATTCTTTTAAAATTTCATCAATTACTTTTAAAGCCACAGCACTTTCAATCTTAGCTATAATTTTGACATCTTTGCCTACAATTTTTCTTAGTTTTTTTACATCTTCTGCAGATTGAGCAAATGAAAGACCTATATAATCTACTTTTTGTTCTTTTCCAAATTTAGCATCAACTTCATCTTTTTTAGTTACTCCGCCACCTGAAAGTTTTGTTTCAGGCACATTTATTCCCTTTTTAGAGGTAAGCAAAGCACCTCTTTCTACCTTAGCAAAGATTTTATTATTTTTTATTTTGATAACAGTAAGCTCAATAGCTCCGTTAATTAAATAAAATGGATGACCAATTTTTACATCATTAATTAATTCTTTGTGATCAATTGGAATAATTTTTTTTACTAAGTCACATTGGTTAAAAGCAAAAGAATAAATTTCGCCTTCTTTCATATGAACATCTTGGGGTAAAATACCAACTCTAATTCTTGGACCACACAAATCCTGAAGAATTTTTACATCTTTGCCAGTTTCTTTTTTTATTTTCTTTAAATTAGCTTTAAGCTCAACTAATTGTTTGTTTGAAGCGTGCGAAAAATTAAGTCTGGCAATTTCCATACCAGCTAGAGCCATATTTTTCAATAGTCCAAAGTCAGCAGATCTTTTGCCAACATTGCACATAATTTTTGGATTCACGAATTTATGAAGTACACGAGTAAATTCGGGAAAAAATTTTATGCCTCTTAAACAGTTTCTTTGTGGCATAAATTTTTGCGACGCTTGATAACTTGTACTTCTGTTATTTTATACTCTTTAATTATAGCACAAAATAAGGTATTATGCAATAGCCATATTGACATTATGTCTTATTATGCTATAATTAGCATAGCTTTAAAAAATCTTATTTAAAAACAGTCAGGTAATTTTTTTCACAAGCGTTCTTGTGATATCCTATCTGTTTTGAATAAGAACAGTTAGGAGAAGTCGCATGACCGCGCAGACACAGGAGACTCAGTATGAGGGTCTGAAGGCGTACACTTTTGTCGTCAGGTATGGCGACAACGCGCAGTACCACACCGAGGATGCTTGCATAGCGGGCAGTCGTGATGAGGCTTTGGCAATTGTGAAAGCCATGCGGGCCGATTTACCTGGCCAAGTGAGCTTCTTTGATACCGCTTTTGCGGTAATGCAACCGGCCATCATCGAATGGTGGCTCGGTAGCAAACGATTTGAAGAGAAGGGTTGCTATGCTTTTCTTCAAGGGTTCTTCTTCTGCAAGTGTGGTGACCATCAAAAGGTCACTCACTGTGCAAAAGAAGAAAATCGGAATGGGTGGACTGCCGTTATCTACGGCAACAACCACCAAGTCAAGCCACTGTAACAATTTTTGCCCTGGCGATTCGATTAATTTCGAGCCCCATGGCTTTTTTATTAAATTCATCGTAGTAAGATTTAGACGATCGTCTATTTTTTGCTACAATGAAAAGTTAATTATTTTAAGTAATTATGGGGTAACTATAGGTCTTGCACACGAGTATGAAATTTAGTATAATTAGCAAATACTATATAAAATCAAAATACAAACATGAAAAGAGAAATTACAATTACAGATTTAAATGAGCAAAAATTAATTGAGGAATTAAACAAAAGAACAGATGTAAAAGCTGAAAGAATTAAAAGATTTTTAGCTTTACCGGATTTAAGCAAGAAAGAAGGGTCTCCTGTAAAAATTTTATTTGATCAAATAATAAATTCTCCAAAATTTGCAGATTTTGATTTAGTTGATTTTCCAAAAATCGTAACTGTAGAGCAGTGCTTTGATTTACTAAATATGCCTCAGGATCATCCAGCTAGAAAAGAAACCGACACATATTACTTAGATGACGCGCATATTTTGCGAACTCATACAACAGCTTTTTGGTCATTTTATCTAAAAGACCCTGAGGTTCTAAAAAGGTTAGAAACAGAGGGTGAAATTAAAGCTATTTCAAAAGGAATTGTTTTTAGAAAAGATGAAATAGATAAAAATCATTTTCCAGCTTTTCATCAAATTGATGGCTTATTAATTTGTAGGAAAAATAAAAAAATTGTTGACCAAAATGTTTTAAAAGAAGCTCAAGTTGATTTGGCAAAATCGGCTTTTGGAGAAAATATTGAATATAAATTTATTGAAGATAATTTTCCTTATACGGTGGAAAGTTTAGAAATGGATATTATGTTTAATGGTCAGTGGCTAGAGGTAAATGGAGCGGGACTTGTAAACCCTATAGTTTTGGAAAAATTTGGTTTAGATCCAGAAATATATAATGGTTGGGCATTTGGCTTTGGTGATAGATTAGCAATGATCAAAATGGAAATTCCTGATATTAGAATTTTGTGGTCCCAAGACCCAAGAATTACTAGTCAGTTTAAAGATATAAACAGTAAGTACAAAGAAGTTAGCAAATACCCAGAGACAAGTCGCGATATTTCGTTTATAATTGATAAAAATATAAACTTGAATAATTATTATGAAATTGTTAGAGATTTTGCAGAGAATTTAATTGAAGAAGTAAAACTAGTTGATGAATTTGAAAATGAAGCTAAATTTGGTGCTGATAAAAAATCTTATACGTTTAGAATTGTTTATAGAAGCCCAGAAAGAACTTTAACTAGCGAAGAGATAAATGTTATTCAGGAAAAAATTCGTGAAAAAACTGTTCAAGAATTAAACGCAGTTTTAAGATAATTTTTATTATGCGACAAATTAAATTTAAAATATAAAAATATGTTTAAAATAAATATAAAATCAAAAGATGAGCCAGAGCCAAAAAAAGAAGTTGTAAAAAAACTTGAAAAGAAGTCTGATAGAGTTGTCATCCCCGCGAAAGCGGGGATCCAGTCAAAATCCCTTGAAAAAACTCTGGATTCCCGTTTGCACGGGAATGACAAAGAGGCAAAAACAGATGTGAGGAAAACTGAAGTTCACCCAGTCAAATCTGCCAAAGGCGGTGTTTTGTCAGAGACAAAACAATTTGACCGGGTAAAAGCTGAAAAAGCGGAAACAAAAAAAGAAGATAAAAAACCCGCCTCCGCTAAAAGCTCTGGCGAGGCAAAAGCTGATTTTATTCCAGAAATTGGAGCAGGGGTGGCTCAAAAAACTAGAAAAGAAGGTGAGTATAGCGCTAAAGATATTACAGTGCTTAAGGGGCTGGAGCCTGTAAGATTGCGTCCTGGAATGTATATTGGAGGCACTGGGCTTGATGGCTTGCACCACTTAATTTGGGAGGTAGTCAACAATTGTTTAGATGAAGCAATTGCAGGTTATGCTAAAGAGGTCGAAGTTAATTTATTGCCAAATAATAGAGTAAGTATTTCTGATGATGGTAGAGGAATTCCAGTTGAAAAACATCCTGATACTGGAAAGTCTACACTTGAAACAGTTTTAACAACCTTACATGCTGGAGGAAAATTTGGCGGAGAAGCTTATAAAGTTTCTGGAGGCTTGCATGGCGTGGGTATTTCTGTAGTATGTGCTTTGTCTACATATATGTTAGCTGAAGTTAAAAGAGATGGAGGAATTTACCAACAAGAATATTTTCGCGGAGCGCCAAAAGCTAATGTTAAAAAAGTAGGGGACACAAAAAAAACTGGAACCACTCAGACTTTTGATGCAGATCCACAAATATTTGCTGAAATAAGATATGATTCAAAAAAAATATTAAATTATTTAAGACAGCAAGCATATTTAACTAAAGGTGTAAAAATTACTTTTAATGATACAAGAAAAAAAGGTGAAGAATTAAGTTATACATTTTATTTTGAAGGAGGAATTAAAAGTTATGTAAAATATCTTGTTTCGGGAATTGAACAAAGGCATGATAATATTTTTTCAACTTCTGCTACAAAAGATGATATTTATGTAGAAGCTGCTTTTCAATACAATAAAGAAATGGAATGTACTGAAGAAAGTTTTTGTAACAACATTTATACCCCAGAAGGTGGAACTCATGTTTCTGGATTTAGGTCTGCTTTAACTAGAACTTTAAATGATTATGCAAGAAAAGAAGGATTTTTAAAAGAAAAAGATGAAAATTTTTCAGGAGATGATGTAAGAGAAGGCTTAACTGCTGTTGTTTCTGTAAAAATTAGAACTCCTCAATTTGAAGGTCAAACCAAAGCCAAATTAGGAAACCCAGAAGCCAAAGCTTCAGTTGAAGCAGCTACAATGGAAGGTTTGGCCGATTATTTGGAAAGATATCCTTCTGATGCAAAATCAATTGTTGAAAATTGTCTATTGGCTACCAAGGCAAGACTTGCAGCCAAAGCAGCTCGTCAAACTGTTTTAAGAAAAGGAGCATTAGAGGGTTTGGCTTTGCCAGGAAAATTAGCTGATTGTTTAAGCCGTAAACCAGAAGAATCAGAAATATATATTGTTGAGGGAGATTCTGCTGGTGGTTCTTCAAAAATGGCTAGAGACAGAAGATTTCAAGCTATTTTGCCTTTGCGTGGAAAGATTTTAAATGTAGAAAGAGCAAGAATGGATAAAATTTTGGAATCAAAAGAAATTAGAGCATTAATTATTGCTATGGGAACTGGAATTGGTGAAGATTTTGATATTGAAAGATTAAGATACCATAGAATTGTAATTATGACTGATGCTGATGTTGACGGAGCACATATTAGAACTTTACTTTTAACATTTTTTTACAGACACTTTAAACCAGTTGTTGAAGCAGGACATATATATATTGCTCAACCACCACTTTACAAAATTTCTGCTGGAAAAAATGCTCAATACGCATATTCAGATGATCAAAGAGATAAAATTGTTAAAGAAATGGGTAAGTCTTCTGTATCAATTCAAAGATATAAAGGTTTAGGAGAAATGAACCCAGAACAACTTTGGGAAACAACAATGAACCCAGAAAACAGAACTTTATTGCAAGTTGCAGTTGAAACAGCTCACGAAGCAGACAGAACTCTTGATATTTTAATGGGTGAAGAAGTTGAGCCCCGTAAGAAGTTCATCCAAACCCACGCAAAGAGTGTTAAGAGTTTAGATATTTAATTTGTGTTAGGCTTAGCCTTACACATTGTCATTCCCGCGAAAGCGGGAATCCAGAGTGCGGGCGTTTAAACCTGGATTCCCAATCAAGTTGGGAATGACACGACGAAAGAATTTTAAAATAAAAAAAACGCCTCGCGTCAACCATATACGATGAACGTAAGGTCGGCGCGAAGCCTGCAAAACACCTACTAAAACTCTCCGAGTTCTGGGACAAACCAAGGTCTAGGCGGTTCGGCTTGTCTCGAGTTGGCCGAAGATGCTGGAGTCGGTGGTTCGCTGGTCGATTCGGTAGGTTTCGTGAAAAGTTCTACGACTTGACATGGATTCATTTTTTGCATGAATTCTCGTGCCGCATCATCTCCGGCCTCCAAAGCGAGAAAGACAGAATTTACGAGACAGAAACGCATGATAGCCTCCTTATCCTTTGCGTGATAGTGTGTGAAAGAGAGAGAAGCAAATTCTGTTATTTATTATATCATATTATAAAATCTTGTCAATATGCGAGAGCAAAAAAATAATAAAATAATCAAAAAAGATAATTTTACCGAGTTTCTTTTTTATACTGGCCCAAATGGAAAAGTTAATATTGAGATTTTTTTGCATAACGAAAATGTCTGGCTTACGCAGGAAAAAATTAGTATTTTGTTTGGAGTGGAAAGGTCAGTTATTACAAAACATCTTAAAAATATATTTGAAAGTGGAGAATTGCAGGAAGATTCAGTATGTGCAAATTTTGCACACACTGCCGATGATGGGAAAAAATACAATACAAAATTTTATAATTTAGATGCGATAATTTCAGTGGGCTATAGAGTTAATTCCCAGCAAGCAACACATTTTAGAATTTGGGCAACCAATGTTCTAAAAGAATATATGATTAAAGGCTTTGCTATGAATGATGAACGTTTAAAAAATCCAAACAGAATTTTTGGAAAAGATTACTTTGAAGAACAGCTTGCCAGAATTCGCGACATAAGATCAAGCGAAAGAAGATTTTATCAAAAAATTACCGACATTTACGCGCAATGTAGTGCAGATTATAGCCATGATGCCGAAATTACTAGGAAATTTTTTGCAACTGTGCAGAATAAATTACATTTTGCAATTTCAGGGAAAACAGCAGCAGAAATTATTTATAATAGGGTAGATAGCAAGAAACCTAATATGGGTTTAACTAATTGGAAATATTCACCAAAAGGTGTCATAAGGAAACCAGATATTGAAATTGCCAAAAATTATTTATCAGAAAGAGAACTAGATGGGTTAAATAGAATTGTTTCAATGTATTTGGACTACGCTGAATTGCAAGCTCAAAATAAAGTAGTTATGAATATGAAAGATTGGGTAGAAAAGTTAAATGCATTTTTGAAATTTAACCAAAAACAAATTTTGCAAGATGGCGGAAAAGTAAGCCATGAAGTGGCAATGGTTTTAGCGGAAAAAGAATTTGAAAAGTATAGAGTTGTCCAAGATAAAATTCTAGAATCAGATTTTGATATAGAAATAAAAAAAATATAAAAATTTAAAAAGTAACAAAAAAATCCAAACCCATGCTAAATCCGTAAAAAGTTTAGATATCTAAATTTTATGCAAAAAAAAGGCCTCGCAACTGATTTGTCGCGAGGCATCGCTCGAAGTACGAGTCTTGTCAAGATTCTCCCGGGTCGAGCCATTCCGCTGGCTTGTAAAGGAAATACAGGAGAAACCCAATCCCTATTAGGATTGACAGGATTCCTGCACATTTACCCGCTACGCCCGCTGAAGTAACTGCGAGAAATATCCCGAAAACGGTAGGGCCAAAAATCAGAATACCAGGGAGAAAAAATAAAAGGAACAAGTACGCAACAATGCCCAGAACACACAATTGGCAGAACAGCTCTGCCAACCCATCTAACAATCTTCTCAACATTGCAGTATCCTTTCAAAGTAGGTATAGTCTATATTTTTATTATATCATATTATGTAATCTTGTCAATATGCGAAGGCAAAATTTGCTGAAACTATTGCGTAATATGTGTATAGTGGTATACTTAAAATAGATAAAAAATATGCAAATAATTAATAAAATAGTTTATATTACAGCTCAGCAGTTGCGTAAAATGGGTTTTAATTTTAATGAGTCTTCTGACCCACGGGTTTTGGAAATGAAAAAAGAAATTAAAAAAGTTGGTGGAAAAATTGAATTTAATATTGAGCAATTTCCAGATGGTTCTTGGACTGCAGAATCGGTAAATATAGAAGGAATTTTGACTGGCGGTAGAAATAGTAAAGAAATAAGTCTTACTATAAAAGATGCTATTTTTACATATTTTGGAATTCCACCACAACTTTGTAATGATAATTTATTGCGAGGCGATAATGAGCCTGTAACTTTAAAACAACATATTTATGTCTAGTCATAGTTTCTCTGATATTACGCAAAAAGATTGGATTAATGCGTCAAGAAAACTGGGACTAATTGTTGATTGTGGTTTTGGAAAGGGAAGTCATATAAGGGTTCAGCACCCGCAAACTCATGCCAAATATACTATTCAGCATAATTTACATAAATTTATAAACATAAAGATTTTTAAGAAAATGATGGAATGGGGTTTTGAGGAAGAAAA
>MHPU01000026.1:0-9621 GCA_001820485.1 Candidatus Staskawiczbacteria bacterium RIFOXYD1_FULL_32_13
ATATTGTCATATGCCGTCCATTATACTTTCCTTTCATAATTTTAAAAGAGTAGGTGTATCATATCATATGAACCAGCGCAAGCTATTGACAAGCAGACTTGCTTTATGCTATAAATATATTAGTTAAGCTCTTTGAAGATGTTGCACCTCAAAATAGCATTTTAGTAAATCACTCTTTTATCTTCGCAAAAGTGAAGATCCAGAGTAAAATTCTCGTTTCTAGATTCCTGCTTTCGCGAGAATGACACTAAATGAGAAAATTCTAATTTTTTAAAATATTATTTTGATGTGCAACATACTTTGTCCGCGGATGTTCCGTGAACAAGTTGCATTTTCTTCCTTCTTCCATGAGGAGGTTAATCTCATGAAGAATCTTGCTTGTGCCATATTTGTTGTGGCAGTCCTGATCGGTGTTTTCCTTCTGGCTCCGAGCCATGATTCGGCTCCAATCGTTTTGAAGGCGACCCAACTCGAGATGGCCGAGAAGTCCATTGAGAAGTCCGTCGGAAGCGCGGTCAACCTACAAGACCTTGCAGGAGTCGGAGAGAAGTGGTACGCTCTTGAGCGCGCCACGGGTGCATTCCGAATTTTCCGGAGTGATACTGGCCTCGATGGCCAATACCGACAAGTCGCCGTCTTCGACAAACCCGTAGGGAGATCGGTGAAAATCTCCCAGGGTCAAGCTCAAGGGATTGAGCTTGTAATTTTTGAAGACGGTTTCCCGACATGGAAGTCGGACGCAACTTTCTCCTCATGGAAGAGAATTCCGCGATCAAACCTGATCGCCCAAAACTAGCTTCACGGAAGAAGGGAGGTGGGTCATGGTAGACCTAATTGTTTTAGGGAAGATGAGAGTTTGCATTGCACAACTCGTCTTCCCTTTTTTAATACAAAAATTTGAAGGCCCGTCCTTACAAATATTCGACTCTCAAATTATTTAAATATTCTCCCACATACAAACTCATATCAGGCCTATCTAACTACTATGACATAATTCAGCGACCGCTAAATTATGTCATACTCATTTTTTAAATACGACAATATAAAGCGACCGCTATCTATTGTCGTATGATTTTTATAAAACAAAATACAGTCGATCAATTAACCATATTCCATAAGATTCCGTCAACTAATAATCACTGAATATTTCTTAAAAAAGTTTTTCGGTGAAGTTTACAAGCTCCATGCTTTACCAAATTTTCGTAATGTAACTTTGTGCCATAACCTTTATGAAGCTCAAATCCATATTGCAAATATTTTTTTGCATATTTTTTCATCAACCTATCCCTATGAACTTTAGCAATTATTGAAGCTAAGGCGATTGAAAACACTTTTTGATCGCCTTTTACAATTGATTTATATTTTATTTCGCCAAATTTATCTTTGCCAAACCAATTTTCATCAAACTCCATATTCCCATCAACCAATACTATCGCACAAATATGACGATCGCTACTTTTATGCGATACTTGCTTTATCATTTTTTTATACAAATTCTTTACTGCTTTTTGCATTGCCAGCTTTGTAGCTTGCAGAATATTTATTTTATCAATTATTTTTTCTGAAACTATCCCAAGGCCATATTCAATGTCTTTACAAATTTTGGCCCGTTCATAAATTTCTTCTCTTTGTTTTTCAGAAAGTTGCTTGGAGTCTTTTATCACAGAAAAATCGAAACTAAAAAATCCGTCATTTCGAGCGAGCCCAAATGGCGAGCGTGGCAATCTAGAGTTCGCGCCTTCACTCTGGATTGCTTCGTCGGTTTGTAAACCTCCTCGCAATGACAAATTGCCATTAAGCAAAACACAAACAGCACACGCCACAACAGGCCCAGCCAAAGGCCCTCGCCCCACCTCATCCACTCCAATTACAATATCATATCCTTTTTTATATAATTTATTTTCTTCCTTAAAATTTGGATATTCCATAAAATTATTATATCATATTATAAGTTTGACTTCTTTATGTCAAAAAAGTAGAATAAAGAATATTAAAAAAATTTATGGCAAAATTTACTCATTTACATGTTCACTCGCATTATTCCCTTCTTGATGGCACAGCCAAAATTGATGATCTTTTAGATTATGTCAAAGAACTTGGCATGGATTCAGTTGCGCTGACAGACCATGGAGTAATGTATGGAGCTGTAGAATTTTTTAAGAAAGCCAAAGCCAAAGGCATAAAACCTATAATTGGAGTAGAAATTTATGTTTCCCCTGAAAGCAGATTGCTTAAAAGAGCCAATATTGATGTTAAAAGATATCATTTAATTTTGCTTGCAAAAAATGAAATAGGTTATAAAAATTTAGTTAAACTTGTAACATCTGCTCACTTAGAAGGATATTATTATAAACCAAGAATTGATGATGAAATATTAGAAAAACATAGTGAAGGCTTAATTGGTCTTTCAGCTTGTTTGCAAGGGCAAATCCCCCGCCTTTTATTAGCCAATCAATTAGAAAAAGCTGAAGAGCTTGCTTTAAAATATGAAAAGTTTTTTGGTAAAGGAAATTTTTATTTAGAACTTCAACATCATCCTACAATAGAAGACCAAGGCAGGGCTAATGAAAAATTAATTACTCTTTCAAAAAAAACTGGCATTCCTTTAGTTGCTACAAATGATATTCATTATTTAAGAAAAGAAGATGCCGAAGCTCAAGATGTGCTAATGTTAATTAATACTGGTTCAGATCCAAATGATCCAGAGAGATTGTCTTTAAAAGGTTTTGATGTTTCAATGACAAAACCAGAAGAAATGATTGAAAATTTCAAGCATATTCCAGAAGCAATTGAAAATACGCAAAAGATTGCTGATATGTGCAATTTTCAATTTGAACTAGGAAAAACTAAACTCCCCCTTTTCCCAGTACCAGATAATAAAACTGCCGAGCAATATTTAACAGAACTTTGCGAAATTGGTTTGCAAAAAAGATTCCCAGATAAAGATGCAGAATATTTAGAAAGCGCCCGCGAAAGAATGAATTATGAGTTATCAGTAATAAACAAAACTGGGTTTGCAGGATATATTTTGATTGTGCAAGATTTTGTAAACTGGGCAAAGAATAGCAGAATTATTGTAGGTCCTGGTCGTGGAAGTGCTGGCGGGTCTTTGGTTTGTTATTTAACAAATATTACTAATGTTAATCCACTTGACCATAATTTGCTTTTTGAAAGATTTTTAAACCCAGAAAGAATTTCTATGCCTGATATTGATATGGATTTTACAGACCGAAGAAGAGATGAAGTTTTAAAATATGTTTCAGAAAAATATGGAGCAGACCATGTAGCTCAAATTATTACTTTTGGAACAATGGCAGCTCGCGCTGTAATTCGTGATGTGGGAAGAGCTTTAGCATATACATATAGTTATTGCGATGCAATGGCCAAAATGATACCTACAGGAATGGATTTAGCTGAAGCCTTGGAAAACGTCAGTGAATTTTCCGACCTTTACAAAAACGACCCACAAGCAAAGCGTCTTTTAGATATTGCTAAAAAACTGGAAGGCGTAGCAAGGCACGCCTCCACACATGCTTGTGGAGTTGTGATAGCCAAAGATCCATTAACAGAATCTGTGCCTTTGCAACATCCACCAGGACCGGGTGGCGAAAACAGCATTGTAACTCAATATGAAATGCATGCAATTGAAGATTTGGGACTTTTGAAAATGGATTTTTTAGGACTCAAAAATTTAACAATTATTGAAGATACTTTAGCTAGAATTTACGTTGTAAGAAATGAAAAAGTTAATATTGATAACATACCACAAGGAGATCAAAAAACTTATGAACTTTTGCAACAAGCTTTAACTACTTCTGTATTTCAATTAGAATCTGATGGAATGAAAAGATATTTAAAAGAATTAATTCCTTCAAACTTTAATGATATTACAGCTATGGTGGCTTTATATAGACCAGGGCCAATGCAATTTATTCCAGATTATATTGCCAGAAAACACGGCAGTCAAAAAATTAGTTATTTACATCCAAAATTAGAACCAATTTTAAAAGAAACTCAAGGCATTTGTATTTATCAAGAGCAATTAATGAAAATTGCTCAAGAAATCTGTGGATTTACTTTAGGTGAAGCTGATGTTTTAAGAAAAGCTGTTGGTAAAAAAATTAAAGAGCTTCTTGATGCTCAAGAACAAAAATTTATCAATGGAGCTATAAACAATGGAGTTGATAAAAAAATTGCCGAGGAACTTTGGCAATGGATTTTGCCTTTTGCAGCTTACGGGTTTAATAAATCACATTCAGCAGCTTATGCATTAATTGCTTACCAAACTGCATATTTAAAAGCTCATTACCCTGTAGAATTTATGGCTTCAGTTTTAACTTCTGAAAAAGCAGATGTAGAAAGAATTGCAGTACTTATAGAAGAATGCAAAAAAATGCAAATTGAAGTTTTGCCACCAAATATAAATGAATCTTTAAAAAACTTTACAGTAGTGCCAGATAAGAATCAAATTAGATTTGGCTTAATAGCTATTAAAAATGTAGGCGAAGGAATAATTGAAGCTACAACTAAAGAAAGAAAAGAAAATGGCCAATTTAAAACAATGTCCGATTTTATTTATCGAGTAAGTAGTAAAGATTTAAATAAAAAATCAATGGAAGCATTAATTAAAGCCGGAGCTTTTGATCAATTTGCTGAAAGAAACCAACTTTTGCAAAATTTAGAAAAACTTTTAGAAATTGCCAGAGAAAACCAAAAAAACAAAGCATCTCCCCAAATTGGTCTTTTTGCTTCTGTAAAAACTGTAAATACTGAAATAAAATTAGAACCTGCAATACCAGCTAAACCTTTTGAAAAATTAATGTGGGAAAAAGAATTACTTGGTCTTTTTGTAAGCTCTCACCCTTTAGCTAGTTATCGAAAACTTTTTGAATCAAAATGCTTTCCAATTTCAAAAATAAACCAAACTGTAGTAAATAAAAAAATAGTTCTTGGAGGAATTATATCTGGCATCAAAAAAATTATTACCAAAACTGGCAAACCAATGCTTTTTATGAAACTTGAAGATTTAACTAGTAAAATAGAAATTGTGGTTTTCCCAAATTTACTTGAAGCTAATCCCCTAGCTTTGCAAGAAAATAAAATCGTCTTCATAGCAGGCCGTATTGATGACCGCAATAGCGAGTTAAAAGTGGTAGCTGACGATGTGCAGGAAATAGTCACTCCCCGCGAAGTTTAAAATTTTGCAAAAGAAAAGCCCCGGCTATACCGTGGGCTGTGTTTTTTGGCACGAGGAATTTTTAATCCCTCCATTGCCCTTTTTCGTTAAGATCAACGAGCACATCATCCTCCGTGATTTCGTCCAGATCCAGTGAAGATGGTGGCAGTTCGTAAAGACCCCCTTCCTTTTTCCAATATTGCTCTACATCGGCAATACAATAATTGATAGCCGGAGCAGATGTGCTTGAAGTTGCGTTAGTCACAACAAATTGACCTGTGTCAGATGTCACAAATTCAACAACTCCAAACGCCAACAGTGCATCTTTATTACGAATCTCGCAATAAAATCTCTCTTGATCGATCAAAATTGTAGTGATCGCATCAAAAGATTCAAAACAAAAATTCAGCGAGGGAAAAAAGCTCTCCAAGCATTTTGCAAATGCCTTCGTTGCCAGCTCGCTTTGGTCGATCGATTTCACCAAACGTTCTTGCACTTTGGCCGAGAGCAAGAAAGCAAAAAGATGTAAAAACATAAATACCGCAGTCACGATGCTGGCAATCAAGAACAAGGTTTTTGTTTCCTTGTCTTCAATTGTGAAAAGTGAAGCCACAATCAAACCAACCAACACAGCTCCCAAAACCAACGTCCAAGCAAGATTCTTGTTCATCTCGTTTCTCCCGTCAAATTGTTTAGCTATTTTGAAACGGAACACCCGCTTCAAAAATCGCCACGTGTGCTGAGTAGATAATACCACAATAAAATAAAAAATCAAGGTTTACTTGATTGTTTTGTAGTGGTAACATTAATAAATAACTTTTTAATTAAATAATAAATATATGGAAAATAATATCGAAGAAATTAGACATTCACTCTCCCACATAATGGCGCAAGCTATTTTAAACTTATATCCTAAGACTAAGCTGGGTATGGGACCTGCTATAGAAAATGGTTTTTATTATGACTTTTTGCTTACCAAAACTTTAGCCCCCGAAGATCTACAAAAAATAGAAGCTAAAATGAAAGAAATTATTTTACAAAACCAAAAATTTACTAAAAAAAATATTAGCAAATTAGTAGCCAAAAAATTGTTTTCCGCCAAAGGCGGATCCGCCTCGGGCGGAAAAGATCAACCATTTAAATTAGAACTTATCAAAGACCTGCCAGGCAAAACTGTTTCTATCTACACGACCGAGCCAGACAAAAAGCTACAAGCTACAAGCTACAAGCTACAACCTTTCGTAGATTTATGCAAAGGGCCACACATTAAAAATACTTCTGAAATAAAATTAGATACTTTTAAACTTACAAAAATTGCTGGCGCTTATTGGAAGGGCTCAGAAAAAAACAAAATGCTAACCCGTATTTATGGCTTGGCATTTTCCACAAAAGATGAATTACAGAAATATATAACAATGCAAGAAGAAGCAGAGAAAAGAGACCACAGAATTTTAGGACAAAAGCTAGATCTTTTTTGCTTTTCCGATTTAGTTGGTGGTGGACTTCCTTTATATACCCCAAAAGGTGTTGCTATCAAAGAAGAACTTCAAAAAGAAGTTGAAAGAATATGTAGGGGTTATGGATTTCAAAAAGTTTCTTGCCCATCTTTAACAAAAATAGATCTTTTTGAAATTTCAGGACATGCCAAGAAATTTAACGATGAACTTTTTAGAGTATCTTCACCAAACGGACATAGCTTTGCATTAAAACCAGTACAATGTCCACATCACACGCAAATATATGCATCAAAACCAAGATCATATAAAGATTTGCCAATTAAATATATGGAGTCAGACAAACAATACAGAGCTGAAAAAACAGGTGAAGTTGGTGGGCTTACTCGAGTTTATGCAATCACAGTTGAAGATGGACACACATTTTGCACAAGAGAACAAGTAAAAGATGAGATCAAAGCAATGGTAAATATAATAAAAGAATTTTATAGTTCAATTGGACTCTGGGGTAATCATTGGATTTCTCTTTCAACAAGAGGCAAAGATTTTAGTAAATATATTGGTGAAAAAAAAGACTGGGATTTATGCGAAAAAATATTAAAAGAAGTTTCCGATGAAATGAATCTTGGCGCTATAAAATGTCCCGGCGAAGCTGCTTTATATGGTCCAAAGCTTGATTTTATGTTTAAAGATGCAATTGGCAAAGAAGTTCAAATTCCAACAGTCCAAATTGATTTTGCTACTCCCAAAAAATTTAATTTAGTTTATACTGATAAAGATGGAAAAGAAAAAAATCCTGTTATGGTGCATAGAGCAATTTTAGGTTCTTATGAAAGATTTTTAGCTTTAATAATTGAACATTTTGCTGGAGCTTTTCCTGTGTGGCTATCCCCTGTGCAAGTTTCTATAATTCCAATATCTGAAAAACATTTAGAATATGCTAATTCAATTAAGCAAAAATTATTAGAAAATAACATCAGATTAGAAATTAGAGATGAAGCTGAAACTCTTGGCAAAAAAATAAGAACAGTAGAAATGCAAAAAGTTCCTTATCTTTTAATTTTAGGGGATAAAGAAATCCAAGCAGAAGCAGTTTCTGTAAGGCAAAGAAGCAAAGGTGACTTAGGCCAAATGCCTTTAGATAAATTTATACAACAAATTATAGAAGAAATAAAAAACAAAAAGTAATCTCATCGTCATTGCGAGGAGCCCGCAGGCGACGTGGCAATCTAGAATTCGTAGCTTAAACTCTGGATTGCTTCGTCAGTCGCTTCGCTCCTTTCTCGCAATGACAAAAACTATTTATGGCAGAATTATCTCAGGCAACAAAAGTTTTAATAAACAAATATAAACTTTGGCAAAATTCTTTAAAACCTAAAGAAGGTGTTTCTACTATACATGTTGATGAGGTGGCTTCAAAAGTTGCTGCTTTTTATGAACAAGTAAGAACAGTTGTTGACTGGCAAGAAGAACATTTAATGAGAAGGTCTGCTATAATTCGCAAACTAAAAAGAAGATTTTTAAGCATTGAAATTAATGAAAATACAAAATTTCCAGAAGACAATGCAATAGCAGAAAGTTTAATACTAGAATTAATTCGTGGAGGCCACTTTCCTAATGATAATATTGCAGAAGCAAAAATATCTGCAGTCCAAAAAATAATAAATAAATACATTACCATTTTAAAAAATATCCCAGAATCTCATAAAGATAAAAACAATTTACAATTTTTTAATTGGTTAATAGAGATTTGTGCTTGCGAAGTAGAAGAAATTATAGAGCCAGACACTAAAGAAAACGCCTTGGTTGATTATATGTTTGGAATAATGAAAACTCGCATCAAAGTTTCTGATAAAATTTTTCAATCAGGCATGCTTACCCAAGAAGATAAAGATGTTCAAATTTATATTGCAATTCAACAAGCACTTTTCAAATTTGACAAACCAATGGTAAGTTTTAATTTAATAAAATACAAATACCCACAGTGGCTTAATGCTTCGCCTGAACTTATTTTAAAAATTAGCCAAAATATTTATAAAATTTATAAAAAAATTGAGTTAGATTTAACGCATCCTTTATCTAAAAAATTCTATGTTATTTGTGAAAAATATGATACTCCGTATCTATTACTTGGAGACATTTTAGCTTCAGAGAATGTAGAACAAATAGAAAATGAGATATTAGCTCCAGAGAAATTAGAAGATTTAATAAAATCAGCATACAAAAAAAGAGCTAAAACCCTAAAATCAAGATTATCCAGAGCTGCTATTTATTCAACTGTTTCTATTTTTGTTACTAAAATATTTTCATTACTACTTTTAGAAGTCTTACTAGCAAAATTTTTAACTGGTCATTTAAATTACTATATGCTGGGCGCAGATGTTTTGATACCAACTCTTTTAATGTTTACTTTAGTTTCTACAATACAAGCGCCAAGCTCAAAAAACTTAAGTATTGTTATTATGGAAGTTATGAAAATTGCTTTTCAAAAAGAAAAAATAGAAACTTATGAAATTAGACCAAACAAAAAGCGAGGATTTATGGCAAAATTTATTGTGTCTTTACTCTACCTTGCTGGAGCTTGCGTTTCTTATGGACTGATTTACTGGGGATTTGCGTCTTTTGGCTTTCCTATAACCTCAATTATAATAAATATTATATTTATTGCTTTAATAATGTTTGCTGGAACAGCTATTAGAAAAAGATCTAGAGAACTTGCAGTTGAAGATGAAAAAGAAGGATTTTTCAGTTTTATTGGCGATATCTTGCTTTTACCAATAATGGGCTTAGGTAGATGGCTCTCTATGAAGTGGAAAAAATATAATGCTTTTGCTGCATTTTTTAACGCAATGATTGATATGCCATTTTCTGTATTTGTAGAATTTATTGAGAAATGGCGCTATTTTATTAAAGAAAAAAAAGAAGAGATATAAAGATTAGTTTGTAGTGAGTAGTTTGTAGTGAGTAGTTTGTAGTGAGTAGTTTGTAGTG
>MHPU01000026.1:9675-10317 GCA_001820485.1 Candidatus Staskawiczbacteria bacterium RIFOXYD1_FULL_32_13
GTAGTGAGTAGTTTGTAGTGAGTAGTTATCATTCCCAACTTGATTGGGAATCCAGAGTATAATTTTCAAACATAAAAACAGCCCGCACAATTTTGCGAGCTGTTTTAATTTTATCTATTTCTCAGATTTCTCAACACTTCCATCTGGATTATGCCACGACCATTCCTCGTCATAAAATCCAACACTTTTTGCCAATTCTCTATTTTCTGGTGTATCATCAATTTCTTCCATCATTGTTGCATTTGTATAATCTTCACTAAATACTTTTTTTGCATCAGCACGCACGTAAACCATTTTTGATTCTCCATCAAATTTTAATTCAGGAGTATTTTTAACCAAAATTTTACCCTTATTTTCTCGCTCTTCTTGACTTTTTAATTCTTCTGACATATTTTTATATTTTTTAATTTTTATATCCCTAAATCTTTTTCCGACCTTTTATTTTAAAATTTCTAATTACAAATTTTAAATTCCTTCTTCTCTTTCTTATATAATACCCTCCCCGTGGCAAGCAAGTCAATAGTTTACATTACAAATTTTTATGGTAAAATAAATCATTGCCTTTTCCCGTCATTGCGAGCGAGCCCACAGGCGAGCGTGGCAATCTAAAGCTTATGCATTTAACTCTGGATTGCTTCGTCG
>MHPU01000026.1:10325-17861 GCA_001820485.1 Candidatus Staskawiczbacteria bacterium RIFOXYD1_FULL_32_13
ATACAAAGAAACCAAAAACCAGACGGGGGCAGACATTATTGTAGTTACAATGTGCTCTATTCGCCAATCTGCTGTTGACCGAGTTCACTGGCTAGCTGAAAAATTTAGAAAAATTAAACGAGCTCATAAACTACAAACTACTAACTACCCACTACAAACTATTCTTACTGGATGTATTCTAGAAAAAGACAAAAAAATTTTTATAGAAGGATTTGACTATGTTATAGATATAAAAAATATCTCTAAACTAACTCAAATTTTAAATCAAAATAAAAAAATCACTCTTCTCAAATCAAACGATCGCATCATTTGCGAAGAGTCTAATTATTTAGATATTGAACCAAAGCATTCTTCAAAGTTTTCAGCTTCAGTACCTATAATGACAGGTTGCAACAATTTTTGTGCATATTGTGTGGTCCCATATACTAGAGAAAGAGAAATCTCACGCAAAGCAAAAGACATAATCACTGAAGTTAAAAAATTAGTAAAAAATGGTTACAAAGAAATTTGGCTTTTAGGTCAAAATGTTAATTCTTACAAAGACACGGAAAAGGGTATAAATTTTGCAGAATTATTGAAAATTATAAACAAAATCCCTGGTGATTTTTGGATAAGATATACATCTAGCCACCCAAAAGATTTTAAACAAGATGTTATAGAAGCTATGGCAGACTTGCCCACCGAAGCCTCGGCGAAGGCGGGAGGTAATCATATTACCCCCTACTTAAATTTACCTGTGCAGTCCGGAGATGACAAAGTTTTAAAATCAATGAAACGCTGGTACACTATTGAACAATACAAAAAAATAATTACAGATTTGCGTAAAAAAATACCCAATATTGCAATATCAACAGATATAATTATTGGTTTTCCCGGAGAAATAAAAAAACAATTTAATAATACTGTAAAATTATTTAAAGACATTAAATATGATATGGCTTATATCAACAAATACTCACCAAGAGCTGGAACCTCTGCATTTAAATTAAAAGACAATATCTCTTGGCAAGAAAAAAAGCGTCGAGAAAAAGTTTTAACAGATGTTTTAAGAGAAACTGCTTTTGAAAATAACAGAAAACTTATTGGTAAAATTGTAAGAGTTTTAATTGATAGTCAGAAAAATGGAATTTTTTATGGAAAGTCAGATACTTATAAATCTGTCCGTATTACACCCATCTCTTATTCGCGCGAATTAGAGATTGGGCAATTTGTAAATGTAAAAATTATCAAAGCTGATAACTGGAACCTAGAAGGGGATATTTATGAGACAGCAAAATAAAAATAATAAATTAATTGTGATTTTGGGACCTACGGCTTCTGGCAAAACCGGAATGTCTGTTAAATTAGCCAAAAAATATAATGGCGAAATTATTTCTGCAGATTCAAGACAAGTTTACAAAGGTTTAAATATTGGTTCTGGCAAGATTACTAAAAAAGAAATGCAAAGCATTCCTCATTATCTTTTAGACGTGGCAAATCCCAAAAATAGATTCTCTGCATTTAAATATCAGAAACTAACTCAAAAAGCTATAAAAAAAATCCAAGAAAAAAACAAGCTCCCCTTCATGGTTGGCGGAACTGGTTTTTACATACAATCTGTTGTAGATGGCATTGTTTTGCCAGAAGTAAAACCCAATTGGAAATTAAGAACAAAGCTTGAAAAAAAATCTAACGAGGAATTGTTTTTAATACTTCAAAAATTAGATCCAATTCGCGCTCAAAATATTGACCAACACAATCCCCGTAGACTACTGCGAGCTTTAGAAATTATTATAACCACCAAAAAACCAGTCCCTACATTCACTCGTCATTGCGAGGAGCTCACAAGCGACGAAGCAATCTCAACGACTGGGATTGCCACGCCATCGCCCATCGGCTCGGCTCGCAATGATGGACTGAATATTTTACAAATTGGCATAAAAAAAAACAAGCAAGAATTAGCTAAGTTAATAAATAAAAGGCTCATTACAAGATTAAAAAATAATGCAATGATAAATGAAGTAAAAAAACTTCACAAACAAGGTATTTCTTGGAAAAGATTTGAAGAACTTGGGCTAGAATATAAATTTGTTGCACAATACCTACAGAATAAAATCACAAATAAAGAAATGCAACAAAAAATTCAGATTGAATCTCTGCATTTTGCAAAAAGACAAATGACATGGTTTAAACGTGACAAACGCATAAAATGGGTAAACAACTACAAACAAGCTGAAAAATTAGTCAAAAGCTTCTTGAAGCGAGGCAAATGAACTTTTTTAGTAAACAAAAAAAGCGAGGCAATAAACTTTTTGAAGTCCCTGGTCCACTTGCCCGTAGAGGCAAAGGGGGTTACCAGCTACGGAAAAAAGTTTGTTGCCGAGCCTTTTTTTAATCACACCAATTTTTTAAGTAATTCATGAACTTTTCCTGGATTGGCAGTTCCACGAGTAGATGCCATTACCTGACCTGCTAAAAATTGCATTGCATTTTGCTTACCAGCCTTAAAATCTGCGACCACTTTAGGATTTTTTTCAATAACTTCTTTTATAATTTTTTCAAGCTCTCCATCATCTTTCATTTGTCCCCAATTATTCTCTTTAACTATATCAGAAGGATCAGCGCCCGTATTAAACATTTCTATTAATAGCATTTTAGCTACTTTGCTAGAAATTTCTTCTTTATAAATCATCTTAATAAATTCGGCAAAATTTTCTGAAGTTATTTTAAATTCTGTTTCCACAAATTCTTTTCCCAATAATAAACCCTTAACATCAGAAATAAGATAATTTGCTAATAATTTTGAAACTTTTATGTGAGCTTCTCCTGTTTCTTCTTCTCTTGTCCATTCCTCAAATTCCGAAACTACTTTCTCATAATATTCACTTAAATCTTTGTTTGTAACAAAAAACTCAATAGAATCATTGTCTAAACCAAACTCTTTTTTAAACCTTTCTCTTTTTTGCTCTGGTAATTCTGACATAGTTGTTTTTATATTAATAATATAATCTTCTTTAAAATACATTGGAGGCAAATCTGGCTCTGGAAAATATCTATAATCATGAGCTTCTTCCTTCTCTCTTTGCGAAAATGTTATTTCTTTTTTATCATGCCAACCACGCGTTTCTTGCACAACTTTTTCTCCATTTTCAAGCAATTCTGTTTGCCTTGCTATTTCAAAATCAACTGCTTTTTCTACAACGCGAAAAGAATTTAAATTTTTAATTTCTACTTTTGTACCAAGTTTTATCTGCCCTGAGCCTGTCGAAGGGCTTACAGATATATTTACCTCAACTCTCATCTGTCCTTTTTCCATATTTGCATCAGAAACATTTAAATATCTTAAAATTAATTGTAATTCTTCTGCAAATGCTTTAGCTTCTTTGCCAGAAGTAATATCTGGCTCTGTAACCAATTCCATTAAAGGCACGCCTGCTCTATTATAATTTACTAAAGAATAGTTTTCACCTTCAGAGCTTCGATTACCCTCAGCTTCTGCAAGATGAACAAGACTTCCTGTATCTTCTTCTAAATGAATTCTTGTAATACCTATTTTTTTGTCCCCAATCTTTAAAAAACCTTTGCCACATAAAGGCTGATCATATTGAGAAATTTGATAACCTTTTGGTAAGTCCGGATAAAAATAATTTTTTCTATCAAATTTTGACTCTTTGGCAATTTCGCAATTTAAAGCCATTCCGGTTTTGATAACCATTTTAATTGCCTCTTCGTTAGCCACAGGTAAAGCTCCGGGATGTGCCATGCACACATGACAAATATTAAAATTTGGCCTTTTTTCATCAGGGTCATTTTTACAAGAGCAAAACATCTTAGAATTTGTTTTAAGCTCTGTATGAATTTCCAGTCCAATTGTTGGTTTGTATGTCATAATTTTATTTATTGATTATATCTAAAATTTCTTTGTGAATTTTTGTTCCGTTTGTTGTTAAAAATATATTGTTTTTATCACTTTTCTCTTCAACACCATCTAAATCAGTTACTAAAGCTCCTGCCTCCTTGGCAATTAATTTACCAGGGATAAAATCATGCAATGGGCAATTACTAAAAATTATTCCTTCAATTTTTCCAACACCTAAAAGACAAAAATCTAAAAGACAAGACCAATTCATCAAACATCTTTTCGCTTTCAGATGACTTAATTCTGTGAATAATTTCTCTTGAATATTAGTTGCATCACCATATTCTGTTACAACAGATACGCTAGAATTTGTTAAATTAGATTCGTCGTTTACATGTATCTTTTTACCATTTAAATACGCACCTTTTCCTTTTTCCGCAAAATACATATTGTCTAAAATTGGATTATAAACTACACCAAAAATAATTTCACTACCTTTTAATAAACCAACACCAATTGAAAAATATGGAATCCCTAAAACAAAATTGTTTGTGCCATCTAAAGGATCAATTACAAAAGTATATTCAGAACCATTTTTTTTCTCACCATTTTCTTCAGCTATAATATTATATTTGGGAAATTTTTTATTTAAAATTTTTAATATTACTTCTTCAGACTCCATATCAGCTTTAGTTTTAAAATCAGCTGGAATTGTTTTTCCTGTTATTTTTATATTTTTACCAAAATACTTTTTTACAACCTCTCCACCTGCTCTAGCTGCTTTTATTATTTCTAAATAATCTTTATTTATTTTCATCTTTTTTAACTTTATCTGTTTTATAAAACCATTCATAAATACCAAAAGCCCACACAAAAGTATAAATAACACTTATAAAAAATACTCCCCACTGCTTATTTATATAGGAAGTTATTATCCAAAATGGCTGGGACAAAAAACCTACCACAAAGCCCCATTTGTTTTTTTTAGAAACCAAAATAATAGCAGAAATACTTAAAATTGATAATGCAATTTGTGAAATAAAATCCCAATCCATATATTTAATTATACCTTAATATATCAAATTCTGTCTAAAACTACAAACGAATACGAATATTTATTTTTTTCATCTGGCTCAAAATCTTGTTTGCTAACTTCTTTAAAATCTATTATATTAAACTCCGGGAAATATGTATCGCCCTCAAAATCTTGATGTATATAAGTTAAATATAACCTATCAACCAAAGGTAAAAATTGTTTATATACAAAAGCCCCTCCACAAATCATAACTTCATCGTTACCTTGATTTAAAGATAGTTCTTTAGCAACTTCTAAAGCCTTATCAATTGAACTAACCAAAAAACAATTATTTTTACCCTGAGCGGAGTCGAAGGGCTCCGAAATTTTGTAATCTGGCTTGTCGCATAATATAATATGTTTTCTATTTGGCAAAGGCCTTTCTCCGATTGACTTGAAAGTGTTTAATCCAAGAATAATTATTTTACCTTGTGTCTTTTCTTTAAAATACTTAAAATCAGCTGGCAAATGCCAAGGTAAACCGTTTTTACTCCCAATTACTCTATTTTTAGCTATAGCTGCAATTATTGAAATCATATTTATACTGCCATTGGGGCTTTAATTGTAGGGTGATATTTATAATCAATTAATTTTATATCTTCCATTTTAAAATCCTCTAAATTTTTAATATCTGGATTAATCCAAATTTTTGGCAAAGCATAAGGCTCGCGAGTCATTTGTTCTTTAACTTGCTCAAAATGATTTAAATAAATATGCGTATCTCCCAAAATATGCACAAATTCATGCGGAATTAAACCTGTAACTTGAGCCACCATATGTAATAAAAGTGAATATGAAGCAATATTAAATGGAACTCCCAAAAATGTATCACAGCTTCTTTGGTACATTAATAATGACAATTTTTTATCTACACAATAAAAATGAAACATTAAATGACACGGTGGCAGAGCCATCATATCTAATTCTGCAGGATTCCAAGCTGACACAATAATTCTTCTATCACTTGGATTTTCTTTTAATTTTTTAATTGCAATTGCAATTTGATCCACTGGTACATCCGTATATGGAGATTTCCAACTTCTCCACTGCACTCCATAAACTCTGCCTAAGTCACCCTCGAACTTAGCTTTTGGCTTCCAATAATCAGCATTGGCATTACCATCCCAAATGTGACAACCCATTTCATTTAGCTTTTTATTATCACTAGAGCCCGACAAAAACCATAACAATTCAGCTTTCATTGTTTCAAAAGCTAATTTTTTAGTTGTCATTGCAGGAAACCCATCTTGCATATTAAACCTCATTAAATTGCCAAAAATAGCCCTGGAACCAACTCCAGTTCGGTCAGGCCTATCTGTGCCCTCATCCATTATTTTTTTTAACAAATCTAAATATTGTTTCATATTTTTATAATTTATTTTTTATTCTTTAATTTTTTATAAAGCATTCTTGGATAACCTGCATCCTTTTCAATATTATACTTAATATTTAAACTATTTAAAAAATCCATGCAAGCATTTCTAGTTTTAATAACACCACCTTCAACTTTTTTAGCCTCAACTTCCATAAAATTTCCCAGCCCTTTTACCTGATCCAGTGTAACCTCAAATTTTCCACAGTCAAAATATTTCCTTATTTTTTGCACAGTTACTATATTTATCAACCCTATCTTTCTAAAAATTTGTTCTGCAATTTCAGGTTTTTCAACTAAAGTTTCATATTCATCCGTAACATCAAGCCATCCATCTTTTCTAAAATGCAAAAAAGAATAATTCAAATGACTTTTCCCTTCTTCATATCTAACACGTAAATATTCAATTGGTGGTTCTTTAGCAAAAAAATCATTTTGAAGTGTTATAAAATATTTATCAATTTGTTTTCTTGTTTTGATAAATTTTCCAACTTTATTTAATTTCTTTTCTACTTCCTTTAAATTTTTTATTTTTGCTTGAATTTCAACTTCTTGATGCATATTTTTTACAATTTATTTTTTACTTTGTTAAACCCATTAAAATATATTTTATTTTTAGGAATTATTTTTATAACTTTATACCTTCCTTTTGTATAAATTTTACCATTTTCAATAAAATGTGTAGATTCTAATATAATAATACTTGCTATTGGTTCAGACAAAATTCCATTGCCTTCAGTTTCTAAAAGCGGGATTTCACCATGCAAATAATAGTTTCTTTGATCTTTTTTAAGAAAATTATAAACATTGCCTTCTTCTAATGGCTCAGGAATACACTTTTCAATTTTTCTATTACCAGATTTAAACTCCAAAATATTTCTTAAAGCTAAATCAGGATTAAATTCAACAATAATTCCCATTTCATTTTTTATTCTAATTGTAATATTTGTAATCCTTTTTCTTTTATTTGCTCTTCTTGACCAAAATCATTTAATTTAAATTTTAACACATATCCAACTTTTTTTTCTAATGTTCTACCTGTATATTCTTTTTTAATTGAATCAAATTCCTGTAAAATTATTGTATCCCCTTCTTTTACCTCAAAGTCATTTAAACGTAACTCAAATTTTTTCTTTCCAGATGAAACGAGTTCAAAATATTCTTTCCAGATTTTCTTTTTAATTATTGCCATATTATAAAACTTTTTCTACTATTTTTATTATTTTTCCACTTATATTTTCGCGGGACAAC
>MHPU01000026.1:17872-64693 GCA_001820485.1 Candidatus Staskawiczbacteria bacterium RIFOXYD1_FULL_32_13
TCTAATATAAGAACTTAATGCATTAGCTAAATGGCTTTTATCTTTTTCATGAATATCTTGTTTTTTATCATCTCCTAAATAACTCTTTCTTCTTTCCTGTTTCTTTGTATCTGTAATTTTATTTGCTAATTTTAATGAAAATTCAGCAGAAGTTTTTAAAATAAAAGTGCAATCTGGCTTAGGTATTTTAAACAAACCATACTCTAAATTATATAACCAATTTACATATTTTCTCCAACTTTTTATATTTTTTATTTTTCCTCCTTGGTGACCAATATTTGAAACTAAATATCTATCCGATATTACAATTTTACCTTCATTTAGCCACTTCCTAATTTTAAAACTAGCATCGTATCTATCACAAGCATAAAAAATTGAAGCAACATAAGGACCAACATCCTTAGCCTCTCCATATTTACCAATTAAATATTCATCTACTAAACCAGACGATTTTTCTCCGTGCTGTGGAAAGTCTATTTTCTCAACTTTATAACCTTTATTATTTAAATATTCACTTAAAAGCTTTGTCTGTGTTGATTTACCGCCACCATCAATTCCTTCAAATACAAAAAATTTACCTTTTTTAGCCATAAATTTTATCAATTAATTCTTTAATTTTTATATAAAATTCTTCCTTTGTGCCATTGTTTTCTATTTTATAATCAGCACGCTGAGCAATAGACAAAATTTGTTGTTCAGCTTCAGCCCCGCACAATTCTAAAAATTTTTCAAATGGCACATCGTCATCAGATTTTTCTTTACGCAAAATAACTCTTTCCCATCTTTTTTTTATATCTGCAGTCACATAAATTAGCTTACCGCCAATATTCATTAAAGCATCAAAATCAGCTGGCCTTCTTACGCCATTTAAAATAATTATTCCTTCAGAAATATTACTTATTTTTTTCACTAATGCTTTTACTAAAATATCTCCTCCAAATCTTTCACGTAATACAGAACTTAGCCACTGTTGATCTTCACGTTTTATGTCATCAGAAAAAATTTTTAAAGCTTCTGTCAAACCATCGGAAAACCTTAAAAAATGAACATTTTCATAATTTTCTTTTACAAAGTTACAAAAAGTATCTTTTCCAGAACCAATTTCACCCACCACACCAATTATTTTTTTCATTATTTTATTTACTTAATATTACATTTTCTAATTCTTTTAAATTGCGCACTAAATAATCAGGATTTAATAATTTTAATCTATCTTCAGGATAAAATCCCCAGGTAACAGCTACTGTTTTAATCCCAGCAATTTTACCAACTTCAATTTCATGATTTGTATCGCCAATAAAAACAGTTTCTTTGGGCTTAAATTTATTTTTCGAAATTAAATTGTGTATCTCTTCTGCTTTATCATGAACTTTACAAAATACATCCCTAAAAATACCTGTAAGTTCAAATTTCTTAATTTCTTGCAAAAGCGTTTCTGGTGGATCTGAACTTAAAACTGTCATCTCAATTCCATTTAATTTAAATTTTTTTATAAGTTCAACTATGCCTGGATAAACTTTCGCTAGCGGACAATTATTATCAAAAATTGCCTGATAATAAATTTTTTGTTCTTGGTCTAAAGTCATATTTGGATAATATTTATTCCAAAATTTCATATATGGTTGCTCCCAATTTTGCCTCATTTCCTCAAGTTCAATTCTTTGCCCTCCAAGATTTTCAAACATTTTATTTACCACCCAAACATGATCATCAACAGCATCTTTAATTACCCCAGACCAATCAAAAATAATATTCTTAATCATTTTAAATTTTTTAAATATTCTTCATAAACTACTTTCATCCAAGGACTGTAACTTAAATTATTTTCAATTTCTTTTAGCTCAAAAAGCTTACCCTCCATCTTGTCTGTTTCTATAACATTTATATCTAAACTATCGCCTACAAAGTGAAACACCAAACCCAAGTGCACTTTTTCTACAGGGCCAGAATCATCGTTTATTATACCAACTAATTTTTTTTGTAGTAAATTACCCTTGAAATCCACTTCTTCTTGCCATTCACGCATCATGCCTTGATCCAAAATATTTTTATCAGAAACAATATCATCTTTATTTATATGTCCGCCTATTCCAAGCTGATAATTATTGTTTACCAATCTCTGCTCACCAGCATTAGCTAAATATTTATATGCAAAAAACTTATCTTCAAAACTAAATAAAATATATGGAATTATTTGCTGGTAACTATTGTCCTCTTCTACATCACCCCTTCTTTTAAATTCATAGTTTTTGTTTATTAAATCAAGATAATATTCTAAATTATCTTTTTTAAGCCCCTGCCAAATCCCTTCCTTAAAAATAATATCAGACTTTACCACTAAAACTTTTTCATCATTTTTATCCATAATTTTATTGATTTTCATATTTTTCTACAGATTCATCTAATACCACCAGCTCCACTCCAGCATTTTTTAAAAGCTCTAATGATTGTGCATCTGCATGATATCTTTTTTTTGCGACAACTTTTATTATGCCGACTCTAATAATCCTCATCGCACAATTCCAGCATGGAACCATTTTACAATAAACCGTAGCTCCCTCAAGCTTAATTCCATCTTTGGCACATTGCAAAATTGCATTTTCCTCAGCATGTAAGGTCCTTACACAATGCTGTTGTTGATGACCATCTTCATAAATAACCGTCCTCATTAAATGTCCAATCTCATCGCAATGTGCTTGTCCTGGGGGAGCTCCAATGTAACCTGTAGCCAATATTGTGTTGTGTTTTGACACAATTAAAGCACCACTTCTAGCTCTATCGCAACTCCCTCTACTTCCTATTGGATCAACTAAATTTAGAAAATATTCATCCCAAGTAGGACGAACATATTTTATTTCTTCTGCCATATTTTTAATAAATTAATTATAATAATTTTATTTATTTGTAATATCCATAACTGCAAGCTCAAGTGGCAATTGCATAATAGAATTATATTTCATTTTAGTTTCTGCCTCAATAAAAATTTCTAACATATTTTGGATATCTTTTTCCGCAAGTGCTGATATTTGCAAATTTATTTTCTCAACTTCTTTTTCTGAAAGCCCAGAATTTTGTAAATTTAAAAAGTTTGAATTAATTTTCAAAAGCATTGCTTGTCTTAAATAAAAAACTAAAGTTTTTGCAAATTCCTGCAAATCAACTCCGCTATCTACCATTGAGTTTAGATAAACAAGCGCCTCTTTGGCATTCTTTTGCAAAAGAAAATCCATAAATTGCGAAATTTGTACCACCTCAACAATTCCTAATAGTTCTTTTATTTCTTCTGTTTTTACTAATTTATCCTTTCCGCAAAAACTAATACATTGATCAAGTAAAGTTTCCGCATCACGAAATGATCCGCGCGAGTTTAAAGCTATTAATGGCAAAACCGTATTTTCAAATTTAATATTCTCTTTTTTTCCTATAAATTCTAATTTTTTTATAATTTCTGTGACTTGCAATCTTTTAAAATCAAATCTTTGACATCTTGAAATAATTGTAGGAAGCATTTTATGGGACTCCGTAGTAGCAAGTAAAAATATTGCATGAGCTGGTGGCTCTTCAAGAGTCTTAAGTAAAGCATTTACAGCTGATTTGGAAAGCTGGTGGCATTCATCAATAATAAATATTTTATATTTAGATTTTACTGGAGCAAATTTTATACCATCAATTAACTCCCTTACATCGTCCACCCCAGTGTGCGAAGCTGCATCAATCTCAAGCAAATCAATTGACTTACCAGCTGATATCTCCAAACAAGAATCACACTTGTTGCATGGTTCAAAAGAAGATAAATCATTGCAGTTTACAGCTTTAGCAAAAAGACGAGCTATAGAAGTTTTTCCGCTTCCTCTAGGCCCTGAGAACAAATAAGCGTGAGAAATATTCTTCCTTAAAATTGAATTAGTTAAAGTTTGCACAATATGATCTTGACCAATAATTTCTGCAAAACTCTGAGGTCTATATTTTCTATATAAAGCTATATTATTCATTTTTTTCATTTATTATAAATTACCTTATTTATATATTTTAACAAATTTATAAAACATAACAAGTATTGACTTTATCAATCAATTAAATTATAATTCAATAATTCACACCGGCAATGTTTCACGGCTCATCTGAAGACCAAAGTCTGCCCTTAACCTGATGGAAGATTCGAAACTTCTGGTCTATATCAAACATTGCTATAGGACTTACCGCTTGGTAAGTCCTTCTTTTTTTACAAAAACTATTTTTTAAATACAAAAAATTTATCTCCGCAAAAGTTCCAAATACCGGCTAAAACAGCTGAAATTAGAACGCTTAGTTTTTCCCAAATTACAAATAAAACTCCAAATTGAGGACTTATAACTTTTGTTAAGAAATAAAAAACTAATACATCAATTGTCAAACCAATTAAATTAGTTATTAAAAACTTTGTAAATTCTTTTTTTGATACACCTTCTTCATTTTTTTGAAAAGTCCAAAATTTATTACCAACATACTTTATTATAATTGCTAAAATAAAAGAAAAGGTTTTAATTATGATAGAGCTTAACAAATATAATTGCGGAAAAATCCAAGCTAAAAATAAAAAGGATTTTAAATCAACAATAGTGGCAAATACACCAACTAAAACATGCTTTCCTGCTTGGAAAACAAATAAATATTTTTTACCAATATTCTCAACTAATTGCAAGCAGAGTATTGAAGCAGCGGGTAAAATTAAAAATAAAATCCAACCAAAAATCCCAAGACTAAATCCATAAAAATTATTAATTAATTCAGCTACCAAAATCCCACAGAGTATTGAGAATATTACATCAAACTTCTTCATATTTATATTATAATAGCTTATCTATGAAAGCCCAAGTCCGCTGGATTACCTGCACCAGAAATTAATTCTATTGCTCCCCCATTTGCCTCAAATTGATATCTTAATTTTTTAACTTCATTTGAGAGCTCTATTGTTTCTTTGGGCAAATTATCTTTTTTAATATAACCTTTTGACCAAAAATCAATTACTAATTTACTATCTCCAAAAATATTTTTTATATTATCTTTTATAGCAATTTCTAAAGCATATTTACAGGCCAATAATTCTCCAAAATTATTAGTTATTCCTTTTTCCAGTAAGCAAAATCCCCTATTATTTATTTTTTCTTTTGGCAAAACCTTGCTTAGTAAGCTTTTACCATTTTTATCTGTAACAGAAATTTCTACGCCATTGCCAGCCCCAGTGCCTGCATCAAAATAAATGCCATCTTTTACTGACAGGCGCTTTATTTCATATTTTGCCCCTAGCGACAGCCATAATTCTGCTTCCTCTTTTTTTACAAAACCTTTAAACTTTGCTCCTAACTTTCCAGAAACTAATTTCTGGCAATCTGGCCAATTATCAGTTACCCCACTCTTTCCATTTACTAAATATGCATAAAATTTATTTTTCATAAAGTTATCTTCTAGATTTGATACTTTGTACTATTCCCAAACTTATAAAATTTGCTATAAGTCCAGACCCACCATAGCTTATAAATGGCAAATAAATTCCAACAACTGGAAAAACCCCTATATTCATTCCAATATTAACTGTAAATTGTATAATTAGCATCAACACGAAACCAACACAAAAAAGTCTAGCAAAATTTGACTGAGATTCTATTGAAATCTTTAAAATTCTCCAAACAACATTCAAATAAAGCAAAAATAAAATAATTACTCCGATTATTCCCCACTCTTCTGCTATTACAGAAAATATAAAATCTGTATGTGGCTCTGGCAAAAAACCATATTGAACCTGAGATCCATTTCCCAATCCTTGACCAAAAATCATACCAGATCCAATTGCAATTTTTGTTTGATTTTGACTCCAAGAGCCGCCCAAAGGATCATAAGGAAATACAAATGACAAAACCCTGTCTCTTTGATAATCTTTAAGTAAAAACTGCCAAGCAAGACCAGAGGCTAAAATAAAAATTAAAAATAAAATTAAAAAGTGTTTTAATTTAATTCCAGAAACAGACAAAATTCCAGCCCACATTAAAACCAAAACCATAACCCCTCCTAAATCGGGTTTTATAAAAATTAATAAAGCTGGCAAAAAAACATAAAGTCCAGAAAATATAATATGCCTAAATTTATACATTTCAACATGTCTCATTGAAAAATATTTTGCCAGCAAAATTAATAAAATTATCTTAGTAGGTTCTATTGGGTCTAAAGAAAGACCACCAATTTTATACCACCCCCTAGTTCCTCTTATATCTGGAGCAAAAAAGTGAAGACCTGCTAAAAGTACCAAACATATAAAATAAAAAGATAAAATTAAATAAGAATTATTTCTAAAAATTCTGTAATCTAAAAAACTTATCAAAATCATTAAAAAAAATCCAACAGCAAAAAATATAATTTGCTTTGTTAAATTAGAAAAATCTTCGCGAGCAACACAAGTACTATAAATAGCAAGCAAACCAAAACAAACTATCAGCACCACTGAAATAATCAAATTCCAATCCAACTTCCTTAAATAACTAGTTAATAATCCCATAAATTAAAGCAAAAAAATAATACAAACAATTAAAAAAATAAATTACATAGATTATAACATCCTTACAAACTTGAGTATTTAAGGGTGTTATTTGCGTTATTACGTGACTTCCCTGAACGCCTTTAGAAAATCAACAAAAATTTTACCATAAGGCGAAAGCGTATGTTCAACATATCTTCCTTTATGTTTTTTGTTAATTAAGCCCGCAACAAAAAGTCTTCTAACATGCTCGCCTATTGTTTTTTCATTTGCCTCAAGTGTCTCAATAATTTTCTCAAGAGTTATACTTTCACTTTTATCAATCAAAAGCAAAATCTCAATTCTGTAATGATTAGCCAAACCCTTTAAATGTCGTTCTAGTTGACTCGGTGATTTTAATTTTTTAGTATTTTTCTTTTCTTCAATCATATAATTTATTATAACACATATTACACACCCTCACAAACTTGAGTATTTAAGGGTATTATATCCTAATTTTATGACGAAATTTGCTATTTTAACATTTTTAAGAATTCTTCTTCAGAAACTATTTTTACTCCTAATTTTTCAGCTTTTGATAGTTTAGATCCAGCCTCAGCTCCTGCTACTACAAAACTGGTTTTATTAGATACTGATTCTGAAACATCGCCCCCTAATTCTCTAATTTTTTCCCTAGCAATATCACGAGACATTGATTCTAAAGCACCAGTAAGTACGAAACTTAAGCCCTTTAATATCTCTTTCCTCCCATTAGCTTCCTGTTTTTTTATCTTAACTGCTTTCTCTAATTTATTTAAAAACTTTATATTATCTTTATCGCTAAACCACTCTACAATTGATTTTGCAACAACTGGGCCTATATTTAAAACATTTTCTAAATCTTGTAATTTAACGTTTCTTAAATTTTCAATTGATTTAAAAATTTTTGCCAAGTCAATGGCTGTTTCCTCTCCAACATTGCGAATTCCTAAAGCATATATAAATTTTGATAAAGTAATTTCTGATCTTTCTTTAATGGATTTTATTAAATTTTCTGCAGATTTTTCTCCAAATCTCTCAAGTCCTTCCAAATCCCCCTCTTTTAAAGAAAAAATATCTGAAGGATCAGAAACTAAAGCTTCATCTAAAAGCCTATTTATAATTTTAGGGCCTAATCCCTCAATATCAAAAGCAGATTTAGAAACAAAATGATAAAAATTCCTACGAGTTCTAGCAAAACATTTTGCATTAGGACAAAATAATATAATCCCTGTTTCTGACCCGCCTGCATCGCTACGCGAAACATTGCGGGCAGGTTTTTGTAACTTAGTCCCGCAAGCTGGACAAATTTCTGGCATTTTAAAAGATTTTTCTTTTCCAGTTCTTAATTCTGTTAGAACTCTGATAATATCTGGAATTACATCCCCAGCCCTTCCAACAATTACAGAATCTCCAATTTTAATACCCAATCTTTTTATTTCATCTTCATTGTGCAAAGTGGCTCTTGTAATTGTAGCTCCAGAAATATTAACTGGTTTTAAAACAGCAACCGGTGTGATTGCTCCAGTTCTTCCGACTTGAACTTTTATGTCTTCTACTTCTGTTGTAGCTTGAATCAAAGGAAATTTAAAAGCAATGCCTGCACGCGGAGCTTTACCTATAACTCCAAGTTTTTCAAAAATTTCATTGTTATTTACTAATACAACTATCCCATCAATTTCATAACCTAAGGAAACTCTATTTTTTTGCCAATAATTATGAAAATGAAAAACTTCTTCTAAATTCTTGCAATATTTATTATTTTTATTTGTTTTAAATCCTAAATTTTCTAAAATTTTATGCTTATCCTCATGAGTCTTTTGACCCCAGCCTTCGCCAAGGCTACGGTGGGCAGGCAAAATTAAATCGTAAGCATAAGAGTCCAACCTTCTTTCTGAAGTAACTTTTGGGTCAAGTTGTCTTACAGATCCTGCAACAATATTTCTTGGATTAGCATACAATGGCAGGCCCCTTTGCAATTGAAGTTTATTTATATTTTCAAACTCTTTTTTTGAAATAAAAGCCTCGCCTCTAATTGTTAAATTTTTTTTGTCTTTTATATTAAGTGGGATAGCTTGAATTGTTTTTAAATTTTGTGTTATATCTTCTCCAATTGCTCCATCTCCCCTAGTTGATCCTGTTTTTAAAAATCCATTTTCATAAATTAATTCAATTGCTAAACCATCAATTTTTAACTCACAATAAAAATCAATTTTTTGTTTTTCTTTTTCTGTTAAAAGTTTAGAAAATCTATCTTGCCAAGACTGCATATCTTCCTTTGAAAAGGCATCATTAAAAGATAACATCCTTTCTTGATGCTTTATTTTTTTAAATTCTTTTTGAGCTTCTCCACCAATTCTTTGAGTTGGAGAATCTTTAGTCATAAATTCTGGGTTTTCTTGCTCCAAATCAAAAAGCTCTTTTTTAAGAGAGTCGAGCGCTGAATCTGAAATTTCTTGTTTATCTTTTACATGATAAAGATATCTATGATAATTAATCAATTCCTTTAACTTTTCTATTCTTTTTCTTATTTCTTGTTTGTTCATAATATTTAATCTACTGACCTGTTATTGGAAACTTTATAGATTCTCCACAATTGTTAAATATATCACAAGCCTTGATATAAACAAAATAATAACCATCTTGTAAACTCCATGTTCCTGCATAACTGTCTTCTACTCCCTCAGGTAAAATAAGCCATACAACATCAACATCTGGATCATTTGGATTATTAGAATTCCTAATATGTGCTTTTACACTTAAAGGATCTACCCCATCTATATCAATAACATCTGCTGAAATTACAACTAAACCTGCAGAATACATAGCTAATGGGTTATTTATAAAAGGATTTGAGGAAGATAGATCCTTATTTGCAATTTGTAAATTAATAGCTCTACTTGTATTTTTATAAAATCCTTTAACAGAAATATCTAAATTATAATAATCTCCATTAGGAAAAATTGTTGCTAAAGTTTCAAAATAAAGATTATTCTGAACATCAATAACGGTTTTATAAGAAACTCTACAACTTCTACAAAAATTACAATCTTCTCCTTCTGCGACACAATTTTGACAATCAGCTGGGAGGCAAGAATTGCATATATTACATACTCCACTAGCCACTCCTTCAGGGAAACTTGGAATTTTTTGTCTACTATAATATAAAGTTTTTTCAACACCAGAATCAGCCATATAAAATGCCACTAACGAATCTCCTAAATTTCTAATTTCTTTAAACTCATTTACTAAAATAGTGCTCAAACCCAAAACAACTGACAAAATTGCTGTCATTATAAAAAATACCATTAATAAAGAAATTCCTGCCTGCGCAGTCAGGTCTTTTTGCTTTTGCATATTTAAAAATATTTATCTTATATTTATATTCCTCTGAGATACTGTTGTTTGAATTTTAATCGGCTGGCTAATTAATTCTACAAGCTCAGCATCTAAAAGAATGGTAATTCTAGATTGGATATCATCTGTTTCAGAAGAATAAGTAATAGTTCCACCACCTACATTACTATTAATTATAAATCTTAAAGAATTTATTTTTATTTTATTTGAAGTTAATGCTATTGGTGTTTCTAAATCTCTTGCTACCTTTAAAATTGCTGGTTTTGATAAATCAGCTTCATCTTTATCTAAAAAGAATTCCTGACAAATATTATTATCTGATTGATTTATAAATTTTATACCTAAATATTCACCACTACCTGCAGTATCTTGTCTTGTTAATAAAAAATTCCTTCCCTCAGCACCCAAACAATCTCCTGTTAAATCACGTCCTGCCATTCTCATTGATTTACTCATATATTCTAAAGCATAACTTAATTGACCATAAAGTCCTTGTCTGGCTAATATTCTTCTCTGTTCTAATATAGCTGAAACAAAAAGACTAGCAGAAATACCTGATATAACTAAAAGAACACTCATCGATACCAACAACTCTATTAAAGTAAACCCTTTTTGATATTTCATATATTTTAATACCAATTATATAAAAATTCCTCTATTTGCGCAGAAAATTGACTTCCCTTATATTCCCAAGTTACCGATGCAATAACTCTTATAATATCATCTCCAATAAAATAATCATCAGAGCCAACAGGAAAAACATCGTCTGACCCAGAAGGGTCATGAAATCCACTAATAGTAATTTTTCTCTTAAAAATTGTCTGAGAATAATTTCCTGAATTATTATAAGAATAAATATTATTACTATCAATATTTAAAAATCTACCTTCGTTTATATAAGGAATTAGCTGACCACCAGATTCTACATTGTAATCAACTTCGAAATCACATCCTGTCAAGCAGTTACCATTATCAATTCTTTCTAACCAATTTCCGGTATTTTTAACCCAATTATCATCTCTAATATTTTTTGCTATTTCCATTCCTTCTTGAGCTAGATAAAAAGCAGTTAACTTATAGGGATAATTATTTGCTTGCTTTGACATATCAAAAAAAACTCCATAAATAACTATAGTTCCTACAATTAAAATAAATATAGCAATTATAGTTTCTATTAAAGTAAACCCTTTTGACATAAAAAATATTTAATAAATATTAAAATTAATACCATATTAAACCTGACTTATTTACATATATTGTTCTTGTTGTTTCGGGTTTTGACTCTATGGCAATAACAATTTCTACTGTGTCTGTGCCTTGTAATAAATTTGTTATTGTAGTATTAAAATTTGGAGGAGCAAAATTAATGCTCAATCTACTCGTTCCATTGTGTATTTCTTTTATTATTATACCTGGTTCAGGCAAACTTAAATCAATTTCTTTCGAGACAAAATCTTCATTAACATTATATTGCCTATCTCCATCAATATCAGCATAAATAATATATTTTTTATTCCCCAAGACAGCTGAATCAAAATAAACTCCATATCCTTTGGGATAAATTATTTCTCCATTTGATAATGTTTCAAAAGATCCTGAACTACTTTGACTTTGAGCAGTTTTTAAATCTTGCGAAATTATATGGACAGCTCTACTCAAATTTAATTGCAGTCTAATACTTGGGAAATCAGCCACTATTACTGCAGAAAGAATAGAAATAATAGAAATAATAACAATAATTTCAATTAAAGTAATGCCTTTATTTTTATTTAATATTTTATATTTCATTTTTAAAATAAAACTAAATTTAAATACCAAGTAACTATTTTTTCTCCCCAAAACATAGCCAAAAATGTACCAAAAATTAAGAAAGGACCAAATGGAATTTCACTCTTTGAATTTTTTTTTTCCAAAATCATCAACATTATACCTATTATAGCACCAAAAAAGAAAGATAAAAATAAACCAACTAGAATATTTGGAAATCCCAAGATAAGTCCTAATAAAATTGCTAACTTAACATCGCCAAATCCCATCCATTTTCCTTGTGAAACAAGCCAAATAAAAAAGAAAAAACCAACTCCGATTAAAACTGCATAAAAATAATTAAATAATAGAGCAGAAATTCCAAAATTTAAATTCCAAATCACAAACAAATCCCAATTTCCAAAACTCAAAAATTCTAAAATACGATAAGCTAGTGCGATTATTATAGCTGGAAATAAGACATTGTCTGGAATTAAATAATGCTTTAAATCATAAACAAAAATTATTATTAATGAAGAGGCAATATAAAACCAAAATATTAAAGCCACTATCATTCCTGCGAAAGCGGAAGGCCAGAGTTCTTGCGCTAATCCATGATTCCCAATTAAACTAGAAATGATACTAGACTTATTGAAAATTAACAAAAATATTAGCCCAGTTGCCAATTCTACAGCTGGATATTGCCAAGATATTTTTGCCCTGCAATATCTACACTTCCCAAGTAAATATAAATAACTAAAAACCGGAAATAAATCTTTCCATATCAACTTATGTCTACAACTAGGGCAAAAACTTCTACCTTCTAAAAAACTTTTTTCTTCTTCAGTTCTATATATAACCACATTCAAAAAACTACCAATACACAAGCCCAATAAATAAACAAATAAATAAATTAAAAATTCTAAAATCATAAATTATTCTAGCTACAAATACTAAAATCTAAATTCTAATTATTTAATTATACCAAAATTTACACAAAAAAACACTCCCTGTTTAATAGGGAGTGTTTTAGCTATATTTTAATCATTAATTAGGCGTCTGCTGCGCAATCTGCTGTTGCTGCTTCACAATCTGCTGTAGCTCCTTTATATCCTGTACTATCAACACACCAGTTTGTTCCATCATTTAATTCTGCCTCTATACAAAATGCCCCTCCAACAGGAGCACCTGTGGAAATTTGAACAGATTGAGCTTTTCCAGTGCCATTTGCTCCATCAATAGCTGTTAAACCAGCTGCAAAAGTTGCATCTGCATCAACCCCTGTATAGACACTGCTATGACTATCATACCAAGCCGCAGCAATTGTTACCATATTTGCCATATTTCCTTTAATTGAGGCATCTTTACCTTTAGCTATATATTGCGTTACATTAACCAATACTACTGCAGCTAATACTGCAATAATTGCAATAACAACTAACAATTCAATAATTGTAAAACCTTTTGATGTTTTCATATTTTTATTTTTAATTAATTATTTTTTTAAGATCTTAAAAAAAATTTACTACTAATTCTCGACCTTTTTAATTTTTTCTTTATTTATTATAATATTTACCAATAAATCAAGCAATAGTATGCCTGTGGATAACTCTTGTGCTACGCACTCTCTTACATTCCTCCTAAAGTACTATAAAGTGGAGATAAAACAGAAACAGCTAAAAAGGCAACACAAATTCCCAAAAATATAATTAAAACTGGCTCTAAAAGAGCAGTAAATGTATCAACATCTCGTTTAATCTCTTTTTGATAAAAATTCACTATTTCTAATAAATTTTTATCTAATTTACCAGTATCTTCACCAACTTGAATCATTTGTACTACAAAAGAAGAAACATATTTAGGATATTTTTTTAAAGCAGAGCTAATTTTTTCGCCTTCTAAAACACTTTTTTCAGTTTCTGCTATTATTTCTTTATAAGTAATATTTTCAATTGTATCTTTTGTAATTTTTAAAGCTGTAACAATTGACAGTCCTGCTGAAATCAATGTTGAAAGATTTTCTGCAAATTTCACAAGATAAGTTTTTTGAAAAAATTCTCCTATTAAAGGAATTCTTAAAGATAAAAAATCATATTGTTTCTTACCGTTTTTAGTTTTTAAATAATAGAATATAAATCCTATTAAACCAAAAAGGATTAATATAAAAACCCACCAGTAAATTGATAAAAAAGCATAAAAATTAAGCATGAGTACTGTAAAAAATGGTGGTTTTGCAGGCGATTGTTTTACAAGCTCAATTAGCTTTGGCATAACTACGACCATAACAATTCCCATAACAACAACTAATACTGAAATAACAAAAACCGGATAAATCATTGCACTTTTTATCTGAGAATTTATATCTGCCTCTCTTTCTAAATGGCGCGAAAGATAATCTAAAGATTCTGAAATTTTTCCAGAAGCTTCACCGCTTTTCATTAAATTTATAAAAAAAACATTAAAGACCTCAGGAAAAGCTGAAAAAGCTTCTGACAAAGAATTACCTTCGTCCACCAATTGAGAAATTTTTATAATTTTTTCTTTAAAAAATTGTTTTTTTGTTTGCTCAGATAAACTAGCCAAACTTTGCACAACAGGTACGCGAGACTCCAATAAAACAGCCAATTGCCTAGAAAAAATAGCTAAATCTTTTTTAGATACTTTATTAAAAAAACTTATATTTTTACCAGAAAAAATACCCTGCTTTACTTCAACTAAAGAAGTTGCAAAAATATTATATTTAGAAAGAATATCAACAGCAGCTTCTTTCGAAGAAGCTTCAATAACTCCGCTCTCTACTGAACCTTCTTTGGACCTTGCTTTATATTTATATTTCATTTATCTTAATAAATTTCTAATTTCTGCAGGATTATAAGAATAGTCTACCGCATCTTTTAAAGATATTTCTTTTTTTCTTACTAAATCAACCAATGCCCTATTGAAAGAAATCATTCCTTCTTTTGAAGATGTTTCGATAACAGATGGTATCTCATGTGTTTTATTTTCTCTTATCAAAGTAGATACTGCAGTATTACATATTAAAACCTCACAAACAGGAATAAATCCCCCTTTAATCCTTGGAATTAATCTTTGAGAAACAATGCCTAAAAGAGAAGAAGCTAATTGAAATCTTATTTGATTTTGCTGGTCAGCTGAAAAAACATCAACAATTCTATGAACTGTTTGAGAAGCAGAATTAGTGTGCAAAGTAGCAAAAACCAAATGTCCTGTTTCAGCTGCTGTGATTGTAGTTGATATAGTTTCTAAATCTCTCATTTCCCCTACCATAATAACATCTGGATTTTGCCTAAAAGTAGCTCTTAAAGCATTAGTAAAACTATGCGAATCTTGTCCTATTTCTCTTTGTTCAATAACTGCTCTGTCTGGTTCATAAATATATTCTATTGGGTCTTCAATAGTAATTACATGCAATGATCTTGTGTGATTAATTTCATCAATTAATGCAGCTAATGTTGTTGTTTTTCCTTGGCCAGAAGCTCCTGTCATTAAAACAAGTCCTTGATTTTTACTAGTAAATTCATGCAATACAGGAGGTATACCTAATTCCTCAATTGTTCTTATTGTATATGGTATAAAACGTAACGCCATGCTTATATTATCCCTTTGAGAAAATACATTAACTCTAAATCTACTCTTCCCATCATAATCATAAGAAAAATCAATTTCTTTTTCCTCCAAAAACTTTTTCTGTATATTTTCTTTCATAATAGAAAAAGCATATCCTTTTGCATCATCTGAATTAATAATTTTTTCTCTTGTTAATGGAACTAGCTGACCTGTTATTCTTATCATTGGAGAATGCCCTACAGACAAAATCAAATCAGATGCCTGTTCTTTTATTACTATTTCTAAAAATCTTCTAAATTCTTTTAAATAATCCATATTTTTATAAAAAATTAATTAAGTATTTTTTTAACTTCTTCTGTTATTTGACTTGGCGTATTTTCTGTTTTAGTAAGATATTTTACTATATTATATATTGATCCCTTCTCTAAATCTTCTTTTTGAGAAAGTGCAGACAAAACTATTATTTTTAAATCCTTTAAATTTAATTCTTCTCTAACTATACGCAAAACTTCCCACCCTGAAATTTTAGGTAAAATAATATCTAACATTACTAAATCTGGGCTTAATTCCTTTATTTTATTTATAGCCATTTGTCCATCTGAAGCTACTGTTACATTAAAACCAGCTACAGTTAACTGTTTTGTATAAATATCGATTAAAAAACTATCATCCTCAACCAAAAGTATATTTTTCATATTTTTTAAATTATTTTGTAAAACCTAATTTATTATTATTTTTCTTTGATTTTTCATCATCCAAAAGTAAACCTAGAATATTAAATATACTTTTTATCTTTGAATCATATTTATTTTCCATTTCCATAATTTTTCTTTGTAAAGATTCATTGGTTGCCAACAATTCACGAATTTTCATGAAAGTCCTCATAATCTGTATATTAACTTTTACTGCTTTCTTACTTTTTAAAACACCTGATAGCATCGCCACGCCTTGTTCTGTAAATGCTAATGGCAATTTTCGCAAACCCATCTTTTCAGATTTGGATATCACAATTTGTGACATCCAATTTTTCACTTCTTCTTTATTTAGCTGGAACATAAAATCCTCTGGAAATCTATCAATGTTTCTTTTAACTGCCTGATTCAAAGTGCTCGTTTTGACATCATAAAGTTCAGCAATATCTCTATCAAGCATTACTTTTTTATTCCTAATAATATAAATCTTACTGACGATTATTTCTGATGGAATTATTAAATTCTCTGACATAATTTAATTAAAATTATTTTCTTTTTCTTTTTCCATTTTTAATCTGCGTCAATAAAAAATGTATCAAATGTTTTTATTATTTGCTTAATTTCTTCAACTTCTTTTGTTATTAAATTACTTTCAGAATTATTATTTAATATGATAAAATCGGTTTCTCTATTTTCTCCTGATTTTCCAAATATATCTATAAAATTTAATTTTTCTGTTAATTTTTCTCGATTAATCGTTGATACTTCTTTACCTTGCCTAGGATGACTAATAATCATTATTTCAATTCCACGAAACTGTTTCTCTGTCAACAATTTTGGATTTTGAAAAATAAGCAATGGTCCATTACAATTATTTTGACAATTTATATAGTCATCTAATGATTGATCGTTCCATAAACTATTTATTATATTATAATTTTCCCAAGATTCAGGATATCTCATCGTAAATCCATATTGATAATTAACATATATTTTCCAATTAGATACTAATTGTTTAAAATATTCTTCTTGCTGCTTTAACTTTTTATATTCATTGTAAGAGTATAAATTGTATATTACAATTCCCAATATTACGATTAAAAAAAGTATAATAACTATAATAGTGCTAATAAAAATAATTTTATTCTTTTTAAAGATTCCGTAAAATAAAATACTTAAAATAAATATTATGCCGAAAATTATATTCAATATATATGAAAGTACTAATAATACATCATCACTTGACCCAAAAATAGTTAATATTACAATAATTGGGAGTAAGATAAGAAGTACTATATTGATTATAGATAATCTTTTTATTTTAATATCTTGAGATATGCCTCTGCTCAATAATGTTTCCCAAAACCATCCTAAAAATGCTCCTACTAAACTGTACGACAATAAATGAATCAAATGAACCCACAGGACGCCACCTTTTTCAATGATTACAAATGTTAATATTAGTGGTGTTAAAAAAATTCCCAAAAGCTCGAGATCTCTAAAATAAAAAACAATAATACTTCCCAATAAAGAAAAAATAAATCCAATTACCGCTCCTTGTTGCCACATTTTTAATTTAATTTTACTGCCTCTTATTTTATTAATGACGACAAAAATTATATCAAATAATAATCCTGCAACAACACCAAAAATTAAATAATAACAAGTCAAACCTATTATTACAGGTGGCTCTTCGCTTATTGGTCCAGTGTGTACTAACGAATAAAAAATAGACGCCATAATTCCAAAAAATAGACCAACAATTCCAAATTTTGACCAATAACTTATTTTCATATTTTTAAAAATTATTTTTCTGCTGTTGCTCTTTCTATTTCTTCTATTGTTGTTTCACCTTTTAAAACTTTAACAATTCCTTCTTGCTCCATTGTAAGCATTCCTTGTTTTTGTGCAATCTTAAGGATTTGTGTATCTGTAGGGTTTTTTATAATAACCTCTTTTATTTCTTCTGTAATTTCTAAAACTTCATAAAGACCAATTCTCCCAGCATAACCTCTAAAACCGCAAACTTCACACCCTTTAGACTCATAGATAACAAAATCTTCTTGATCTTGAATTTGCTCTTTAGCAAAGACGGGCATACTTTTGATTCTTTCAATAATATATTTTTTTATTTTATCATTTGGTTTTGTTTTAACTCTACAATTTTTGCATAAAGTCCTCACTAATCTTTGTGAAATTGCAACTCTTAAAGTTGATGGTATTAAAAATGATTTTACCCCCATATCAATAAGTCTTGGAACAACTCCAGAAGAAGAATTTGTATGCAATGTAGACAAAACAATATGCCCAGTTAAAGCAGCATTAATTGCAAGGCCTGCTGTTTCTTCATCTCTAATTTCTCCAACCATAATAACATTTGGATCTTGTCTTAAAATCTGTCTTAAACCAGATGAAAAACTATACCCAATTTCTGGCTTTACCTGAGATTGGTTAACTCCATCAATAGAATATTCTATAGGATCTTCAAGAGTAACAATATTAACAGAATCTTGATTTAAAATATTCAAAAGAGAATATAATGTTGTTGATTTTCCAGACCCAGTAGGACCTGTAGCTAAAATTAAACCATAAGGCTTTTTAATAGCATTTTTTATTATTTCTAAATTTCTTCCCCTAATACCCATATCCTCAAAAGATCTAAGTCCCACGCCAGAATCTAAAATTCTAATAACAACTTTCTCTCCATAAAGAATTGGAAATGTAGCTACCCTAAAATCAACATTTTTTTTATTAATTACAGCTGAAAATCTACCATCTTGAGGTACTCTATTTTCATCTATTTTTAACCCAGCTACAATTTTAATTCTAGTTACAACTGAAGCATGAACGCTTAAAGGTAAAAAAAGGCTTGAATATAAAATTCCATCTTGCCTAAACCTAATATTTAATTTATCTCTACATGGCTCTATATGAATATCAGAAGCTTTATTTTCAATAGCATGACGCAAAATCACTAAAACCATTTTTATTATTGGTGCCTCCTCTGCCAATGTCTTTGGAGCTAACTTTTCCTCTAGAGTATCTTTCTTTTTTTCCATTTTCCCTATTTCTATTTCTTCAATAGCTTTTCTTGTTTCTTCTTTTAATGTTCTACGCTGATTTAAAATATTTTTGAAATTCGTTATAGTAATTAAAAATACTTTATATTCAAAATTTTCTTGACGAGCTAAAAATCTTAAGGCATTTTGAGCTGGTATATTCTCAGGATAAGGCATCCCAACTTCAACAACTTTATCTTTTCTAGATAGAGGAACCATTTTATAATTTATTTCTGCTTCTTCTGGCATTATTTCTAAAACCTCTTGCAAAACATCTTCTGGCTTAACTTTTCTAAAAGGAAGGTTTAATATTTTACTTTTTATTTCAAAAAGCTTATCTTCTGTAATAAGCTTTTTTTCCAAAATTAGCTCCTCTTCTGTTTTTTGAGTAGATGCAATTTCTTTTTCAAAATTATCCTTCTCCTGTTCGCTTAATATAGCTTCTGCAAATAATTCTTGAAGTATTTTCATAGTTTTAAAAAATTTTATTTTTTTAGAGGTGGCGCAATCACTTGCTGATAATAAATATTAAATGGATTTTCTCTTCCAAGACTCTCTCTTTTTAATTCTATACTAGATAATTTAATTTCTTCTAATTTTATAACAGCCGCAGACTCGGAAACAGCTGTGATTTTACCAGAAACTATTTTATCTAGCTCTGACATTGCATTATAAGTAAAAACATATTCAATTGCCTCTAATTGATTTAACTCTTTTAATCGTTCAGAGTCCAAAATAGAAAAATCTATATTTATATTAGGTTTCTTAAAAACTTTTTCCGCAGGCATTGCTTCTGGTTTCATTAAAAAAACAAATAAAATAATAGTAAGCAATAAAAGCAAGAAAAATCCTGCTATTAATGAGAAGAATAAAATTTGCTTTTTTTTAGGTGAAACAAAGACTATTGCCATAACTTTTTTAAATTAATATGAATGAGTTTTTATTTCTAATAAAAATGAATGATTTTGCATTGATTTATTTGCTCCTCCAATTAAATTAGGAGAAGAACCAAAAGAAATGTTAATTACTTCAAATAAACTAGCAGATTTTTCTAAAGAAAAAAGAAAGTTTTTTAAAGCACTATAATTGCCGTTTATATTTAAAGAAAATGATACCTCTTTGACAGCGTCCTTAGCGCTTATAGCTGAAGCTTTAGTAAAAAATAAATCTTTTACAATTAAACCACTTTCAGAGGTTTTTTTCTGCAAAAAATAAACTAAGGGGGCAAGCGATGTAATATCCGGAAGAGCTGTATCGATTTTGTTTAAACTTTCTTTTCGTCTCTCTAATTCATTAGATATATTTAAAATCTCTGCATAATAAGCATACTTAGCATTGTATTCTGCTTCTTTCAAAGCAACTTCTGTTTGTAAATTCTTAAATTCTACATACTTTGGAAAAACAAAAAACCAAATTAAAGCAACCGTAGTAAATAAAATTAAAATTGTTATTAAAAAACGACTAATTGCCATAAAAATTTTATTTTTTAATAATTAGATACAAATAAAATAGGATCTAAATCAACGGTTATACTAAATTTAATTTTCCCTGAATCCCACACAGAAGAATTCAAAATAGATATTTTTTTTACAAACTCATTTTTTTCAAAAGTAGAGATTTGCCTGCTTAAAATATCCATATTACCCGATTCTCCAGTAAGAATAATTTTATTTTCTCTTTCAGATAAATTAATTCTAGAAAACCATACTTCAGGTAAAGTTTGGCTTTCTAAAAATGCAAAAACATTTGAAGTTGATTTATGATTGTTTAAAAATTTTGTATAGTCTGCAATTTTTTTTTGATACTTAAAAATAATTGCTTCTTTTTCTTTCTGCTCTGCTGTTCCAATTTGAAGCATTGAATCTTCTAAAACTTTGACTCTCTCTTTTTGAGAAGATATTTTAATTAAAAAAATAAAATAACACAAAATAGAAGATACTAAAAGAGATATTGCAACATAAAAAACAATATCAGAAAAAAGACTTTTCTCTTTAGTAAATTTTGATATAGAGTTTAAATCCATAATAATTTGCCTAATGGCCTTTCAAAATTAAATCTATTAAAAATTTTAAAGCGATTATATTATTTATTATACAATAATATAATAATTACAACAAATATTTAATTCACACCTATATTTTTATTTCTTGTTATTATTTTTTAAACCTCCAAGAGCAACTCCAACTGCTACAGAAAAACCAGGTCCCATTTTTTTTAAATTCTCTTCAAGTATAGGTGGGTACAAAAAATCAGAAAAACAATTTGGAAGCACTACCTTTTTTCCAAGACTTTCTTGAAAATATTCTTTCAAACCAGGTAAATTTGCAGTTCCACCAGTTAAATAAATTTCTTCTACTTGCTTTTGTTCTCTTAAAAAAAACTCATTTGAAATATTTTTAATCTCCAATAAAAGTGGATCTATTAAGTAATACAATGTTTTAGTTATTTCTTTATCTAAAGAAATAAGCCCTTTCTCATTTTTTAATTGTTCCGCTTTATCATTCGCAAGCCCCAAAGAAGATGCAATGGCATAAGTTAATTGGCCTCCAGCAAAATTAAAACTATAACTCTTTTTTAAATCTCCATGGTCTACAACATTAATTGTAGTACTTTGAACACCAATATCAACTAAACAGATTACTTTTTTTGTATCTTTAATCAAAGCTCTTGTAATAGCTGTTGCTTCAGCCTCTAACGCATACAATTCTAATCCTACTCCTTCTGCTACTCTTTTATAACCTTCAACAACTTGATTTGGAATTGCAATTAAAAATATTCTAATATTTGATTTTTTGTCCCCAGGAGTTCCACCAATTACTTTCCAATCTAAAGTTGTTTCTGAAATTGGCAAAGGTATATATTGAGGAGCATGATATTTAACAGCATCTGGAATCTCTTTTTCTGTCATTGGAGGCATTTCAAAAGAAATACAAAAAGTTGAATAATCAGGTACAGAAAAAATTACAGCCTTAGTTTTTATTCCAGTTTCTTCTAAAATTGCTTTAATAGCTCTTGAAATAAAAAAATCTGAAAGCATATAACTTGCTCCATCAAAAGTACGAAAAGGCTCTTCTTCTTTATAAAGAGAAACTGATTTTATTTCCCCATAATTTTCTAATGTTTTTCCACCTCCCCATTTTGAAATCTCAACAACTTTTATTGAAGCTGTTCCTATATCAATTCCTATTATTCTTTTTGGGAAAAACAATTCAAAAGGATTCCACATACTATAATTTTTAATTTAAAATTTTTAATTTTTACTTACCCTTGACACAAGCTTGTTATCTGCTATAATTAAAATGTGCTTGTGGGGCGTCAGCCCTATTCGGCTAATACATAAGCCGAAGGCAGGCATAACAAAGATATCCCCTAAACGGGATGTTTTTGTTTTAATTTTCAATCTTCATCGGGATTTCCTTTCATTGTTGGAAACATTTTAATATCACGATACGAACTTGTAGCCCAGTCAGGAATTATGCTCCAAAAATGAGCTGATCCATCACCAATTTTCCTAATTATCACTTTTATTTTTCTTGTATCAATTATAGCAATAATCCCCCAATATTTCACTACTTTTGTTTTTCTAACTCTTTTCTTAAAACTTTTAAAATCAAATTCTTTTAAACTTTCCTCAAATTCCTGAAAAGTAGTAGATAATCTTACCAATTTTATAGCAAGTGGTAAAAGTTTAAATCTCAAAATTTGTGATGATTTTTCCCTTTCAGACCTAGACCCCTTAAAAATTATATGATTAAATCCCTCAGCTGAAAAGCATATTTCTTGCGAAAGTGCAGGAGAGAAAATTTTACTAACAGAATTATAGAATTTTTGACTATCTTCTCTTAATTTTTCGTAGTTTGATAAATCTTCCATAAATAACCTATTTTGTATTTTTATTTTAAGTTAATACTCATTAACCTAAATATTTTTATACAACTTCTTGTTGATAACAACTTTCACAATACACAATCTCTGGTATATCTGGTGCATAAGAAGTTTTAATTGCCCCTCCACATTTAGCACATTTCCGGTCAAAAATTTTCATTGAATTTAATTGAGCAATACGAGCATAATCTCGACAAAGTGGACATTTCAAAGGAATGGGAATATTCATTTTCTTATAAAAATCTAATTCCATTTTTATAATTTTATAGTTTCTACCACATAATTCGCATTTTAAAATCTCTTTAACAAGTTCATCGTTAATATCTTTTATATGTTCTAAAACTTTAACTGTTGCTTCAACATATTCTTTTGAATCTGAATCACGCCATAAAAATCCTTCTTTAATTACCTGTTCCTTAGTCAACGGGAACCACTCAAAAGCAGTAGATTCATTATAAATCCATGGCGACATTTCTGGCGGCAACATTTCACCATAAAAATATTTTCTACCTAATGCATCAATATATGGTGCTTCTTGCATTTGTTTTTTAATTCGTTCAACAAGATCAAAATATTCTTCTTTAGTATACTGCTTATTTAATATACAATATTCCCCTTTTCTAACTCCAACACAACCAAACAAGTTTCCCGAGTTGTGGCAACCGAAACAATATTCAATATCATGTGCACTGTAATTCCACGAACCAAATTTATTATTATTAGATCCTAAGCCAGTCCAAGTACACTCATAAACCCACTCCGCCCCGTCTCCAAAAAAAGAAAAATCATAACATTTTGCAGCAGGTCCATCTTTAAGAAACTGACAAAATTTTAAATCTTCACCATTATTAAATAAATAAGAATCATGAACATTTTTTGAGTTAGAAATGTATTCCCCTGATACATCAAAATTTTTCCTTCCTGAAAAAGCTTTTCTTGGCTGAGTTTTCATGAATTCTTTTACTTTTGCTTTAAAATCATTTACAGATTTTATAGTTCCAAAATCGAAAGATTCAAATATTTTTCTATAATCCTCTTTTGAATATTGCTCATTAAAAATACAATATTGTTTATTTCTTAAATTAATACACCCCAAACAGCTAGAGCATCCTGATAAATCCCTTGAAAACCAGACATTTTGACATTCCTCACAATTTTCAGAATAAAAAACACTGTAACTTTTATTTATCCTTATTGAATCATAACAAAGTTCCGAATGGTTTAAGAAAGAGCAATCAAAAGAGTTTTTGCCATCAACAATAGTATTTAAATAAGCAGAATCTTCACCACCCGTAATCCTAAAACAAAGATAACAATTTTTAAGATAAGAAGCAGCATTACAATAATCACTATCAACCATAGTAGCATGAGCAGTGTAAAGCGATGGCAGTGGAACAGTTTTTAGCAACTCATAGTATTGCTCAAAAAATGATCTTGAAAAATCATAATCTTTCCCATAATCTTTTGGGTCCCATTTGTCAGACCACCAAATATCCTGACGATACATTTTGTGTGGCGAGCTAGGATGATGTGTGGTAATAAGCATATCTCCTGTAAAGTCGCATTTTCGTTTATACAAAATTCTATACCCTTGCCAATTTAGTCTTCTTTTTAAACGACACTCCGGACAAAAAGTTGGTGCAGGTACTTTCATTTTTTCGTAGAATGCAAAATCGTCTGGCTCAATTACAAAGTCCTTTTTACAGTTTTGACAATTTTTTGTTTCTGCACTATTCATGTTTTTAAATTAACTCCTGTTTATGTTATTATACAATAAATAATACAATTATGAAATATCAAAAGCTTGTGAATAACTCAAAAGATTTTTTACTGGACTTGCTGTTCCCCAAATTTTGTTTAAGTTGCCAAAAAGAAGGAACTTATTTGTGCCAAGACTGCCAACATCTTTTAGAAATTTCTGAATATAATTATTGCCTTTGCGAGAAAAATCCAGTTAAGATTTTTGGTAATCAAGTAAATGATCAAACCATTCGACAAGCTCATGGCAAGTGCTCTAGTTGCCAAGATAAAAAATTAGACGGTCTTTATTTTGCACTTCCCTACAAAGAGAAAACTTTAACTAAAAAACTTATAAGAAATTTTAAATACAAACCTTATATTAAAGAATTAGCAAAACCTTTAGCAAAAATATTAATAGAACATTTTATTTTAACTAAAAAAAATATCAATGATGTTTGGGAAAATTCTGTTTTAATTCCTGTGCCTTTATATATAAAAAAACAAAAATCTCGTGGTTACAATCAATCGGAAGAGCTTGCTAAAGAATTATCAAAAATTTTAAAAATCCCGGTTATTTCTGATTGTTTAATAAAAATAAAAAATACAGAATCACAAATGAAACTAAAAAAAGCCGAAAGAGAGAAAAATTTATTAAATGCTTTCACAATAACAAAAAACTGTGCGACATCGGAAGTCGCACAGTTTAAAAACAAAAAAATATTTTTAGTAGATGATGTTTACACTACAGGAGCCACAATGCAAGAGTGCGCTAAAGTTTTAAAAAATGCCGGAGCCAAACAAGTTTGGGGTATAACAATTGCCCGCGAAGAGTACTCTTAATTCGCTCACACAGGTATGAGCGAACTATATTTTCTCAACAGTTTTCCAATCACCATCAACCCAGAGCATAATTACTTCTACTCCCAGATTGAAACCTTCCACGGTTTTTTTAGCTAATTGTAAGTGATTTATTTGCTCTTGTTTTTCTGTAGGATTTCCAGCACAACCAAAATGCCCCACAATTGCCACTACTTTTGAGCCATGATGATGAGTTGAAATTTCAACTCTTTTTTTTATGTTTGCAATAATTAAAGAATCAGAATTATCAGCCAACCCTTCGACTCGCTCGGCTCGCTCAGGTTTTGCTAAAATCTTATTTGGACCAGGCTCAGTTACCATATCCACATAATCTACGCTATAATTTGTTTTCATATAATCTTTTACTGCATCTTGAACCCTGCCATCCATACAATTTATAACACATGCAAATTTTTTATCTGATAACATATATTTTTTACCTGCCTACCGGCAGGCAGATTTTTAATAATAATTTTTATTTTTTTATGCTATTTTAGATTGATAACATTCAAGGCAAGCAATTTTCTCAAAACCAAGCTCTGGGCTGTAATAATGCTCAATGTCTTTTTTGCAAAAACAACAATTTCCTTTTTGCAAAGTTATCATATGACTAAATGGTTTAAATCGATCTAAAGTACGCCAATCAAAATGCCTGCGTGGCAGTGGTATACCGTGCTCCTTATAAAATGCCAATTCATCTTTTGTAATATTATAACTTAATTTTGTTTCAGGACACAAAATGCGCTGCTTTGTAATATCATCTTGAACCTGTTCAATGCTATCTGGCAAATCATTAGCTGAAACAATGCTTTCATAATGTTGCTCTATTGACTCATCCCATTTGGTGCCAAATTTTATAGCTTCTTCTTTTGTCATAGGAAACATCATATTAGCTAAAGACAAATTATATCCGCAGTAAGCTGAAGACAAAGGCCAAAACTTTCCCCACTCTCCTCTGCTATTCATATCAGCTTTAATTTTCTCAACTAAACTTTCATATCCTTCTTTGGAATATTGTTTATTTAAAATACAATATTTTTTCTTTCTCATTCCCACACAACCAAAACAATATTCGCATTCTTCACAATTATCTAGATAAACAGAATATCTACACGAAGTAGTATATAAATTACATATATTACCATATGCCCCAAATTGATCCATTGCACCCAACACGCATTTTTCACATTGAAAAGCGCCAACTGAATCAATTGTTTCCTTGTTGCCAAATCCCCTAAAAATATGCCGACAATTTTCTGATTCTTGTAAAAAATAAGACCTGTAACAATTTTTATCATTTTCAAGAAAATTTCCAGAGGAGTTTGCTGTCTTAGAGTTGTAATCTTGTCTGTGAACAGCATCCTGCCCAATATGTTGCCAAAATTCTCTCTTTAACTCATCAACCACTTTTCTTGATTTCAAGTTATATTCTTTTAATTTATTTTCATATTCTTCTTTAGAATATTGCTGGTTTAAAATACAATATTTTTGATTACGCAAATTCCAGCACATAAAACAATTTTGACAGTTCCTACAGTCATACAAAAATAAGCTATCCATGCAATCACGCGAATTAAAAGAATATTTTAAATTATAGCTTTTAAAACAATATAGGCAATCGAATGAACGCTCTAAATCAAAACAAAAAGTTAGATCAACAGAATTCTTACACCTTACCAACCGATATCCATAAATATTAGACTCAGACCATCCAACCGATCTTGTAAGATATTGATCCTTTGATTCCCAAACATCGTCGGCCCAATCACAGTTTGTATTTTTAGCTCCAACTTGATGGGGGTGTGGAACTTTTGATTGAAGCTCAACAAGCTGGTCAATAAACGGATATGAAGCATCATAATCTTTTCCGTATGATAATGGTTCCCAAGCATCAGAAACAAATTCCGAACGATCATAAATTGGAAAAAGCACAGACTCGGAAAGAACAGTTATAATTGTTTTTCCACTCAAGGCTGACTTTGTAATTCTAAATTTTCCATTCACCCAAAAGGCCAACAGATATTTGAACCTACATTCTGGGCACATTGTGGGCATTGGCAAATCCATTTTTTCGTAAAACGGAATGTCATCTGCCAAAATATCAAAACTTTTATTACACTTTTCGCATTGTTTTGTTACTGGATTCATAAAATTTTTTATCATTTTCCATATTTTTTTATTTTTAATTTTAATAATATTAATTTTAGAAACTAAATTTCTCCCAATGTATATTAATATTATTTACTCCTAATTTTAAAAGCTGACTCTTTAATTTTATCATAAATGATGTGGGCCCACACAAAAATATTTCTTTATTTACAAAACCATTACTTAATTCTACAATTTTATCTGCTGTGATTTGCCCTTTTTCTTCAGAGAACCAAGGCATTAATCTAAAAGACTTATTATTTTTTTCAATTTCTAATAATTCATCAAGTAAAATTGCTTCTGATTTATTTTTAACACAATAATATAGATCTGCTTTTTGATTTACATTGCCCAATCTTAAAGATCTTGCCATACTTAAAAATGGCGTTATTCCAATACCTCCCGCAATCCAAATTTGATTTTTATCTTTAAATTCTGTATAAGAAAATTTTCCAAAAGGACCTTTAATAAAAGCCTTCTCCCCCACTTTTAAATCTTTTATTTTAGAACTATAATCTCCCAAAGACTTTATATTAAGCTCAATATTTTCTTTCTGAGAAATGGACGATACTGTAAATGGATGACTTTCAGAACTAATTCCTTTGCTTAAAAATCTCACAAAAACAAATTGACCTGGCATAAATTTTAAAGCATTTGATTTTGGAGATAATTCAATTTGTGTGATATTTTCAGTTAACTTATTTACTTTACTTACATAATATTCTAAACCTTGAAAAAAAATTTTATCTGCCAGCAAATTATACAAACTTAAAGCTAAGGCAAAAAATGAAAATCCTAACATATAATATCTTAAAAATAAATCCCTTGAAATATCACTTTCTATCATAAAACTATGCAAAACTGCGAAAATAAAAGCTAAGATCAAAAATCTATGAGAAAAAAGCCAGATTTGGTACTTTAACTTTATATAAAGCGTCAAAATTATAAGTAAAATCATTAAAGCTAAAGCATAAATCCCAAAGCCAATAGCATCAAACCCTCGTGGGATAAAAAATATTACAGCTGAATTTAAAGAAAATTGCAAGTATTCAACTACCAATAATAAAGGATGAAATAAAATTAAACAAAAACCAATAGCTCCAATCTTGCTATGAATATTTAAAGCATCTGGAAGACCAAAAAATATTTTATCTATAAATTTAAATTTACTACCAGTTATCAAACTTAAGGCAAACAAAATCATCCCTAAAAGGCCTGTAATTTGCCCCAAACTTGTAGCTATAGCTCCAATATCAGCAAATCTAGAATTCAATGGTACAATAAAAAACCATCTTAAAACCGGTATTAGCACTAAAACCATAATTAAAATCCATCCAATATTTTTTTTAATATAATTATTCATTTTTTATATTTATTATTTTACTACATTTAGCAGGTAAAGAAAAGGCGCGTTGCAAAAGCGCGCCCATCACTTCTCATCTTGTTTCCCTTTACGGCTATAATGTGTAATTATAACCTTTTCTTCCTCTCCCTCAGGAAGCTCCTCTGTTCTAGGCCATGGAGTTTTCCCTTGAGACTCATTTTTTTCATAAAACTTCCTAAGCCTATCCACTCTAGCAGGATTATGTGGCCGTGCTTCATCTCTTGCTTTTGCCATAACAAGCTCCCTACAAAAGTATAAAAGAACAAAAAAACAATTTATTTCACTTTAGGTTACCATATGGTAACCTGATATTTTATAATTAACTACGCGATATATGATAAATAACAAATAATATATAAATTTAATTTAATTTATTTTAATTTATTGTTTTACTTTACCTCTTTTGCCTTACAAATTCAACCCTTCGATTCACTTCGTTCACTCAGGGCAAGGCAAATAAGAAATGCAAGCAAAAAGGAAAGCAAAATGCTTCCCTTGCCACTCTGGCAATATTCCAGAGTGACCATTTTTTTCTCTCACCCCTACTCTAGGAGCGACGTTGACGCCGTGGCTTCCTGCCACGACGCTTCGAGGGTTGGGACAAATACGTCCCATCCTTAAGTCCGTAAAATTGCGCGTACGACACGGGACGGAATGTCCCCCGACGAGTCTGCAAAGACCCGACCCTTCCAGAAACCCTCGCCATCATAACACTCCTTGCTCTTTTTTCTTCCTTGAAACTTGGTTTGCTAGGCGCTTTCTTGCACCACAGCGGAAAAAGAAACTCACTTAAGGAAATTTACAATTTAGATTATAAACTTTCTTAAAAGGATTTTCAATATCTATAACTTAATTATATCATAATAAAATAAACCTGTCAATAGTCAAGCCTATTTTTACAATATTATTTTACTAGATTCTGAGGATTACCAGAAATAAAATTATTTATGTTTTCTACTGTTGTATCTAAAATTCTTTCCAAAGCTTCTTGGCTATAAAAAGCAATATGAGGAGTAAAAACTACATTGTCTTTATTAAGAAGCTCGTGATCTCGCATTATTTGGCCAAAGTATTCGGCTTTTTTAGGATCTGATAATAATTGTTTTTCTTCTTTAATTAATTCCTCACCTTCTAGTACATCAAGACCAACACCTGCTAATATTTTTTTATCTAAAGCTTCAATTAAAGCTTGAGTATCTACAATCCCCCCTCTTGATGTGTTAATTAAAATTGCTCCTTTTTTAATTTTTTTAATTGAATCTTTATTTATTAAATGATGAGTATTTTCATTATCCGGAACATGCAAAGAAATTATATCAGAATTTGCTAAAACTTCAGGTAAAGAAGCGTATTTAAAATGCAACACTTCAGCTAAAAAATTATCTGGTTTTGAATCATAAGCTAAAACATGCATACTAAAACTTTTAGCAATTCTTATTACATGCATACCAATGTTCCCTGCTCCAACAATTCCTAGAGTTTTTCCCTTTAAATCAAAGCCTTTTAAACCTTCTATTGAATAATCTTGTTTTAAAGTTCTTACATAAGCTTTATGCACATTGCGAGATAAAGCTAAAATCAATGCAAAAGTATGTTCAGCTACAGTATTTTCACCATAATAAGGCACATTGCAAACAGTAATTTTTTTATTTCTACATTCTTTTACATCTATATGGTCAAAACCAGTTGATCTAGTTGCCAACATTTTTAAATTTGGCAAACTATTAATAATCTCTTTATTCATTTTAGAATAAATAAATATAGAAATTATATCAAATTTTTCTGATTTTTTAATATCAGTAAAATTAAAAGTATCTTGAAAAAATTCTAAATTATTATTTTTTAACTTCTTTTGTAAATATTTCTTTTCCCAATCTTTAATCTCAAAAAATGCAATTTTGCTCATGTATATTTAATATATTAATTATAAATATATTGTGCCCTCGGTAGGAGTCGAACCTGCATTACAACGTCCGCAACGTTGCGTCCTATCCATTGAACGACGAGGGCTAAATTCTGCGTAGAGGATTAAACCAAATTAGAACCTCTATTGAGGAAGAAATCCAATCCACTATTTAAAATCTTATCATAAAATCAATAAGAAAGAAAATTGATATAATTTTTTTTGACTATTTACCAACCAATTGACAGTTTCCATCTCTAAATTTATTACCAGCTATTATTTTTTGCATTTCTTCAGAATTAAAATCATTCCCATTTTTAAATACCTCATCAAGAGCTTCTTCTTCACTAAGACTATGTATCCTTCCAAGAATAAACTCCTCTGTCGGTCCTTGAAGTGATAGTGTTACGCCTATAGGAACTTCACTAGAAATATCTTTTTGCTCTATTTTATCAGCTTTTAATGCCTTTAAAAATGTTTGACCTTTAGAATAACCGAATAAAAATAATCTTTCTGCTTCATTTGTATCATTAATATGCGAAGCCCAAACTGAACAAGAAAAAGCACCCCACATCTGAGATCCCATTATAGCATATTCTTTTGAGCTTAATGTAAGAGCAGTATTTTTTTGTTCAAAATTTGTTATTTCAGAACTCGGACTCTTATAAAACGATAACCAAACACTGCTAACAATTATTGCTGTAATAGAAATTGCCACTACTATTTCGATTTTTTTGGATTGCATAAATTATAAAAAGCTTAATTTAATAATTTAGATATATAAATCTAAATAAAATAAAGCTTATATTTAAGATTAAATTTTATTCACTTAATAATTTAATTTATTTTTCTAATATTTATAGCTTCCTCCACCGCGTCAGAAATATATTTTGAAATCCATTCATATCTTTCTTTGCTATTTTCCCCAGAAGGATTATAACATTTTACAATAGATGATAATTTTCTGCCTGTATTGCCATAGCCTATATAATCAAATGGATTATCGCCTCTTTCAGTAATAAATCCTTTACTATTTTTTAAACCATGTATGTATATTCCAACAACGCCCATTCCCTTATCCCATGACTTTATTATTTCATAATTTATCCATTTTCTATTTGCAGTTTGATTCCCAACAAGAACAATTGTACATGATCTATAATCCATTTGATTATTTATCCACCTCTTAATTGCTTCATCTTTACCTGCTTTAATTTTCTCCCAATCATTATCAGGTGCTGGCTTATTTCCCTCAATGACGCCTATATTGCGAACCATTGATGCACGCCAACAATCAGGGCTATAGTGAAAACTATAAAATACTTGTCTTTTTGCCATATTTTTAATTTATTAAATATGTAATTAATATCATAATAAAAATTAATACACCATAAAACCACAATAATGTAGAAGAAAACATTGAATATGCCCAACTATTTCTATCTATACTTTTATATTTTTCTATATCCATCGAAAAATCAATATCCTTTTCATTTAATTTCCTAACATGATTATATAAAGATCTAAATAATCTCTCTTGTGAAAGAAAATAACCATCAAGAATCCAAAATACAATAACTATTAAATACGCAATAAAAATATATTCTTTATTTATAGGTTGTGTAGACCATGCAAAAAGAGCAGTAATAATCGTTATAACCCAACCTTTCAAGAAAAATAAATTACCAGCCATTCTATCTATAATGTTTTGTATAAACTCTAAATGTTTTTGTTTGTTTTCCATAAAATAAAAAGTATTTTATAATATTTATTAACTTATATAAGTATATTTTATCTTATATTATTCTACTTGTTTTATTATAAAAATACAAATTATAAAGCTTTATAAGTGGCTTATAGGGCTTTATCTTAAATTGGCTTGCTTTCTTTTTATCCTTTGTTATTAGATAAATTATAAAATTTATAGGTACACCCTCTAATCTTAAAAAATGCTGTTATATATGTTATAAAAATATACTTAAGAAAACTCAAAAAGGCATAGACAATCTAGAGAATCTCTAATAGTTAAGAAGTCTTTGCAAAAATCGGCTTAAGCCGATTTTTGTTTCTTTTCGTTTAACCAATAAATTGCATAGCTAATAAGCCCGACATCAATAATCAATTTAATGCCATTATACCTGCTATGACACAAACCATCGGGTTCTTGGCTTTGTGATAAATACCCCGCTAGATCACTATTTTTTTGTTCTACGGCAGTTTGCAACATAATATTACAGACAGAATTTTTTTCATGCACATCATAAAAACCCCAAACAAGGTGAACAATAGAGCTTGTTAAAATAGTAATATAAAATAATTTATTCCAATTCATATTTAGTAAAATTTACTAATAATTATACAAATTGTCGCCTTTCGACCTAAACAAAAAGGGACAACCTTACTTCTGGTCGCCCCACAATTTTTGCCCCAAAGGGTTCCAATCATGAGCAGTTTCAGGTTGCCCCTTATTACTCGTGATTGGAAAACACAAAAACAGACCTCTTTGGGAAATATAAATTGTAGAGCGACACTTTTAATATATCACACAAATAAATCCGTGTAAAATCAAAAATTATTTTAATCATTTTCTTTATTCAAATATTTTCTTTGTGTTCGTTATCTTGGGGGGAAAATCGTGACGACTGCCGATAGGCGGTCGTTTGTCTGCCGATAGGCAGACGTTTGTCTGCCGATAGGCAGATAATATGAGTTGCAGTAGCTTAAAAAACACTTTGCTTTGCTTAATTAATTAAGGCGAGGGGTGTATCCACCCTTCGCCACGATTGCCCCCAACAAAAGCCAGCCAACGCATTATTTTACAATCACTATTTAAAAGAGAAAATCCTAAAAGGAAATTTTTATTTTATTATTCTCTTATAAATAGTGATAGACTTTTTTTGTTGCCGAAAAACGCTTGATTGAAAAATAGGCAACCAGAAAATATCACACAAAATCGCTTCGCTATCAAATCACGCTGAAGCGCCATTTGATTTTTTATGTGATATTTTCTGCCTTTTTTTCAATCTTCGCTTTTCTCAAAGATTTTTCCTCTTACAGAGAAAATTCTTTCAGAAATTTTCGGCTAATCAAAAAAAATCCCTGCAAAATAAACGCCAACAGCATTAAAAAATATATCCGATTATCGCATATATTTTTTAAGATCTGCTGTTGGCTTGCTTTCTCTCCACCTTGACCCAATACATCTATGCCTTTAAAGGGCTATTATAAAGGCATAGAATGAATGTATTGCGTCAAGGTAGTAGAATGGCTGGCTTTTGTTGGGGGCAATCGTGGCGAAGGGTGGATACACCCCTCGCCTTAATTAATTAAGCAAAGCAAAGTGTTTTTAATTTCAATGTTTTAACCCACCCTACCAGAATTAAGGCATTAAAAATATTTTTAATTACAAGTGTTTTTTAAGCTACTGCAACTCATATTATCTGCCTATCGGCAGACAAACGACCGCCTATCGGCAGTCGTCACGATTTTCCCCCCAAGATAACGAACACAAAGAAAATATTTGAATAAAGAAGATGACGGAAAAAATATGTTTTCAAATTATATGATAATCGTATAGACCAGGGGGAGGATACCAATGGGGCAACTTTATTGACAATTTATCTTTAAAATAGAATAATAGAGGCAAATAAATCAAAATAGTAAAATGTTAAAAATTCGTAAATTACAATATATTGGGAAACAATATCTTTTAAATGTGCCAGTTGAAATAATAAAAGAGGCAAAATTTAAAAAAGGCGACTATTTAGAGATAATGCAAGGCCAAAATAGCAACTTTTCTATTAGAAAAATTGCTGAAAATGATACACCAAGGGTAAAGGTAACCCTAGAATCGCTTAAAAATGAAGCTGTTGCCCTTGCTGGATTAATAAATGCCTTAAGATCTGCCCTGCCGTCTGCCGAGTTCTCGTTCCGGTTGGCTCAATTTTCTCATGTTCAAGCGAAAATAAGAAAATTGGAAAAGAAGAAGTAAAAAATATTAAAAAGTAATGAAAAAGTAAAAATGGCTATTAAAATTAATGCAGAAAACCAGAAGACAAAGGATTTTCTTGCATATATTGTTAAAAATATTGCTAAAAAACAAAGTCTTAAACAATATGACGAGGTTTTAGTTGAAATACAAAAAGGCAAAACGCCTTTTCCTGAATTTAAGAAATATGATCATGGGTTGGGCAGTGACTATGACGCTTTAGAAATGCAATGGAAGTCAAATCCAAAGTATAATGAAAAAGCAATCTTAATAGCTAAATACCTAAACGAAAACTTTGAGAATAGTGCAATTACCTCAACACCGAAACAAGATAAAAATAAACCACTAACTTTTATAATTACGATTGTTATTAGTAACCCTTTTGAAATTTTAAAAATATATCAAAAATTAAATACTAAAAATGAACTAAAAAAAATAATATTAAAAAATGAAAAACAGAGCAATAAAGATATTTCTAAAATTGAACTATATCTTAATCAAATCGGTGATTTATGGAGAGAACCAAAAATCAAATATTGTTATCATATGGGAGAAAAAAATGATAGGCATAAAATTTTTCGTTACCTTGTAGAAAATAAGGGATACCAAAATACTAATGATATTGCATGCTTTCTTGGCGATAAAAAAGAGCAAGTTATAAGGACAGAAATAAAAAAAATTAAAGATAAAGCATCATATTTTCTTAGTATTAAAAACTCTGATTTAATAGAATCTAGGAAAGGGAGCGGTTATAAAATAAACCCAAAATATCATATAAAAATAACAATTCTCTGATATTCCCCTGCTCATGTTAATAAGTTTTGCTTATTACAGCTCTATTTGAGCTGTTTTTTGTTTACAAAAGATATCAAAGGATGATGTAAGGAATAGGTAATAATTTGGTAAAACTACGGCATGCTATCAAAAGAAGCCATTGAGCAATACAAAAAAATCTACAGGAATGCTTATAATATTGAGCTGAATGAAAACGAGGCCACAGAAATGGCCAACGATCTTTTTGAATTTATGCGAGCAGTTTATTTGCCTACAGGCGAAGAGGAATTAATAACAACACAAGAAAATGGAACAAAAAATACAAATTAGTGAAATTCAAATAGTACCCATTAAACCACAAGAGGGGCTGATTGCTTTTGCTTCTTTTGTTTTAGATAAAAAATATTATATTGGCTCGGTTGCTATTTATACTAGACTTAATGGCGAGGGTTTTCGGCTTGCCTACCCAACTAAAAAGATTGGCGACAGAGGTATTAATATTTTTTATCCTATAAATTCTGAAATAGGCAACGCAATAGAAAAAGAAGTAAATAAAAAAGTTAATGAAATATTTTATGAAAGAACAAACAAGGCAATTTAGCCAACTATGGGATGATGGAATAAAGTCAGGAATTGTGGGAAAAATAGGAACGCAAGTTTTCGCCTTGTTAGTGGTTTTAGCACCATTTATGAATGAGCGTGGCGAGTGTTATCCAACAGAAAATACTCTCGCATTCATTCTACATAAATCTATACCCAGCATTATTAAAATGGTAAGTAAAGCTAAAAAGACAATTTATAATGGTGAAGCAGTTTTGAAAGTTAGGCAACAAAAAAGAGTAGACAATGGCAAAATATTATGGGGGAGCAATTTTTATACTATTTCAAAATCTATAAGAAGTGATCTATTAAGTCGTTATGTTTCCGTAGATAAAAACTTATCTACGGAAAATAAAAGCAATTTGAGATCAAAAACACTATTACCGCCAATATCTTTTCCGCCTACGGAAGAAGTATCAACTAACGATAGCCGTTCGTTAAACCATATATTTACGAACGATAATAAAAAATCGCTCATAAATATAAATGGCTATAACGAAATTTCCCTAATGGAATTTAGAAAAACAATAAAAAACGAAGTTGATATGAAATGTTACGAGATAGCAGAATGGCTTGGCGAAAAAAATATAAATTTTATCCTTAGCGCTTTAAATGATAATAAGTGTGGAATGCACGGCATTGAGCATGCATATAGAAAAGTTAAAGATTATGTTGGTGATGGCAATGTGAAAAGCAAACCCAAACTTTTTAATTGGCATATTCAGAATTATAAAAAAGGGAAAAGATAAATATTCATATTGCATTTTAAAAAGTAATAGTGATATAATAAAATTGTTGAGGATAATTCGCTTGGAAAAGGTATTTTATTTATAAAATAGAATATTAAAAGGGGCTGAAACGCGAGTTATCCTCAACAAATAACTTTTTCCGTTTCAGTCCCTTTTAGTATAGTAAAAATAAAATAAAATTATGAAACAATTTAATGAAAGAATAAATTATATTTTGTATGCTCGCAAATCTTCTGAAGAAGATAATCGGCAAATGCTTTCGCTAGATTCACAAGAGGGCGAATTAAAAAAAATTGCTGAAAGAGATAATTTAGAAATTATTAAAATATTCCGCGAAGCACGCTCGGCAAAAGAGCCATACAATAGACCAATATTTTCTGAAATGGTAAAAATGATTGAAGCAGGAAAAGCTAACGGGATTTTATGTTGGAAATTAGACAGATTATCTAGAAATGCTGTTGAGGAAGGAATAATCAAACACTTATTACAGAAAAATAAAATCAAAATCATAAGAACGCCCGACAGAGATTACAGGCCAGAAGATAACGCATTAATAGCTTCTGTTGAGTTTGGCATGGCTAATCAATATATTAGAGATTTAAGCGTAAATGTTAAAAGAGGACTAATAAGCAAAGCTGAAAGTGGATTATTCCCCAACTTTGCACCACTTGGATATTTGAATAATCCACTTGATCCAAAAGGCAGAAAACAAATTATAAAAGATCCCGAAAGGTTTGATTTAGTGCGTAAAATGTTTGACCTTGTTTTAAGTGAGTACAGGACACCTGTGGAGGTTTGGCGAATAGCACACAATGACTGGAAAATGAAAAATCCAAAAGGTAAATTAATTAGTCGATCAACTACTTACCGAATACTAACCAATACTTTATATTCTGGAATCTTTGAATTTCCTGTTGGCAGTGGAAATTGGCATAAAGGAAAACATGAGGCAGTTATAACTATTGAAGAATATGACAAAATACAAATTATTCTAGGCAAGAAAGGAAAACCCCGACCACACAATCATATTTTTGCTTTTACAGGATTAATGAAATGTGGAAGTTGTGGGGCTACAATTACAGCAGAGCAGAAAATAAAAAGGCAGAAAAATGGAAACATACATCAATATACTTATTATCACTGCACTAAAAAGCTAAACCCTAATTGCATTGAAAAGTATATTGAAGAAAAAATATTAATTAAACAAATTGTAAATAAAATTGATAAAATTAGTATAAGCCCAGAATTTCACGCTTGGGGGCTTGATTGGCTTAAAAAAGATATTCTAAAAAATATATCTTTGAAAAACAAAATAATAAATAGCAGAGAAAAGCAGATTGCAGAAATTGAAAAACAATCGTCAGAATTATTAAATCTTTTACTTAGAAAAATTATCAGCGAGGAAGATTATCAGAATAAAAAAAGTGAACTAGCAAAGGAAAAGGCAAAACTTGAAATTACGGGAAATAATAATAATGACAAAATACAATTACTATTTGAGAAAACAGCAGAATATTTTGATCTTGCCAAAGACGCCAAAAATGAATTTCTTAATGGCGACATTAATAAACGAAAATGTATTGTTACCAAACTTGGCTCGAACCCCTCAATTTCAGAGAGAATATTCAGTATTTGTATCAAAAAAGCCCTTTTGCCTTTTGAAAACATATCAAAAGAGATAAAGGGTATTTATGACAGGTTAGAACCTACGAAAATCACTATAAATAGTCGGGAACTAAACAAGCTATATGCAAAAAATCTCATTCTGCGGAGAGGGTGGGATTTGAACCCACGAGCCCCATGACAGGGCGCAGGTTAGCAACCTGCTGCTTTGAACCGCTCAGCCACCTCTCCAAAATTTATTTAATAATGCCTTATTTTTTGCATTTATTCAAGTGGTAATATTTGATTTTAAATATTTTTATGATAGTATAATTATAAGTAATGCATAAACTGGAGGAGTCCTATAGCGGCTATTAGAACAGTCTTGAAAACTGTGACCTCGTAAGGGGTTCGTGGGTTCGAGTCCCACCTCCTCCGCCGTAACTTTTGTTCATTCATCACTTTTGAAAAAGGAGCATTTCGTGCCAAGAAAAAGAAGGATCACGTATTGGTGTGACTTTCACCAAAAACAAGTTCCCCAGAGAGAAAAATGCAAAAAATGCGATCCTCGCAATTGCTTTTATCTGGTGAAGCTCTCAAGAAAATACCAGAGAAGCAAAAAGTCAACACGACATCATTGCGGTAAAAGAAACAAAAAACCCAATGAGAACAAATTCTGCGTTCTCGGAGGGAAAATGCAATTTCGAATTGGCCACTGGGAAAGGTACCAGCGAAGGGCCTATAAACAAAAACTTAGAATCGATATCCGATTCTAACACATGTAAAAACCAAGAGGGCGGCTCAATCTGGAGTCGCCCTAAATCATTTATTTTTTATAAAAAATTAACTAACTTCTCTCCCCCAAAACAACTTCTATAAAAATTTCTTTACCATCACGAAAAATTTTTAAATTTATTTTATCATTTGGATTATATTTTTGAATAATTTTTGACATTGAATTTTCTTGCGTAATTTTTTCACTATTAATCTCCAAAATTAGATCATTTTCTTTAAGCCCAGCTTTTTCTGCTGAAGAGCCAGCAGTAATTGCTACTTCACCTTTTTCTCCTTTTAAAACCAATGCACCATAATCATAAGATAATTTATATTTTTCTTTTATTTGTTCATTAACTAAAGAATATCTTACGCCCAAAAATGGATAAGTAATCTTATTTGTAGCTATTACTTGAGCAATATCTTTTTTAGCTCTGTTTATTGGAATTGCAAAACCAATACTATTTGCACCCTGAGCCATTGCAGTATTTACACCAATCACTTCTCCTTTTAAATTAAGTAAAGGTCCTCCGGAATTTCCCGAATTAATAGCTGCATCTGTTTGAATAATATCTTCTAAAACTTCTGAAAATCCACTTGAACCAAAAGCAGAAATTGTTCGACTCAAACCAGAAACAATTCCCACAGAAACAGTATTTCTAAATTCACCCAAAGCATTTCCAATAGCTATAGCTCCCTGACCAATTTGAATTCCAGCAGAATCTCCTAACTTAATAGCTGGAAATTTTTCTCCATTCTGAGAAGTAATTTTAACAATTGCTAAATCTTGGACTGGATCCAAAGCTAAAACCTTAGCAATATATTTTTTACCATCATTTGTTAAAACAGTATATTCTGCATCTTTATCTATAACAACATGTTTATTTGTTAAAACTAAACCATCATCTGAAACAATAAATCCCGATCCCCCACCAATTTCCTTTTTCTCTGTTCCTTTTTGTTTGTATTGTGGGATCTGAATATCAAAGCCAGGACCAAAATCAAAAAATGGAGAATCAAATTCTTCAAATGGATCTGTAAAATATTGTTCATAAACAGGCATATTTTTAGATATTATAATACTAACTACAGAAGGTGAAGTTTGCTTAACTGCATCAATAATTGCTTGTTCATAAGAAATTGGCGAAACATAAAAAGTTGCTTGTTTCTGGACCAACTCTTGTTTTTGAGCTAAATTTTCATTTTTTATTTTCTGTAATTGGTTTTCTATTGGTGCTAAAAAACTTTTTATTTGACTGTCAAAATATTTTGGAAAATATGCTTGTACTAAAAAACCCATTGCAATAATTACAACTATAGCTAAAAAAACGCCCCAAATTACTCTGTTTTGCAGAACTTTTATAAATTTATTTATAATTTCTTTTATTTCTTTTAAATTGACTTGTGGTTGATCATAAATATTCATAGAAAATAAAAAACAAAATACAAAAACTAAAATGCAAAATTTATCAATCTTGAATTTTAAAATTTATATTCTGAATCAATTTAAAATATTACGATATCTATTAGAATATTTTTTTATTAAATATTTTCTAAAATTTCTGCCATTGCAGAATTTGCTAAATCTTTTCTTTTTATAATTCTTGGATCTGAAGTTTGATTGTCCTGTCTATCGTCTACAAATTCTCTTGCAAGACCCAAAGCATTCATATTCAGCAAAGAATGTGTTCCACCAACAACTTCATTAAGTTCTGGTATTGTGGCGTCTGGATTATCAGCTTGCTTTAATTTTGCGATATCCCTCATAACTTTTTCTGTTAAAGGAAGGTTTGTAACAGTACTTGATCTACCGACCCACCACTGAAAATTACCACCAACTTCTATTTTACTTAACTGCTCTGCAGTAAACTGCTTTTCTGCTAATATTTTTACAGTTTCCCATGCTAATTTTTTGCCTTCATCTGTATTTTCTGCTTTATTAGTTTCACCACCCTGTCTTAAAACCTTTATTCCAGCTTCAGGAGAAGTCATTACTTTTGTAAGTGCATCAACTCCAAAATCCTTTGCCAAGCCCACAAGTCCTTTTTCGTCCAATCCCAATGGTTCTATTACTATTAAATCATTCAACGAGCCTTCAAATTCTGAATCTTTTGATATATCAATTGCAGCTTCAAGAGCAATACCAGCTCCAGCTGAATACCCCATAAGATTAAAACTTTTCTCCAAACCAAGTTGTTTTATCAGTTCCTTAGTTATTCTTGCATGTGGCTCAAAATTACCATTTTTGCTTAAAATCTCTGCTAAATTTTCTGGTTTTTTAACTTGTTCTTGCTCTAAGTGCATTGGTACATAAATTTTTTGTCCAGCCAAAGCCATAGACATTGCTGCACATCCATTCATTTGAGCGTTTGATCTTATACCACCCCAAAAAACATAAGGCACTCTGTCGTCTTTTTCAGATTCCTTGCCCACTGGATCTTGCTCATATTCTGATTTTTTTCTTAAATCTAAAACAGTAACTGGAATAGAAAATTTACCATCTTCTGTCTCTACCTCAACTACCTCTACATTTTCTTGCATTTGTTTTTCCAGCTCATCAAGATTTCTTTCCATTTGTTTTGCCCTACTGCGAATTTCTTTTAATAATTCTTTTTTACTGGTTGTGTTTTCTCCTCTTTTTTCAGCATCTTTTATTTCTTTTCTTAAAATTCTATAAGCTTTAAATATTTGTCCTCTTTCAAAACGAGTAGATTCACCTCTTTCTGCACCTCCAGCACTTTTTCTATTTTCCAAATGTTCTTTTGTAGGTTTTTTAGTTTGATATTCAGCAACTAGTTTTTCTCCAAGCGACTTACGCAAAAAAACTTGCTCTAACTCCTGAGCCTCTTTTTGCCTTTGCAAAATTTCCTCCTCTGACTCTATATCTCGATCCCCAAAACCACTTTCTATGCTCATATTTTAAAAATAATTAATAATATTTTATTTAAATAAGGTTTTGGCTTCGTTCCATATTTCTGGCCTATCTTGAGTTTCGCGCATCCAATACCACCACTCTACTCCCCACAAATAATGAGAGCTTAAACCAGAATTTTTGGCATATTCAATATTTTTTTTAAATTGTTCTAAATTCATAGTTTTTTCTTGCTCTGCAATGTCTACATCATAAAATGGCTTATGCGCCCAAGGCTCTGCTTGTAATTCAACCCCAATAACTTCTTTGCCAAATAAAGTTTTTATAATTTGAGCTTTTCTATAGTAAAATACTGGAGGAAATGGATAAGAACTATAAAATCCTGGGTTTTTTATAGGAAAGCCAAAGCTTGAAATATTTACCCAAGCTTTTCTATACATTGTTGTACCTACAACATCACCAATTTTCCCTGCATTAATCCACCAATTTAATTCACCTGAATCAGAAATCATAATTTGTCTTGAAGAGTCAAGTGATTTTACCAATTCCACTTCTTTTTTTAATAATTCTTTATCATTATAATACCAATTTGGACATTCTCCAAATTTAAGCAATGGCTCATTCTCTACTTGCCAATAAGATATTGCTTTTGAATTTTTATATCGCAAAACAACTTCTTTTATATATTTTAGCAATTCTTCCTTCTGTTTTTCTATAGACAAATTGCTCGCCCATTTTGGATCATGACATTCTGGCCATCTACCAGTTTTCATTCCTAAAACAAAAATAATTTTAACATTATTTTCTTCTGCTGTCTCTATTTGCCAATCAATGTCATCAAAGAAATATTCCCCTTGTTTCCCTTCAACAAAATCCCATTGAGTGTGAATTTTAATATTTTTTACGCCCAAGTCTTTTATTAAAGCTAAATAATTTTCTTGCCAATTAAGTTTTAATGCCTCAGACTGCATTTGTGAAAAATCAACTCCCCAAGTAATATTATTTTGCCTTGGCGCAGAACCAACAAAAAAATAACAAAAAACAACCAAAACAATAACAACGATTACACCTAAAATTATTATAATCATTTTTTTAATTTTCATTTTAATTTAACTAAATTTTTAATAAAATACTCTGATGATTTTTCCCATGAAAAGTTTAAAGCATACTCTCTACATTTTGTACAATCTATTTCAAGACATTCCATAGATGCTTTTTTTAAATCTTTATCTAATACTCCAATATCTTTTGTAACTAAAACATCTAAATCCATAACATTATGCCCTGCGACAGGAAGAGAGCAGGCAAGAGCTTCCACAATAGCTAGGGGAAATACATCAGTCAAAGAAGGAAATACAAAAACATCACAAACAGACAGAAAATCAACTAATTCCTGTCCCATTTTATATCCAACGAAAATGTTTATTTCGCCATATCTTTTCTCTAAATTTTTCCTAATTGGACCATCACCAATAACTAATTTTGTACCAGGTAAATCCAACCTTAAAAACTCCTCAACATTTTTTTCTTTTGCAATTCTACCAAAATATACAAAAATTGGCGAGGCAAAATTATATCTTTCTTTTATGTCTGAATTAATATTTTTTACAAATAAATCTGTATCAACTCCAAGTGGCCACAAAAATACATTCTTAAAACCCCTATTTTCAAAATTTTTCTTTAAATTTTCAGTGATTGCCATAACTGCATTACTTTTGTTGTGAAACCAACGTAAATATATAAAAATTAAATCAGAAAAAATTTTGATATTTACTCTTAAATAATGTTTAATATAAATTTGAAAATTAGTATGTTGAGAAGTAGTAAACTTTAATTTGTTTTTTAAGCATACAGATCTAGTTGCTAGACCAATTGATCCTTCAGTAAAAATATGAATATAATCAGGATTCTCAATTTCAATTATTTTTTTTATTTTACTTTTGCAAAAAAGAGAAATTTTAATTTCTGGATAAAATGGAGTAGGCATAGAAAAATATAATCCAGGATGTAATACAACAACTTCAAATCCCCTTTTTTCAAGATGCTCCTTCATTTTTTCAACACATTTTACAACGCCATTAACTTGCGGAAACCACGCATCTGTAGCTAAAATAATCTTAGACATTTTTATATTTTAAATATTTATATTTTTAAATTTTTTTCTTAAACCAGTTTATAGTTTTTGCCAAACCACTTTTAAAATCATATTTTGGTTGCCAACTAAAAGTAGTTTTTATTTTAGAGAAATCCAAACAGCTTCTTTGAAGCTCGCCAATATTTTCCGGACCATGAATTTCTTTACATTCAGAATTTGTTGATTTTTTAATTTCTGAAAAAATAAAATTTACATCTGTTTCTACTCCGGTTCCTACATTAAAAATTCCTGTTTTGCTACTTTCCATTGCCATCTTGCAAGCCAAAACAACATCATCTACAAAAACATAATCTCTGGTTTGTCCTCCAGAGCCGTTAATAACCACTTCCTTTTTTGCTAGCATCTTATCAGTAAAAATTGCCACAACACCAGCTTCTCCTTTTGGATTTTGCCTTGGTCCGTAAACATTAGCCAATCTTAAAACCACAAAATTTAAACCAAAAGATTTAAAATAATAATTCAAATACTTTTCCACAGATAATTTAGCAATTCCATATGGAGATTCAGGAATTTCAGGCGAATTTTCAGAAGTTGGTATAATTTTAGCATCTCCATAAATTGTTCCACCAGATGAAGAAAATATAACTTTTTTAACATTGAAATTTCTGCAATTCTCTAAAATATTCAAACTTCCCAAAATATTTGTTTTAGCATCAGCAATTGGGTCTTTAACAGAGTCTCTTACATTTATTTGAGCAGCTAAATGGAAAACAATATCTATATTTTCTTTCGCAAAAACTTTAACAATTTTTGCATCACAAATATCCATCTTATAAAACTTAATCCTTTTATCCAAATTCTTTTTACTACCAGATGACAAATTATCAATCACAATCACATTATGACTTAATTCCAATAATTTATCTGCCAAATTACTTCCAATAAAACCTGCTCCACCTGTAATTAAAATATTTTGCTTCATATTATTTACTAGTTTTTAGTTTATTTTTTCCTGTAATTATATTTTCTATGTTAAAAACCCCTTTTTTTTCTATTTCCACAAAACCTTGCATTGCCATTTCTGCAAAATCACCGGCATTTAACAAATCAAATAACCATTCTGCTGTATATTTTGGATTTTCTTGCGCAGTTCCAGCTCCAATATGCAAAAGCCATTTTTTATTGAAGTCTTCTTGTGATCCTATTGTTGGAGCAATAATAATTGGAATTCCAAAACCAGCATAAAAAGACAACTCAGAAGGTTTTGTCCATAAAATATCTGTTTTTCTTAAAGCTAAATTAAATTTTTTAAAATATTCAATAATATTCTCTGCTGATAAAATCTGGACAAAGCCATCTAATTTTAATCCCGCCACTTCATTTTCATAATATTTTTTTAATTCTTTTCTAATGCCAACAGAAATAATAATTTTTATTTCTTTTGCTTTAATTTTTTCTTTTAAACTATTAATTGCTTGAAGTCCTATTTCTTTCTGAGCCCCTGCTCCACCAACAGAAAATAAAATAGTTAATGGATGGTCTGATTTTTCAGGAAGTTTTCCCAAAAAATCTTTAATTAAAGGAGCATATATTTTTCTGTATTTACCCATTGGATCTAAATTTAAAAGACGAAAGGCCATGTCCGTTTTTACAATTTCTAATTTTTCTGTGCCTAAATTTTCTTTTGGTAATGGATAACCAGATAAAAAAATATTTTCGGACTTTACCCCATAAAGTTTTAATCTGTCTCTTACCCAAGTACAAGGTGCAAAATATTTAATTCTACTCATTTCAGGATTTAAAGGCACCCAAGCTCTGTTTGCATCTGCATCACAAACAACACAATAAATATCTTCCAAATAATTAAAAGACTCTGCCATAAAAGCTGGTGTGAAAAAAGTTGAAACTATTGGTAAAGGATCTTGCTGAAATCTTTTTATCAAATCCTTGCCCCATCCCCTACTGATAAGATAAAAGTTGCTTTTTACTCCAAAACTTGGACCTGACAAATCTCTTTTTGGATAATAATTTAATATTTTTTGAAATTTGTCCAAAAATCCAAAAATAAATTCTCCAATAAAAGGAATTTTTTTAAATCTTGAAATAAACTCATAAATGATTCTGGTTCTTTGCCAAATATTTCTATCTTTTTTGGGAATACCTTCGTAATGATTAGCATTTATAACTCTTTCATTTGGAGCTAAATCTCTTAAAGGAAAAGCTGTTCTTTGATGTCCATAGCCCATATCAGCTGACACAATCCAAGCTTTTGAACCTATTTTATTTATTTTTTGTTCTTTTATTTTTTGTTCTTTTATTTTTTTTATCATACCTTATTATACTATTTTTTTTAATTTTTTGTAATACCTAAATACTAATAACTCCAGCTTAAGTCGCCTTTATCAGTAGTGATTTTTAAAATCTTTAAACCTTTTTCAATTTTTAAAATTCTAATTAAAATGTCTTTACCTGTTATTTTTG
>MHPU01000027.1 GCA_001820485.1 Candidatus Staskawiczbacteria bacterium RIFOXYD1_FULL_32_13
ATAATTTTAAAAGAGTAGGTGTATCATATCATATGAACCAGCGCAAGGTATTGACAAGAATTCTTGTTTAGAATAGGATTAACTCATAAAGTTAGTAAGAGTGATTATTGCCTTCGGGTTATATCACTTGAGGCTAACTGTGCCCTTTCATGTTGCCAGCACCTTGCTGGCGAATTGTTCCCCCTTTTCAAGGAGACCTCCACCATGTTCCGACCCCCGATGAATCGACGCAGCGACCTGCAGAATTCGAAGGCGAGTGCCAAGAAGAACGGCGCCCAGACGAACTCGGCCCAGAGCACGACCTGACGACGGCGGTCTCGGGGGCGCTTAGCCCCCACACTTTTGGCCCAATTCGAGCATACCTCTTGCGAGAACACCTGTTCTTGCAAGAGGTGTTTTTTTAAAATATTTTTAGATAAGTTTGTGTTGAGTTTTTTTAATACCTAAATGTTCGTATGCTAAAGCTGTTGCCATTCTGCCTTTAGGAGTTCTTTCAATAAATCCGCATTGCATTAAATATGGTTCATAAATATCTAAAATTGTATCTTCTTCTTCAGAGCTTGCAGCAGATAAAGCTTGAAGTCCTACTGGTCCCCCATCAAATTTTTCTATAATTGATTTTAAAATTCTTTTATCTCCCAATTCTAATCCCATGTGGTCTACATCTAAAAAATTTAAACTGCTTTCGGCAATTGCGCTTGTAATTAAACCTGTGCCATTTACTTCGGCAAAATCTCGTACTCTTTTTAAAAGACGGTTGGCAATTCTTGGAGTAAAGCGAGATCTTTTGGCAATAATCTGTATTGCTTGTGGTTCTGCTTTTATTTTAAGTAAATCAGAAGATCTATTAATTATTTTTTCAATATCTTTTTGTTCATAAAAGTTAAGTTGAAAAGTAGCTCCAAATCTGCCCCTTAATGGAGCTGAAAGCATTCCAGGTCTTGTAGTAGCTCCAATTATGGTAAATTTTGGTAATTTCAATTCCATTGTGCGGGCCATTGGTCCTTTACCCAAAATTAAATTTAATTTATAATCTTCCATTGCAGGATATAAATATTCTTCAATTGTTTTATGAATTCTGTGTATTTCATCAATAAACAAAACATCACCTTCTGACATATTTGTTAAAATAGCAGCTAAATCCCCAGCTCTCTCAATTGCAGGCCCTGAAGTAATACGAATATTTGTACCCATTTCCATGGCAACTAAATTAGCTAAAGTAGTTTTACCAAGTCCAGAACTTCCATAAAGCAATAAATGATCAGGTGACTGACTTCTTTTTTTAGCTGCTTGGATAATTATGCGGATATTTTCTTTAACTTTGTCTTGACCCACATAATCGCTCCATTTTTGAGGGCGAAGCGCAGAATCTAGCACTTCATCCTCTTTTTTCTCTTTTTTGTCTAAAATACTTGACATAGGCTTTGTATTATGCTATAATTAATATATTGTATATAATTTGATAATTTAAGTGAGGGCAATAAATTTTTTTCCGTGTCATCCCAGACTTGATCTGGGGTCCAGTTTTATTCGTTGTCATTGCGAGGGTATCGCAATACCCGAAGCAATCCAGAGTTTAAAACACTAACTCTAGATTGCCACGTCGCCTGCGGGCTCCTCGCAATGACAGGTTTCTGGTCTTTCCACTTTCGCGGGAATGACAAGTTGAAATTTGAAAATTTTTTAAAAAACAGTTTTGGAGTTGGAGGTCCTATTTGGGTTTATTTCAGTTTATGGGTAATCTTGTTTCGACTCGATTATTCCTCAAGTAAACCTTTGCTTGTATCCCAGATACAAAGCTCCTCCAACTCCCAAGCTGTTTTTGTTTGTTTAAAAACCTAAAATTGCTTTTGCTAAAAAGAAAAACAAAATTACAGAAATTATTGATAAACCATTACCTATTAAAAAGATACTGAATTTCGCTTTCACTATATTGCCTGAGCCAGCTTTGGCTTTTTTTGTTACAGTTGATTGCGCTTGCCAATCTTTAAAAGTTACTATAGTTTTTAATGCAAGCCAAATTCCAAGAAATATGGCAAATTGATTTATAAAAAACGCTAAAAATAAATAATACAAAGTTCTTTCTGTCCATCCTAATACTTGCGGAATATCAAATAATTTTTCACTTTCTGTTTTAACTGTAGATAGTTCTTTAACTTTATTTGTTAAGAATTTTTTCACTGACAATATATAGACATCTGGCACAAGAACTGATGCTAATAAAAAGATAAAATAAATTATAATTGTTATAAATTCCATATAATTATAAATTAGTTAATAATATTTTAAATTATTATATTTTCGTCATTGCGAGCGAGCCCATAGGCGAGCGTGGCAATCCAGAGTTAAATTTCTTCAGATAAATCACGCCATGTTGGGTTTATTTTTTCTATTAATAACAATTTCTTTTTTCGTGACCACGATTTGATTTGTTTTTCGCGCTCAATTGCCATTTTAATATCGCTATCTTCTTCAAAATAAACTAAATTATGAGTGGAATATTTTTTTGTAAAACCGTCTATTAAATTATTTTTATGTTCATATGTACGTTTTTCTAAATTACTTGTTACTCCTGCATAAATTGTGCCATTTCTCTTATTCGTAAGGATATAAATATAGGAATGTTTTTTTTGCATATTTTATAATACTCTGGATTGCTTCGTCGGTTGCGACCTCCTCGCAATGACGAATATACTTATTCTAAACAAAACCGCGGTCCCAGCAAAGCCGAGAACGCGGTGAGATTAGTAAATTAATTATAGCAAATCTACCAGCCCTGTCAAGCCATTTTGTAGTTTTGATAATTTTTCTTGCTTTATTCTCAATTTTCATTTTTTATTGTTTGCTTTTCAACGCTTTTATTTTATCTCTTCTTTCCCTTTCGTTTTTAGCAATTTTGTCTCTTATTAAAATTGCCTGTTTTTCTTTCGGGGATAAATTTGGCTCTCTACCCAACGCTTCGGCACCATTAATTTTCTCGTTAGCGTTTCTTATATATGCCACAAAAGTATTTTCGCTATTATCGTCGACTTCTGCACCAAATAATTTTTCGATTTCGGCTTCAGCCTCTCTTTTTAATTCGTCATAATGTGCGTTTATATCTTTTTCGTTATCTAAAATTTTTACTTCAACATTATTTGGTTCTTCTGATAATATTCTAATTTCTGAATCGTCAACATGATCGCGACTTGGATTTTCTCCAATCATATTTCTTATAAACTCATTATTTGTTTTGAGTTTATTGCTTAATTTTATTCTGGATTCCCGCTTTCGCGGGAATGACACGACTTATTCTTCTTCGACGACTCTACGGACCTCTTCAAAGGTTGTGTTGCCTAAAGCTATATCAATTAAACCAGATTGCCACATAGTTATCATACCCTTTTTAATAGCTAATTGTTTTACATCAGAAACTGGTGGGTTAGTTAAGATAAATCTTTCCATCTCAGAGTCTACTAAAAATGCTTCATATAAACCCCTTCTTCCTTTATATCCTGTAAAGTTGCAAGCCTCACATCCTCCACTTTTTATTTCTGCGATTTTTACTTTCTTTATATCTGGAATTTCAATATTTTTTGGTCCCGCCTCGACCGCGATCGTGGGCGAGGATACTCGACCTTGTCGGTATAAATTTGCTAAACCTTTTTCTAATTCTGCTAGTTCAGTGGCAGATGGTTTTTTTGTAATTGAACATTTTTTGCAAACTTTTCTAACTAATCTTTGAGCAATGGCCATTTTTAAACCAGAAGCAATAGACGCAGGATCTGCTCCTAAGTCCACTAGCCTTGGAATTGTTCCAGCTGCATCATTAGTATGTAAAGTCGAAAGTACTAAATGTCCTGTAAGAGAAGCTTGCAAACTGATTTTTGCTGTTTCTAAATCTCTAATTTCTCCAACTAAAATAACATCAGGGTCTTGTCTTACAATAGACCTTAAGCCATCTGAAAAATCATAACCTTTCTCTGGAGCAACTTGTGTTTGCGAAACTCCTTTTAAGTGATACTCAATTGGATCTTCAATAGTAATAGTTTTAATTTCTGGGTTTTGAATTTTCATTAAAAAAGCATAAAGAGTTGTTGTTTTTCCAGAACCAGTAGGACCTGTTACAATTATCATTCCATTTGGTTTGTTAATTTCTTTTTCAAAAATTTCTGCTAAATCTTTTCTAAGTCCTAAAGCATCAAGAGCGATTAAATTTCTTGGGTCTAAAATTCTCATAACAATTGATTCTCCATATTCTGCTGGCAGTGAAGAAGCCCTCATTTCAATCAATAAAACTTGCTCTGAGTTTGTCGAAGGGTCATCAATTGCAATTGTAAATCTTCCATCTTGAGGTTTGTCTTTTATATTTAATTTTAATTTTGATAAAAGTTTTAATCTGGAAACTATATTGTGATAAATATTCTGCTCAAAAAAAATAACATCTTGCAAGACGCCATCTAATCTAACTCTAAGGCGAGAACTTTTTTCTTCTGGTTCAATGTGAATATCAGAAGACCCCAAAGCAATTGCAGAAAATAAGATTATATCTAAAAGAGAAGTTGTTTCACCTGTTAAATATTGCTCTACTTTTTTCTTAAAATCAGCAATATTTTTTACTTCATTATTTACTTCTTGTATTATAGTGGGGTTAATTGTTACAGCCCCTAAGATTTTTTTTGTATCTTCCATAGTATTGACAAATTTTAATTTTAGATTATAATAAATTTATGTTTTGAGGTTCACTTCCAAGGAGATTGTGTCATGTTGCGAGAAAGAGTTGTATTTCGCTTTAGTGATGAAGACATTCGGCAGGCATTGGTAGCGAGTGCGTTGGCACAGCTTCCGCTACCTCCCGAAGGATGGCGTTGGACAGTTCCGGATCTTCCGAAAGAAAATCCTGGTCCAAGTGGATGGGTCGAGGTTGTCTTTATGGAGAGACGAACCTCGGTCGTTGAGTAGTGCGGTTGGTTTGTCTTGGGGCGTTGGCTTTCTGACTTCGGTTGGCGAGCCAACGTCTTTTTTGTTGTTTCGTCGTTGTCATCCCCGACTTGATCGGGGATCCATTCGTCGTCATTGCGAGGAGGTCGCGACCGACGAAGCAATCCAGAGTTAGTGATTTAAACCCTAGATTGCCGCGCTCGCCTGTTGGCTCGCTCGCAATGACAGCGATTTAGCTTTCTAAATACTTTAAAATATTTTCTTTGTTTATTTCTAAATTTTGTTTGGCTAATTCTGCTAAAACAGCATTTACAATTTCTTTGTGTTTTCCTTCTGATTTGGTGGGGTAAAGTTCATTTATAATTTTTTCTCTATCTGCTCCTTGTTTCATTAAGTAGCCAGCTGTTTCCAAAATTTTAGAATCTGTTTTGGAATTGCTAAGATTATCTGAATAGTTAATTAATCCTGCGAGCAAACAAGTAGAGATTTCTTTTTTGGGTCTAGGTAAATCTCCTGTCATTGATTCAGTCAAATCCAAAATCATTTTTGAAAGTGAATTATCTTCTACTAAGTTTATTTTACCAAAATTTTTGTTTAATTGCACGTCACTATCAATATTTAAAATATCCGATTGCATTAAAAATGCAAACTGATTTAATTTACCCTCCAGTTCCTGTTTAAAATCTTTAATCCCCAAGCTTATTATTAAATCAGGCCTTGCATCTGTATAATAAAAAGAAATGTTATCTTTTTTAATGTTTCCTTTATCAATTGTTAAATGAATTTTTAAATTTTCTTCTGATTTTTCATAATAAATTTGCGAAACTTCTGCTACAGAACTTGGGACAGAAATTACAAAATTTCTTGGATAAGATATAAAGTCTGAAGATGGTATTAAAAATTTAAATTTTTCCGGAAAATTTTCTATTATTATGTTTACATTTTTATCTAATTGTTTTAAAGTATAAAAAAGAGCTAAAGCTGTAGGAATGGCTTCTTTATGGTTTTGGGCAGGGATAAGATAGATATTTTTAGCTTCCTCTATTAATTTTTTTACCTCACTTAAATCTTGCATATTAGTTATTTAAATTTATAGTTTAGATTAGTTTATTTGAAGTAATAAGTCAATAATAAAATAGCATAAAAGAAAACCCACGAGGTGAATCGTGGGGTCTGTGGCTATTTTTCTTTTGAAAAGACTTAATCACAATCGTGGAGTTGATCAAGTCTTCTCTGATAGCCCGTGGCGATTGGGCGCATCATCTCCACGAGTTTAGTTCTGCTCGTGAAAAGATCAAGCTTGGCTTGATTGGGGTCTTCGGCTTCTAAAGAGTCGATTACCTCTATGATGCCCTTTGGAGGAAGTTCCCAACTTTCGGGCCGGCTCGCCCAGCTTAGTATTGCCAAGGCACACCAGACTAGGTCTGGGTCTAATCTGATTCTATTGGCCAACGAGCAATGATCAAATCCATTACGGTGCATCAGAGAAAACTGATTGCAATTGACCATCAGGTGGTCTCTCCCAAAAAGACCAAATTCTTTGATGATTGTGCGGGCGACATCTGTTACTTGGTAGAAGTTTGGAAGATTCATGATATTGACCTTGAGTTGTGTGGTGGAGAACAAATTTTAAAACAGCTAATTTAAATCTTATACTTAAATTAATTATTGTCAATTATTTTATGAAATATATAACTAAAAGTTTTAAACAAACACAAAAACTTGGACAGCAACTTGCCAAAGAAATTTTAGGATGTAATGAAATTTTAAAATCAAATGGAAAAAATAAGTCTTCTCAAATGATGCGATCGTGTCATTTACGCAGACTAAATAATGCTACTGTCGTATGTTTGTATGGAGATTTGGGTTCAGGTAAAACCACTTTTTTGCAAGGGTTTGCCAAGGGCTTAGGAATTAAACAAAAAGTTTTAAGTCCCACTTTTGTAATAATGAAGAAATTTAGTGTGTTGTTATTGCGAGGACCAGTTGTAACATCACAGATGTTGGCTGGGACAGCAATCCAGAGTGAGTGCACGAATTCTAGATTGCCACGCTCGCCTTTTGGGCTCGCTCGCAATGACAATACTTTTAAAAACTTCTATCACCTTGATTGTTATCGCTTGCAGAATTACAAAGACGCACAAGAATTAGGCTTACCTGCAATTTTAAAAAATCCAGAAAATATTATAGCTATTGAATGGCCAGAAAGAATAAAAAAAATACTGTTTACCTCGCCGACTCGCCTCGCTTCGCGGTCGAAGCGGGAGCCGTCAGGCAAAGGCGGGCCAAAAATAATTAAAATAAAATTTAAATTTATAAATAAAAATCAACGCTCTATTGACATTTTGGTATAAAACGGTTAATTTAATATTAGTTCTATAACCCCAAATTCAGGAGTCGTGCAATGAGCGTGTCGGAAAAAATTGCCAAGGGTCTTTTTTGCAAGAGGCTGGCCAGTTTTTTTGAGATTCCGGTCAGCCAAATCAACGAAGAATACGTCATCGCCACCAAAGTGGCAGAGGGAGATTGCGGATGCGAAATCTGGATGTGTGGTTTCGTGTTCGCTAACGGAATTGTCGCGAGTCCGGTCGAGGTAACCTGCGAAATGAAAAGCGCCTCCCCCTCTATCGTCAACATGGTCGGGGCCCGGGAGTATTTTCTAATCAAGAAAGGACCCTGAAATCTCTGCCATAGCTTTGTTGGAAAAGATTGTCGGGAA
>MHPU01000028.1 GCA_001820485.1 Candidatus Staskawiczbacteria bacterium RIFOXYD1_FULL_32_13
AGATGCAGACAATGTTATCATTTAAATTATGAGCTTTGCATGATAAATAGGAATTCTATTCATGGTAGATTGTTTTATGAAACAAATAGAAAGATTAAATTGGTTAATAAACAAACTCAAATTAGTCGCATGCTTTATAAGGGTCAATTTACTCATCGTTATAATCGCTTTTTAAAACTTTGTAAGCAAGCTGGCTTTAATAATGTTGTGGATAATGCTAAAGAATTGATAGAAGCAATAAATAATCAAAGTCGTTAGACGAATCCAAAATATTATAGTAATTTTCACTTTTTTGAATTAACTTATTTGAGTATTTGCTCCCTGTGATCAGGGTAAGACTGTCTAACACCTACAGAGTAGCTATATTTATTTATAAATATGGCTTTTTGTTTGTGTATAAATCAATGTCTAAATCTATTGAAGTTGATGGTAAAAAGGTGTAATCTTAAATAAAAACGATATGAAATTAAATTATATTAAATATGAAAATTACAGGCTATCATGCAAGCTATTTTACTCATGAATTAACCAAGCGGTGTGCCTCTGATAGTTTGGAGAAATTATCATCTACACTTTCAAATGCTCAAGTTGATCTAAATCCACATCAAATAGAAGCGGCTCTTTTTGCATTTAAATCACCTTTATCTAAAGGGGCGATTTTGGCTGATGAAGTTGGACTTGGTAAAACTATTGAGGCTGGTTTAGTATTGTCTCAAAAATGGGCTGAAAGAAAAAGAAATATTTTATTGATTGTGCCGTCAAGCTTAAGAAAGCAATGGAATGAGGAATTACAAGAAAAGTTTTTTTTACCATCTGTGATATTGGAAGCAAAATCATTTAATCAAATTATTAAAGACGGCAATTTAAACCCATTTAATCAGGATAATACAATTATTATTTGTTCATATCATTTTGCTAAAGCAAAATCTGCATATATCAAGCAAACGAAATTTTCCTTGTGCGTAATCGATGAGGCCCATAGATTGAGAAATGTTTATAAAACAAGTAATAAAATTGCTCGTGAAATAAAAGATGCAATTCAAGAATATCCAAAATTATTGCTTACAGCTACACCACTTCAAAATTCTTTGCTTGAATTATATGGATTAACCAGTATTATTGATGACCATATTTTCGGAGACCTAAATAGTTTTAAGGCAAATTATGCAAAAGTTTCTCGTGAACAAGATATCTTTGAAAATGAGCTTGGATTAGTTGAGCCAAAAAAGGAGATGTTTGCTGACTTAAGAAATCGTCTTAAGCCAGTGTGTATTCGCACATTGCGCAGGCAAGTATTAGAATATATTAATTATAGAGATCGTAAACCAATAACACAGGATTATATTCCTACTGAACAGGAGATTGAACTTTATAATGGTATGTCTGAATATCTTCAAAGACCTCAATTATATGCATTGCCATATAGCCAGCGTCAATTGATGACACTTGTTTTACGCAAACTTCTTGCGTCATCTTCTTTTGCTATTGCCAGCACTTTGAATGGCCTTGTTTTTAAATTAGAAAAATTAGAAGAAGAAATTAAAAAAGAATCTACTGCTATAAATAATGAATTACCGCTGGGACTGGAAGAAAATTATGAAGCTCTTTCTAATACTGCCGATGAGTGGATTGATGACGAAGAAAAAGATGAAGATGAAAAAGTAAAAGAAAATAAAGGATATACAGTCAAAGATATTCCTTTAATTCAAGCTGAGAAGAAAGACTTGGAAAAATTTAGAGATTTAGCTAAAAATATTTTTAAGAATTCAAAAGGAGATTCTTTGCTTATTGCTTTAAAAAAAGGTTTTGAAATGACCGCAGATCTTGGTGCGCAGAAAAAAGCAGTTATATTTACAGAATCAACTATTACCCAGAAATATCTTTGGGATCTATTATCTGAAAGCGGGTACAAAGATAAAATAATGCTTTTTAATGGCTCTAACAATGACCAAAAGTCTAAAGATATTTATATACAGTGGCGTGAAAAAAATAAAGATAGCGATAGGATAACTGGTTCTAAGACCGCTGATTTAAGATCTGCGCTTGTAGATTATTTTAAATCAGATGCAGAAATTATGATTGCCACCGAAGCTGCAGCCGAAGGTATTAATTTACAATTCTGTTCACTTGTAATTAATTATGATTTGCCATGGAACCCTCAGAGAATTGAGCAGAGAATTGGCAGATGCCACCGTTATGGTCAAAAGCATGACGTGGTTGTGGTAAATTTTGTTAATAGAAAAAATGCAGCAGACCAACGTGTTTATGAGCTTTTAGATCAGAAATTTAAGCTTTTTAAAGGTGTTTTTGGCGCAAGCGATGAGGTACTGGGTAGTATAGAATCTGGAGTTGATTTTGAAAAAAGAATTGCAACTATTTATCAATCTTGCAGAACCGAGGAAGAGATAAATTCAGAATTTGATAAATTACAAACAGAAATGGATGAGTCAATTCAAGAAGGAATTAAAAACGCAAAAGAAAAGCTTTTAGAAAATTTTGATGCAGATGTCCATGAAAAACTAAAAATTAATTTAAGGGAAAGCAAGGCGTATTTGGAAACCTACGAAAAATGGCTTTGGGATATTTCACAATATTTTTTAGGAGAAAATGCAGTTTATGCAAAAGACGAATATTCTTTTACTCTTAAACAAAATCCATTTCCAGAAGAGGCTATTGATGAAGGGCCTTATAAAATTGGTAAGTATGTTGAAAATGCACATATTTATCGCCCGGGGCATCCACTTGCAGAAAGAATTTTAAAAGAAGTTAAAAAAGTAAATTTAGTGAATGCAGAACTTATTTTTGATTATTCAAAATATGGTCAGATTATCTCACCATTAAAAGAATTGGTTGGTACTTCGGGAATTTTAAAGGTGTCAGAATTTACTATTGATTCCTTTGAATCAGAAGATAGTGTTTTGGTTACAGCTATAACTGATGATGGTAACGAAATTGAAGAAGATATTGCAAAGAAACTTTTTATTCTAAATGCAGATATAAGTAAAAACGAGATAGAGATAAAAGATGATATTTTAAACGAAAAAGAAAAAGAGAAAATTAAAATTATTACAGTTGATGTTACAGAACGCAATAGTGAGTTTTTTAATGATGAAGTTGATAAGTTAGATAAATGGGCAGAAGATGTAAAAAAGAGTTTGGAGCTAGAGCTACGAAAGATGGATATTGATATTAAGACAATGAAAACAAATGCTAAAAAGATATTAAACCTAGAAGAAAAAGTAAAAGCTCAAAGAGGTATAAAAGATTTAGAAAAGAAAAGAAATGATATGCGTCAAAAACTTTATCAGGCACAGGATGAGGTGGATGTGAAGAAAGATGATTTGTTGGATAGAATCGAAAGCCAGCTTAATCAAAAAGTGTCGCTTAAAACATTATTCACAATTCATTTTAAAATTATTTAAATTATGAACAACAAAAAACAAAAACTTGAGTTAACTTGGATCGGTAAAGATGAGGAATTAAAACTGGAGCCACGGATTTTAATTGAGGATCCAAAAAAATCTTATGGCGATCCTAAGTCCGAGAATATGCTTATTCATGGTGATAATTTACTTGCGTTAAAAGCCCTTGAGCAAGATTTTACCGGTCGCATAAAATGCATCTATATAGACCCTCCATACAATACTGGCAGTGCGTTTGAACATTATGACGATAATCTAGAACATTCTACATGGCTTAGTCTTATGAGGCCACGCTTAGAAATTTTAAGAAATCTTTTAGATAAAAACGATGGAAGTATTTGGATCTCAATTGATGACGATGAAAGCCATTATTTAAAAGTTCTTTGTGATGAAGTTTTTGGAAGAAGTAATTTTGTTGCTAATGTAATTTGGGAAAAAAAGTTTTCTCCGCAAAATGATGCAAAATGGCTTTCAGATAGCCACGACCACATTTTGGTTTATGCATATAACAAAACATACTGGCATCCATTTCTATTACCGAGGACAGAGGAAATGGATTCAAGATATTTAAATCCAGATAAAGACCAAAGGGGTGTTTGGACATCCAGTGATCTTACTGTTAAACGAATTACGGAGAAGGATATATATCCGATTAAATCTCCAAGTGGTAAGGAATTTATGCCTACCAGTGGACGAAGTTGGGGCGTATCTAAAGAAAAAATGAAGGAACTGATTAAAGAAAATCGTATTTGGTTCGGAGAGAACGGCACAAATATGCCGAGATTAAAAAGATTTCTTACGGAAGTGCAAGATGGGATTGTCCCTAAAACTCTTTGGTATAGGACGGAGGTAGGAGATAACCAAGAAGCAAAAAGAGAAATAAATATTTTATTTTCTGATGATCCTTTTGACACACCGAAACCTGAAAGACTTATAAAGAGAATTCTCGACCTTGGAACAAAACCTGGAGATTGGGTCCTTGATAGCTTTCTTGGTTCTGGTACAACGTCTGCGGTGGCTCATAAAATGGGAAGAAAACATATTGGTGTTGAATTTGGAGAACATGCTGATACTCATTGCCTTCCTCGATTAAAAAAAGTTGTTGATGGTAAAGATGGATTAGCATTATCAGAAACTCTAGGTTGGAAAGGAGGAGGTGGGTTTAAGTTTTATAATCTTGCACCGAGCTTATTAACTAAAGATTCTTTCGGAAATTTTGTGATAGATAAAAGCTATAATGCTAATATGCTGGCATCTGCAATGTGCAAGCATGAAGGTTTTAAATATTTACCCGATGAAAACTTTTATTGGAAACAAGGTAAGTCCACAGAAACAGATTATATTTTTACAACCACAAACTTTATAACCGCAGAACAATTAGACGCCATACACAGTGAAATGAAAGAGGGAGAGAGTTTGCTTGTTTGCGCCAAAGCATTTGCTCCAGAATGTGAAAATCATTTTTCAAATATCACAGTTAAAAAGATTCCACAAATGATTCTTGGCAGATGTGAATTTTCTAAGGATAATTATGACTTAAATATTATTAAAGCAACTGAAGCGGAAGCTGAGGAAGCTAACGAAGAATAATATGAATACAAAAGCTCAAGCAATTAAAAATAGATTAAGTTTGCGTAAGCCACAATCAGACAGTTTGGAAATATTAGAAAAGCTGGCTGATGTTTTGGAATTGAAAAAAGATGAAAATGTGGAAGCTGAATTATCTAAAGTGAGGGAGCTTTATCCAACTTGTTCTAATTTTGAGAGAGATTTTCCATCAGTATGCTTTTCTTTGGCCACTGGTGTTGGAAAAACAAGATTAATGGGAGCATTTATTACATATCTTTATATTGCAAAAGGAATAAAGAATTTCTTTGTTTTGGCCCCAAATTTAACTATTTATAATAAATTGATTGATGATCTATCTAACCCACAAAGTCCAAAATATGTTTTTAAAGGAATAGCTGAATTTGCAACCACTCCTCCAAGAATAATAACCGGAGATAATTATGCTGAAGCCAGACAAGTTCTGTTTTTAAAGTCATCTGTTAATATAAATATTTTTAATATCTCAAAAATAAACTCTGAAGTTAGAGGAGGAAGGGAGCCAAGAATAAAAAGGCTTTCAGAATATCTTGGTGAATCGTATTTTAATTATTTGTCAGAATTGTCAGATTTGGTTTTACTTATGGATGAGTCACATCATTATAGAGCAGACGCTGGGCTTAAAGCAATCAATGAATTAAAACCAATTATAGGATTAGAACTTACAGCTACTCCAATAGATACTCATAATAATAAATTTAAAAATGTTGTCTTTGATTATCCTTTAGCAAAAGCATTGCAAGATGGTTTTGTGAAAGAGCCTGCTGTGGCTACAAGAAGAGATTTTAATCCAGATCAGTATAAAAATGACCCAAAGGAATTAGATTTAATAAAAATTGAAGATGGCATAAGAATTCACGAAGACACCAAAGTGGCACTTGATATTTATTCTCGTGATACGGGCAATCGCTTAGTCAGACCATTTGTTTTGGTTGTTGCAAGAGACACAGATCACGCAAAAGAAATTAGGGACATGATTGAATCTAAAAAGTTCTTTGATGGTAGGTATAGTGGCAAGGTAATGGAAATTCACTCAAATCAAAGAGGTGAGGAGAAAGAAGAAAATATACAAAAGTTGTTGGACCTAGAAAAACCTGAAAATCCAATTGAAATAGTGGTCCATGTAAATATGCTTAAAGAGGGCTGGGATGTAACTAATCTTTACACGATAATTCCATTAAGAGCAGCCAATTCACAGATTTTAACAGAGCAAACTATTGGGCGTGGGTTGCGTTTGCCATATGGAGTTAGAACTGGAATTGAAAAAGTGGATAAGCTTACCATTATTGCGCATGATCGTTTCCAATCTATTATTGATGCAGCTAATAGTCCGGACTCTATTATTCGAAAAGATAATATTATTGAAATAGATCCAAACAATATCCCAGAGCATCAAGAAGTTGTAACTTCTTTTTCAACTATAGATGCTTCATTTGCTCAACAGGAAAAAGAAATTTCTAAAATTAAAAATGCGGGAGAAAAAGAAAAAGCCATTTTTTCTTTGGAAACACAAAGGAATATATTTGATGCGGTAAATTCTATCGGCAGTGAAGTAAAAAGCATTAATGATTTAAAAAGTAGCGAGGTGCAAAAGATGGTAATTGGGAAAATGATTGAGCGTATTGAGAATACTGCACAGCAAAATCTTTTTAAGGATAAAATTATTGAGGAAGCTAAAAAAGAGTATGATTCAGTGGTTGAACAGCTTGTTTCAAAAATTATTCCTATCCCTCGTATTTTGGTTCAACAGAAAAATGAAGTTAGTTGTGGGTTTAAGAATTTTGATTTAGATATTGCTGGATTAAATTATCAGCCAGTTTCAGAAGAGATTATCCGAAGAACCTTAAGAACAAACGAGAGTGAAGTTTTACAAAGTGAAGGAGTTGGAGTTACAAGAGACATTCCTGTAAATATTATTATTAACGAACTTATAAATTTCCCGGAGGTTGATTATGACAGAGAAGCAGATTTGCTGTATAAATTGGCAAAACAGGCAGTTGATAAATTAAAAAAGGACAAAAGCGAGGAAGATTTACAAAACATTGTAGTTTATCATAAGCGTGATATTGGTAAGTTTATTTATGCTCAATTACAGCAACATTTTTATTTAAATAGTGGAGAGTTTGATGAACCGATTGTTTTTCCTTTTACAAAAATAGAATCGCATAACTTCTCAAAATATACCACAGACAGTGTTCATCACTATACAGAAACCATTACTCCAACAAACACCATACCATCAAAAGTTTTTGGCGGATTTAAAAAAGCTGGTCATGACTTGTATAAGTTTGATTCAAAATCTGAAAAGGACTTTGCTGGAATTTTAGAGCAAGATAAAGATGTTATTAAGTGGTTAAGGCCAGCAATGTCTCAATTTTCAATTTACTGGAAGCATAATTCTCAAAGATATGTGCCAGATTTTGTTGTAGAAACAAAAGATGTAGTTTATATGGTTGAAATTAAAGCCGAAAGAGATATAGACGATAATGATGTTTTGGAAAAGGCTGTTGCTGGTAAGAAATATTGCGAAACCGCAAAGAGGTTTAATATGGAGAATTCAGGTAAAGAGTGGGACTATCTACTTATCCCGCATACAGAGGTATCTCCTAATATGAGTTTTAAAAGTTTTTGTATATGAACTACTTTAAATAATT
>MHPU01000029.1 GCA_001820485.1 Candidatus Staskawiczbacteria bacterium RIFOXYD1_FULL_32_13
AAGGAATTGAACCCTCATCTATCCCTTAGGACGGGACTGTTCTATCCGTTGAACTACAGGAGCTTTTAATTCCTTTAATGTTATCAGAATTTGTTTTTATTCTCAATAACCTTGACATATAAATTAAATTGTGTATAATTAAAATAGTTTTTTTCCCCCCGTTCCGGTTTCTCTCACAAGGATGGTGGAGTCCATCCAAGGAGGTTATTATGACTCTCGTTCTTTCTCGGCATCGTGATGAAAGTATCATCATTGGTGACAACGTGGTTGTCACAATCGTGGACATCCGCGGGGACAAAGTGCGCCTGGGAATTCAGGCACCAACGGACGTGCCCGTACACCGTCAAGAGGTGTACGACGCCATCAAACGCGAAAACGAAAAGGCGGCGCATCTGCAGTCTGCGGACACTTGCGAAATCAAGGCGGTACACGTGCCTCGAACACGCTGAGATTGCCCTATTGCCCCGGGGCAATGGTGCGGCTAGTTAGTAGTTATGACTAGTCGCACTTTTTTATTTACAAAAAATAATGTAATATCAAGATATGATTATAGATACACACTCTCATTTAAATTTTAAAGCTTATGATTCTGATAGAGATGAGGTTATAAAAAGAACTCAAGAAAATGAGATTATTTGTATTGATGTTGGAACAAAATATGAAACTTCAAAAAATGCAGTTGAGTTAGCAGAACAAAATGAAAATATTTTTGCATCTATTGGCTTGCATCCAATTCATATAAAAACAGATTTGCTAAGGTTAAGGATGGATGAAAGCGAGGGAGGGTTTGAGCCTTTGGGTGAAGAATTTGATAAATCAAAGTATTTAGAACTTGCAAAATCATCAAAAAAAATTGTTGCAGTGGGGGAGATCGGACTAGATTATTACTATAAACCAAAAGGAACTGCTAAAAAAGAATTATTTAAACAAAAGCAAAAACAGGTTTTTATAGCTCAACTTGAAATGGCAGAAGAACTTAATTTACCAGTTATTGTGCATACTCGCGTGGCTTTTGATGATACTTATAATATATTAAAATCACAAATCACAAATCACAAATCACAAAAACGGGGAGTAATTCATTGTTTTGTAGGCAATTGGCAAGAGGCACAAAAATATTTGGAGCTTGGGTTCTATTTAGGTATAAATGGTGTTTTGTATAAGCAAGATATCACAGAAACAATAATGAATTGCCCGCTTGATAGAATTTTAGTTGAAACTGATTGTCCATACTTAACTCCCTTGCCCGTCGAAGCCTTGGCAAAGGCGGGGCCAGATGGATATGTTAGAAATGAGCCGATTTTTGTAAAACATATAATTCAAAAAATTGCAGATTTGAAAAACATAGGCTATGATCAAGTTGTAGAAATCACTACTCAAAACGCTAAAAAACTTTTTGGAATTTAAAGAAGGGAAATTCGTATGGGAAAGTTACTTGTTGTTATTTGCATGATTGTTCTTTTCGCTTTTTGGATTTCAGGAGTTCTACTTCTTGATTGCGGAACTATTTTGATGACCATAGAAATACTGAGAATAAGTTTCTGTGTTGTGTTTGTGTTTTCAGTAATTATGATTATTCCAGCAAATTGGATCTTTATGACTTATTTTTTCCGTAGAAGACGGAAAAGACAAGAATAAAGGTCGTGCCCTTTTATGGGCTTTTTTTGTAAAAATATTTTATTCGTGAATAATTAGTAGTGTATATTAATTATGCTATAGCATTGTTAATATACATTAGTTATGTTTTATGATATAATAAAAAAATTAGATTTAAATTATGTTAAGAAAAAATAATTTAGTAAATTTTAGAAGGGCACGTTCGGAAATTGTTGTAGATATTTTGAGTATATTAATTTTGACCGGCGTGATTATGATTGCAACTACCTCCCCTTATTTTATCGTTAATATTTTAAAAGGTTTTAAGCAACTTAAAAAGTATCCAGATAAAAAAGTTCGTAGTGCTTTTTACAATTTAAAAAAGCAAGGATTAATTGATTTTGAAAATAAGAAGGGGCAGATTTTTTTCTCTCTTACTGATGTTGGTAAGAAGAAAGCTAGTTGGATGAAAATAGATAATTTGGAGATTGAAAAACCAAAAAAATGGGATAAAAAGTGGCGAATGGTAATGTTTGATATTGCTCAGGCGAAAAGACAAGAAAGGGAAGCTTTGCGTGGAAAATTAAAACAACTTGGATTTTTTCTTTTTCAAAAAAGTGTTTGGGTGATTCCATATAAATGCGACAAAGAAATTGAGATGCTTAAAAAGTTTTTTGGTCTTAAAGATTCTGAAATTAGATTAATAACAATTGACAATATTGGCGAAGATGGGGAATTAAGAAAATTTTTTAAATTATAGATTTCAAATCGTATATATTTCTGTATTTAGTATTGGTGTATATTAATTGTGCTATGGCTGAGATAATATACATAAATAATTTAAAGAATTACAAATAATTATGTGGAAATATATGAGAAATGAAACAAAAAAAGAACCACCGTGGCCGAAGCTGGTGGTTTTGAGTTTTTTTTCTTTCTGTTTTCGAAACTATTCTATTTTCCTATATTTATTGTAATGGAGTGGAGCCCTACTCCATTCGTCTAGCGTTTTTTCGTCTATGCCACGTAGAATTATCCATCGTGGATCTCTCTTAACGTACCCTGGTGTACTTGGGTCGAGTTCTTCGAGAACAGCGATACCCCTATTGTAGTCGCCAAAATAAAAACCATATTCCTTTCTATAAGTTAGTCCAAATTGTTCCTTGGTGATTTCTTGACAATTTACCAAGGTTACCATCATTTGACAAAGTTCGTCAATTTGACGATGTTGTTTTTCTAGATGGTTTTTATTGGAATAGAAACTAATGAGCATTGAAAGGATTAACAAAAATACAATGGTCAATAAACACCAATTTAATTTGATTAGGTTGGCGTTTAACTTCACTTGGAGGCTCTCAAAAGTATCCATAGTTGATCCTTTTCCGTGAAAGTTTGAAGGTGGATCTTGCTGATTTTGTACTATTTAAATGTTTGCATGTATTATAGAATAAGTCAAGGTTTACGACAGTCAATAACTTTGATAGAATAAAGAAATTATTTATAACTGCTATGAAAAAATATATTCCAAATAAAATAGAAAAAAAGTGGCAAAAGATCTGGGAGCAGAAAAAGATTTTTGAGGCAAAAAATCCTTCGACTCGCTCTGCTCGCTCAGGACAAAGTAAAAAACAGAAGTTTTTTACTTTGGTTGAGTTTCCTTATCCATCTGGAGATGGTTTACACGTAGGGCATTGCAGAAGTTATACAGGTTTAGATATTATTTCTCGTAAGAAAAGAATGGAGGGTAAAAATGTTTTGTTTCCAATTGGCTGGGATGCTTTTGGTTTGCCTACAGAAAATTATGCAATTAAAAAAGGCATTCATCCAAGTGTTGCTACAAAAAGAAACACCGACACATTTCGCAAGCAATTAAAAAGTTTGGGATTTTCTTTTGATTGGTCGCGTGAAGTAAATACCACAGACCCTGCTTACTATAAATGGACTCAATGGATTTTTTTGCAATTATTTAAAAATAATTTAGCTTACAAAGATAAAATTGCAATTAATTGGTGTTCTTCTTGCAAAATTGGCCTTGCTAATGAAGAAGTAGTTGCAGGAAATTGTGAAAGATGTGGCACAAAAGTTGAAAAAAAAGAAAAGGATCAATGGATGATTAAAATTACCAAGTATGCAGATAGATTGATTAAAGATTTGGATAATGTAAATTATTTGGAAAAAATAAAAATTCAGCAAAAAGAGTGGATAGGGAAATCAGAAGGAATCAATATTGATTATAAAATTGAGGGACAAGCCTTTGCTGAAGCTTCGGCGGACAAGCAAAATAAAATCATTTCTGTTTTTACAACAAGACCTGATACAAACTTTGGAGCTACTTTTTTGGTAGCAGGTCCAGATAGTAATTTTGTAAAAGAGAATTTAGAAACATTTCCAGAAAAAGAAAAAGTAAAGGAATATATAAAAGAAGCTTTGGCAAAAGCAGATATAGAAAGAACTGCCGAGGGTCGCAAAAAAACTGGAGTAGCTACTGGTTGGTATGCAATAAATAATTTAAATAATAGAAAAATGCCAATTTATGTTGGTGATTTTGTGCTTGGGCAATTTGGTACTGGTTGCGTTGTTGGAGTTCCGGGACATGACTTAAGAGATTTTGAATTTGCAAAAGCAATGAACTTGGAAGTTATTAGGGTTGTTATTGGAAAAGATGGTGATACTTCAGAAATAACAGATGCAAAACAAGTACAAGAAGAAGTTGGCATAATGATAAATAGCGGATTTTTAGATGGCAAAGATATTCATGAAGCTACAAAATTGATAATGGATTATATAGAAGAAAAGGGCTGGGGTAAAAAAATAATAAATTATAAATTAAGAGATTGGGTATTTTCGCGCCAGCATTATTGGGGCGAGCCAATCCCTCTTATATATTGCAGTGATTGCGGGTGGGTGGCGGTACCAGAAAAAGACTTGCCAGTAGAACTTCCAAAAGTAAAAAAATATGAACCAACCGATAACGGAGAATCGCCACTTGCGGTAATTGAAAAATGGGTAAATACAAAATGTCCAAAATGTGGCGGGCCTGCAAAAAGGGAAACTGATACAATGCCAAATTGGGCTGGTTCAAATTGGTATTTTTTGGCATATACTTTTGCCAAAAATGGAAAATATAATTGGAATAATAAAGATATAGAAAGTTTTATGCCAGTTGATTGGTATAATGGTGGAATGGAGCACACCACTTTGCATTTGCTTTATTCCAGATTTATTTTTAAATTCTTGTGGGATATTGGAGCAGTTCCAAAATCAATTGGAAGTGAGCCATATATGAAACGCACTTCCCACGGAATGGTTTTAGGGGAAGGGGGAATTAAAATGTCAAAATCAAAAGGAAATGTAATTAATCCAGATACAGTGGTTAAAGATTTTGGAGCTGATACTTTGCGTATTTACGAAATGTTTATGGGGCCATTTGATCAAGCAATTCCTTGGGATACAAAAGGAGTAATTGGATCACGTAGATTTTTGGAAAAAATATATAATTTAATTTCAAATTTCAAATTTCAAATTTCAAATTCAAAGGGTGTAATAAAATCTAAAATTGAAAATAGCGAACTAGATGCAGTTTTACACAAGACTATCAAAAAAGTGAGCGAGGATATTGAGTCAATGAGATTTAATACTGCAGTTTCTGCACTTATGATTTTGGTTAATGCGTTTTATGAATATCAAGAAAGTTTAACAAAAGATAATGTAAAAAATCTTTTATTAATTCTTTCACCTTTTGCTCCACATTTAGCAGAAGAACTTTGGAGTGAAATGAAATTTAAGGGTTTGGCTTGCCAGCAACCTTGGCCAAAATATGATGAAAAATTAATTACATCAGAAAAAGTTTTGTTGATAGTACAAATAAATGGTAAAGTAAGAGATAAAATAGAAGCTAGTTCTGGACTTTTGCAAACTGATGCTGAAAAACTTGTTAAAGAGTCAGAAAAATTAAAAGTGCACTTGGAAGGTAAACAGATTCGCAAAATAATTTATATAAAAGATAAATTAATTAATATTGTAATATAATAAACTGTCATTCCCGCAAAAGCGGGAATCCAGAGTACGAGTGTTTAACCCTGGATTCCCAATCAAGTTGGGAATGACGCGAAGGAAAAAACAAAAATTAAAGTAAAAATTTATGAAACAGGAAAAATTATCAGGAGAAACAAAAGAGCTTTCACCTCAAGAGATAAGGGAATCTGTTTTAAGTTTGAAACAAGAATTAGAGTTGACAGATGAACAAGTTGAAAAATTTGTAAAGATACTCGCCTTGTGGCAATCCGTTGAGCCACCAAAAGGCACGCGTGGTAAAAGTGGAGAAGAATTTTTTTCAAAGAAGTGGGAGGATTTTTTAAAGGGAACCGAAGAGAGGTTGAGAGAATTAGAAGAAGACAATAATTCTTCAGAAATTATATTAGAACTTAAGAACGGTACATTTAAATATGGCACAAATAATTTTTATATGGATTTTGATTCAGATGTGATGTTGAATGATGATGGTATTCTTTCTTTGGGCAAGCTTGGACGTGGTAGTAAACCGGTTTATTTAAATTGCGAACATAACGGAGTATGGAGAGATGTTTGCAATGAAAGATTGAAACAAGTAGTCCATTTGCTAAAAGTTGTTGATGATCGTTACCATCATGGTGGTGAGCCAGCATCAACGAATGATTCAGCACAAGAGGAAATGAAGGAAATTATATATGAACTTTATGAAAAATATAATATACCACCTTGGTTTTTAATGGGATAATTTAAAAATAAAATTTATGACAGGTGAATTTCGAGAAAACTTAGGGGATAATGAGGTAGAAGTGGTACAAGCGCTGGTAGAAGGTGAGGATAAGCCTTTTAATATAACAGAATTTTTACAACAACCAAAAGATGATTATAGTGCATTAATTAGGCAAAATGATGTGGAGTCTGATCTAGGACATTGGGAAGGAATGTTTTTATTCACTCAACGCGATGATCATTTAGCCGAAAATTTAAACGAAAAAACGCCAGAAAGAAAAAAAGTATTTGATTTTGTGTCGGAAAGACTTTCAGAAAAAATGCTTGTAGATTTGGGTGCGGGTAGGGATCGAGGTCGTATACAAAATATGGCACAGAGATTGGGCGCTAAAATATATATTGGGGTTGACAAATTTTTTCCTTATAAAGAACGTGAGGAAATTAATTCTGATCAGGATTTGTCTTATGGAGAAAAGCAAGAGGATATGCAAGTCGCTACAATTAAGGGAGATATGTTGGATTTTCTTTCAAGACTTCCCGATAATTCTGTTTGTATTACCATGAACGGAATAGATATTGATATGGTTACTTCTGAGGCATATATAAATGCTCTTGTAAAAGAAATTATTAGAGTCCTTCATCCTAGTGGGATTGCATTTGGCACAGATTCTACCGCCCTTAGAAATATCGCGCAGGCAATTTATCTTAAAGAGGAGCTAGAATATATGGAAAAATTACGCGAAGATGATCCAGAAAAATTTAAAAAAGAATCGTGGGAGAGCTCTTATCTAGCAACTAAAGAAGCATTGTCGAAAGCTAATCAGCAGATATTAACTGATCTTGACTGTGTAGAGTTTCCCGAAGTTTTTGGAAAAGGCAGTGCCGTTGAAACTGATTTTATTACAAAAATAAGAAAGTAATTTACATAAAAGATAAATTAATAAATATTGTGGTATAATGCAAATATGACAAAAGTAATTTTAACGCCAAAAAAAGCAGAAGAAATTCAAAAAGAAATTTTCCAAAAAATGCCATTAGAAAAGAAAATAAAAATGATTTATGATTTTTTTAAATTTGTTAAAAAGGTAACTAACAGTAATTATCATTGTGATCCTAGACGTTTGAGTAAAAAAGATTTGGAGGAAATAGGTGGGAAATATTTTATTAGTAAAGAAGATCTGCCGAAAATAAAAAGTTGGAAATTTTAGAAAAATTAGTAAAGGAAACAAAAAATTAAAGTAAAAAAAGAGCCCCAGCGCGTTAAAATGGTACTGGGGTAAGCCACGAATTTATCCGTGGCACATGGTACGACGGATGGATATTCGCTAGAGTTGTTCAAGCTCGCTTTGTGTGGCTTCAAGCGCACTTAAAACTCTAGAGCGGACATATTCGTCAGAAGTCGGATTGGAATCCTCAATGAACAAACTCCTGGTTCTTGGCAGTGGTTTCCCAAACCGTTTCTGGATTAGTTTTTCGAGTTTGGGTCCGCTATAACAGAGCCTGACACATTTTCCACCTATTCCTGATCCTCGCCAAGGATGCCAATCGATACTAAACCCTTCTGGTAATTCATCGCGGAGCTTTTCAAGATTGCTATCGGAAAACATCGTAACTCTCCTGTAAGAGGAAAATTTGTAACCATAAACGCATTTGGATAATATAATATTAATATTTAAAAGTCAATATTTTATGGAAAACAAAAAATCAAATTTAAAATGTGAGGTTTTGATGGGAAATGAAGCAATTGTTCAGGGGGCTTTGGAAGCTGGGGTGGATTTTGTGACTATGTATCCGGGTTGCCCAAGCGCAGAAATTGGGGACGAGTTTGGAAAAATTGCCAAAGATTATGGGATTTATTATGAAATTTCTACAAATGAAAAAGTGGCTTTAGAATCTGCAGTGGGTGCTAGTTTTTCGGGATTGAAAAGCTTGGTAGCAATGAAAAATTTTGGAGTGAATGTATGCTCTGAAGTTTTATTACCTTTGCTATATACAGGCACAAAAGGAGCAATGGTAATTGTGGTTGGGGATGACCCTGGATGTTGGTCTTCTGCCCAAACAGAAGAAAATTCTAGAGCATTTTCTTTGATGGCTCATATTCCAACATTGGAACCAGCTGATGCTCAAGAGTGTAGAGATTTTGTAAAACTTGGTTTTGAAATTTCAGAAAAATTTAATATTCCTGTAATGGTAAGAACCACAATAAGAGTAGCTCATCAAAGAGCACCCGTATCATTTGAAATTCCAAATCACAAATCACAAATCACAAATGGAAAGTTTGAGAAAAATTTTCATCAGTATGTAACTTTGCCTCCAAGAGTTTTGGAAATGAAAAAAGAGCTTTTAGAAAAAACAGAAAAAATTAGAGCATATTTGGAAAAAAGTAAAATTAATTTTGAAAATAAAAAATCAAAAAATAATAAGCTTGGTATTATTGTTTCTGGAATTTCTTATTTGCATACAATGCAGGTAGTTGAAGAAATGAATCTGAATTTATCAGTTTTAAAAATTTCATCTTTTTATCCTTTACCAAAAAAGAAAATTGCAGATTTTATTAAAAGATTTAAACAAGTTTTAGTTATAGAAGAATTAGAACCATATTTAGAAAGAGAAATAAAAATAATTGCTAATGAAAATGGAATTAAAACCAAAATAATTGGTAAAGAAATCTTACCAGAAATCGGCGAGCTTAATGTTGGACTAATTGAAAATGCAATCGCTAAAGTTTTAGGTTTGAAAATTAAGAAATTGGGAAATTCATTGAAAGAGATCCCTGCGGGGAGCAAGCTTGAAAATTTAAAATTGGAAATTCCGAGGCGAACACCTCGGTTATGTGATGGATGTCCTTATTGGTTTGCTTTGCCTGTAATTAAAAGATTGGCTCCAGAAAATGTAGTGTGGGGTGGGGATATTGGGTGCAATATGATGACAGGTTTAGCCCCACATAATATGCAAGATTATTTGTTCTGTATGGGTTCTTCTATAGGTATTGGGCATGGAGTTAGCAAAGCAACTGGTAAGAATAATAAAGCAATTACAATTATGGGAGATGGTACATTTTTTCATTCGGGAATGGTTGGTTTGATAAACGCGGTTTACAATAAATCAAATCCTTTGATGATTATTTTAGATAACAGAATTACAGCTATGACAGGTCACCAACAAAACCCTGGAATGGGTTTAAATGGCATGTGGCAAAGTGCCCCAGAAATGAATATTGAAGAAATTGTAAAAGCTTTGGGAGTTAAAAATGTAAAAACTTTAGATCAAGGAAATCATGGCGAATTAGAAGCTGTAATGAAAGAATTTTTAACAAAAGATGATGTGAGCGTGATTATTTGCAAACGCATCTGCGCCATTTTGGATCGCAGACAGAAAAAGAATTAATTTTTCAATTTTTAAATTTATGTCTACAAAATATCCTAATGCAGGACCATTTGATACAAAGGATTTAATTATAGCAATATTAATTATATTTGGAATTCCTTTATTATTAATTATTTGGTCAGCATTTTTAAGATAAAAATTTCTAAAATAAATATTCAAAAAATATGAAACAAAATTACAATATATTAATAACAGGGGTTGGGGGGCAGGGGTTGGTAACTTTGGTGGATGTGCTTACTAAAGCTATTTTGGCTGATGGTAAAGATGTAAAAAGTTCAGAGCTTCATGGACTCAGCCAAAGAGGCGGAGCTGTGGCAGTGTATGTTAGCATGAGCATACATACTAACCCTGAGCGAAGTCGAAGGGTATACTCACCGTTGTTTAAAAAAGGTGATGCTGATTTAGTTTTGGGTTTAGATTTGCTTGAAGGTCTGCGTGCTTGTGATTTTGCAAACAAAGAAACCAAATTAATAATTAATGATTATTTATTGCCATTTATTGGAGTGATGCCAAAAGAAGAAATTGAAAAAAAATTGCAAGAAATTGGAAAAAATAACTTATATTTTATTGAAGCTTCTAAAATTTGCAAAGAAAAAATGCAAAGAGAAATATTAGCTACAATGTATTTATTAGGCTATGCTGTATTTAATAAACATTTAGATATTAAACCAGAATCTGTAATTAGTGCGATAAATAAGGCAATACCAGAGAAATATCGGAAGATGAACTTGCAGGCTTTCGAACTCGCGAGGTCCTAACATTAGTGTTATTCCCGCAAAAGCGGGAATCCAGAGTGCGTGCACTTAATTCTGGATTCCCAATCAAGTTGGGAATGACAAATGACTATGATAAAAAAAGTTGTTGTTTCAGCAGCGGGGCAGGGCACAAGAATGCTTGAGCTTTCAAAAGAAAAATCAAAGCATTTAATTTGTATAAATGATAAGCCATTTTTGGCGTATTTGATGGATAATATTTTACTTGCAGGATATACAGAAATTCTTTTGGTAGTGGGTTTTCACTCAGAACTAATGGGTGAGTTTAAAAATAATTATTTAAATTCTGTGGAAAAAATAGGAATAGATAGAAATAAAATTAAAATAGAAATAATAAATCAGCATGAAATTTTGGGACCAAAAGATGTAGCTTATGGAACTGCCTGCCCCATAAAATGTGCAAAAGATTTTATTGGCAATGAAAACTTTTTATCTTTGGCAGGTGACAATTTTTATTCCGTGGAAGATTTAAAGCTAATGAATATCGATGATAAATACAATTATGTTGCAGGTTGCCAAAACGAACATCCTGAAAGATTTGGAGTCCTTGTAAAAGACGGGGACGACTTTTTGGAAAAAATTATTGAAAAGCCAAAAGAATTTATAGGAAACTTAATTAATATAAGTTTTTATAAGTTTACTCCAGAAATTTTTGATGTGGTAAATAAAATTGAAAAATCTGTTAGAGGAGAGTATGAAATTACTGATGCAGTTTCTCTTTCGGCTCGAGAAAAAAAAGTAAAAATTAAAAAAATTAATGACTTTTGGATGGACTTTGGTAGACCAGAAGATATTGAAAAAATGAAAGAAATTCTTAAAAAATGCAAATAATAAAACCAACAAAACAAAATATTTCTATTGTAGTTGATGTGCTAAATAGATCTGGAATTGTAATTTGCCCAACTGATACTGTTTATGGTTTTTTGGCATTAGCTGAAAATAAAAAAGCAGTAGATAAAATATTTAAAATAAAAAAAAGGTTAAAATCAAAAACTTTGCCTGTTTTTATAAATAGTATAAAAATGGCAAAAGAACTGGCTGAAATTTTAGTAGAGCAAGAAAGGATTTTAAAAGATAAATGGCCTGGAAAATATACATTTATTTTGAAATTACGCGTGCCGTCATTGCGAGGAGCGAAAGCGACGAAGCAATCTCAGAGATTATCAAAACTTTGTATTGGTGGTGATGGGGTTGTGGCTTTGAGAATTCCCAAGTATAAATTTCTAAATGATTTGCTAAAAATAATTGGCAAACCATTGGTTCAGACTTCAGTAAATATTTCTGGCAAGCCACCTATAAATAAAATTTCAGAAATTATTGAAGTTTTTGGTAAAAGTAAAAACATAGACATAATAATAGATGCCGGCATTCTGAAAAATCCCAAACAATCACGCATAATTGATTTGACTGGCAAAAAAAAGAAAATAATAAGAAAATGATTGATATAAATAATACAACAAAATCTGCTGTGGATAAAAAGTTATTCACAGGGCTTGCAAAAATAATTTTAAAAGGCGAAAATAAACAAATAGATTTGTCTGTTGCTTTTATTTCGCCAAAAGAAATAAAAAAGGTAAATAAAAAATATCGCAATAAAAATAAACCAACAGATGTTTTAGCTTTTGAGAGGATTTTAAAAATTTCTAATTTAGCTGAAGTTGTAATTTGTTCTGAAGTTGCAAAAGAGAATGCAAAAAAATTTGGTAATACTTTTAAAAAAGAATTGCTTAAAGTATTTATTCATGGCGTTTTACATGTTTGCGGATATGATCATGAAAAATCTAAGAGAGAAGCAAAAATAATGGAAGAAAAAGAAAATTTTTATTTATCAAAAATTTAAAATTATGGCAAAGGGTCATATTATTGCCGGATTAGATATCGGCACAAATACAATTAAACTTCTGGTAATACAAAAAAGAAACAAAGAGTGGGAAGTTTTGTCATACCAAGAAATGCCATCTTTTGGTTTAAGAAAAGGTGCTGTTGTTGACGCAGGGGAAGTTTCTAAAAATATACAAACATTGTTATCTGAAACTGAAAAAAATTCTTCAAAAAAAATTACTTCTGTTTTTGTGAATATTGGTGGAAATCATATTTATATAACTCCATCAGATGGAATTATTTCTGTATCAAGAGCTAATCAAATAATTTCGCAAGAAGATATTGATAGGGTTTTGCAAGCTACAAGAGCAATTAATATACCGCAAAATGAAGAAGTTTTAGATGTTTTTCCAAAAGAATTTATAATTGATGATCAAAAAGGTATAAAACAACCTTTGGGACTTCGAGGCATAAGACTAGAAGCGAAAGTTTTATTGTTATGTGTTTTTTCTCCATATTTTATTAATTTGACTCAAGCTGTTTTAAATTCCAAACTTCATATTGATGATATTGTGCCTTCGCCTTTGGCGGCTTCTGAAGCTGTTTTAACTCGAGAGCAAAAGGAACTGGGAGTAGCTTTAATTGATATTGGAGCCTCTACTACAAGTTTGGCTGTTTTTGAAGAAGGTAATTTATTGCATTTGGCTGTTTTCCCAATTGGATCAGCTAATATTACAAATGACATTGCTATTGGTTTAAAAACTGAAATATTTGTAGCTGAATCAATTAAAAAACAATATGGATCTTGTATGTTAGTTAAACAAGATAAAGAAAAGAAAGATGAAAAAATTAATATTGAAAAAAAGAAAATAGAAATTATTGAAAATTCATCAGTCGTAAGTTTTACTAGAAAAGATTTAGTAGATATTATTGAGCCAAGAGTTTCGGAAATTTTAGATTTAATTTTAAAAGAGTTAAAGAAAATTGGCAGGCAGGAATTGTTACCTTGTGGAATTGTTTTGACAGGTGGGGGAGCAAAAATTTCTAAAATAAAAGAATTAACAAAAGAGCAATTAAAGTTACCTGTGCAGATAGGAAAGATAAAAAACATTTTAGGGTTAGATGAAGATACAGCTTTAGCTACTGTAGCAGGTCTTGTTCTAAGTTCAGCAGTTATGGATGAGACTGATAAAGAAGGTCTATCTGGGGTTTTGAAAGGATTTTGGTCTAAAATAAAAAAAATGCTTAAAGTTCTTGTCCCATAAATTCTTTTTCGAAATTTTTAAATTATAAATTTATCTAATAGGAATATTTAAATTTATACGACAATAAATAGCGGTCGCTTCCTATTGTCGTATTAGATAAATATAAGATAAACATGAAAAGAAAAAACAATCAGATTTTTAGAAAATTTTCTGGGATATCAGGACTTGTTTTGATTGTGTTATTACTGACTGGTGCTGTTGTTATTTCAGCCACTTCTCCATACTTTTTAGTCAATCTTTTTAAGAGTAAGTTTTTTAGAAGTTTTAAAAAATATCCACCAAAGAAAGTTTATGATACTTTTTATAGACTCAGAGAAAGAGGTTTTATAGATTTTTATTATAAAGGTAGTCAAATTTATTTTACGCTTACTGAAAAAGGAAAGAAAAAAGCTGGCTGGCTTAAAGTTGATGATTTAAAAATTAATAAACCAAAAAAGTGGGATGGAAAATGGAGGATATTGTCTTTTGATATTGTGGAATTAAAAAGAAGTTATAGAGAGGCTTTAAGAGGAAAATTAATTGGCATGGGTTTTAAATTGTTTCAAAAAAGTGCATGGATCATTCCCTATGAGTGTAATAAAGAAATAAAAATTCTTAAAGATTTTTTTGGATTAAACGACAGAGAAGTAAAGCTTATTACTGCTGTTGATATTGGGGAAGACAAAGATTTGCATGATCATTTTGATTTATAAAAATATTTAAAATTGCTCTTCTATTTTTGTTAGTAATAAATATATAGTACGACATAATTTAGCGGTCGCTTCCTATTGTCGTATGGTTGTATTGGCGTTTGACGTATAGTTACTATATAATTTTTTAATTTATTTTAAATATTTTTGGCAAAATAATTTTTTATAAAAAAAGCCCGATTTTTATCGACGCGGGCTGCGTCTATGAAGTTTGTGCATGCTGAGGAAATTTTTGTTCTTCAGCTCGCCAGTGAAACCAGCTACGCCCCGAACACCTTGGGCACTCGAATATGACTACATTTCTGTCGTCATACAGGATGTCGTAGCCCACTACATAATTAAACACGCCCGGATTACAAAGGTCCCAGCCTTTCTCACTTCGATCTTCGCAGTAAGGACATCTCATGCCCTCGGCGTGCCGCATATCGTGGGTGTGCATCATTCCCCATTTTTGGAATTTTGCCATTTTTTGGCTCCTTTCTGGTTTTTAGTTTAGCATATTAAATATACTTATGTCAAGAGTTGAACTCTATAACCACTTGAATTAGAATAGAGGAGAAGTTTTGAGGTAAGGTATAATAAATTAATTGTTATTAAAAATATGCAACCTGTAATAAAAGTAATTGGAGTTGGTGGGTCTGGTTCAAATACAATTTCCAGAATGAAAAAATTTAGCATTAAAGGTGTAGAGCTTATTGCTATAAATACAGATGCTCAAGCTTTGCATTTTTGCCAAGCTGATAAAAAGATTTTAATTGGTAAAAATATTACCAAAGGTCTTGGTGCTGGTATGGATGCAACTTTAGGGCAAAAGGCAGGAGAGGAAAATAAAGTAGAAATTGCAGAAGTGTTAAAAGGCTCTGATATGATTTTTATAACTTGTGGTCTTGGTGGAGGAACAGGAAGTGGCGCATCATTTGTTGTTGCTGAAATTGCAAAAAATCTTGGTATTTTAAATGTGGCTGTTATGACAACGCCTTTTTCTTTTGAAGGAGCTTTGAGAAAGAAAGTTGCAGACCTTGCTTTAGAAAATTTAAAAACAAAAGTAGATTCTTCTTTGGTTATTTCCAATGACAAGCTTCTGAAAGTAATTGATGAAAAGACAACTGTAACTTCGGCATTTTCAATGTGTGATGAAATATTAATGCAAGCAGTTTCTAGTATTACTGATTTAGTTTTATCTCCCGGAATAATAAGTATTGATTTTGCTTCAGTAAAATCAATTATACAAAATTCAGGGAAAGCAATTTTAGGCCAAGGTATCGCAAAAGGAGAAAATAGAGCAGTAGAATCTGCAGAAAAAGCAATAACCTCACCTTTACTGGATGGTTCAATAAATGGAGCAAAAGGAGTATTATTTTGTGCATTTGGAAATGATATAAGTTTAAATGAAATTCAACAGGCAGCTAAAGTAATTACCAAAACAGCAGACTCAAGAGCCAAAATAATTTTTGGAGCAGTAAAAGATGATAAGCTTGCAAAAGGTGAAATGAAAATAACAGTTATTGCCACAGATTTTTAAACTACTAAGCTTGCAATTTAATTTTAGCTGATTTACAATAAAAGCAATTAATAAAGACAACATGACAAAAATAAAATCAAAAAAAGAAAAACCATTGACTCTTACGGACTTGGCAAATTATAACCAAGAAGTTTTATTTCCTTATTTGGATGAGAATTTTGTAACAAAAAAATATTTAGATGAAAAATTAGATGAGAAGCTAGATGAAAAATTAGATGAGAAATTGGTGGCATTAACAAAATTAGATGATATAGTTGGTAAATTAGATAAATTGATCGCAGAAAAAGATGTTCAGAAATATCAGGATCAAAAACAAAAAACAATTTTGGAAATTCATAACAAATCATTAGACCGTGGAAAAATTCTCACACCAGAAGAATCAAGTCAAATTGCAAAAATGTCATTTTTCTAAAAAGGTCGGAAAATCTCAAGAATTATTATTAAATTTTTAATATAGATATGTCAGAAGGAGAACCAAAGTCAAAAATTGAACAAATAAGTAATGCAATTAATTTTGGAGAACTAAAATTGTTTGCTGAAGATTTGGTGGAGGGTGAAGATTTTAATAGTGCTGAATGGAATGTGGAGGGAATAATAGATACTATTGGTGATGTTGAAAAACACGTAGATGGAACATTTGATAGAAATGGAGAAACGCGACATGTAGATAAAAAAGATACAATAAAAATGACTATTGAGAGATTCCCAAAAGATGGAGTTTTGGGAGCGATAAGAAATAAACTAGTTGAATTATCGGGTATAGAAAATTAAATAAGAAAACAAGAACTGCAATTATATGTGCAGTTTTTGGTTGTTTGAAAGTTATTCACATTTACAACTTAAGATGTTGTTTTTTTGTTATTTTTTTTATGATATAATTAAATAATTTTTAATGTGCTAATTTAATAATTAAATTTAATATTTAAAAATGAAAGTTGAATTACAACAATTAAAGAAATTTCTTTTAGATGCAGGATTAGTTACAGAAAAGCAGTTTGAAAGGGAGCTCATAAAGTGTCAAGAAAACAATCAAAAGATTGAAGATATTTTAGTTTTAGATGGTTTGGTTGCTCAAGATGAAATAACAAAACTCCAAGCTTATCTTTTAGGTATTCCATTTATAAATATTGAAAAAGAAACAATTCCTTTAGATGTTTTAAAAATTGTTCCAGAGCCCATTGCTAGAGCACATAATATAATTGCTTTTAGGCAAGATGGGGACAATCTTGAAGTAGCTATGGTTGATCCAGAAGATTTAAGAACAATTGATTTTATTAAAAAAACAAATCCTTCTTTAAAAATATTGCCAAGACTTACGACTAAAGATGGAATTAAAAAAGCACTTTATCAGTATCAGCAAACTTTGCAAGTTGAGTTTGGTGAAATTATAAGAAAAGAAGCAAATACAATAAAACATATTAAAGAAGGTGAGGAAGTGGAAGAAAAAAAAGAATTAGAAAAAATTGCAGAGGAACTTCCTGTGATTACTGTTGTAGATACTCTTTTAAAACATGCAATACTGCAAAAAGCATCTGATGTACATATTGAGCCATTAGAAAAAGAAGTTATCGTAAGATATAGAATTGATGGAATTTTGCATAATGTTATGAGTTTACCTATTACAACAGCTTCAGGGATTGTAGCTAGAATAAAAGTTTTGTCTAATTTAAAGCTTGATGAACATAGACTTCCACAAGATGGTAGATTTAAAATTGAAACAGAGGATTTTAAATATTCTATTCGTGTCTCAATACTGCCAGTTTTTAATGGAGAAAAAATAGTTATGAGAATGTTATCTGAAGGAACAAAAGCTTATACTCTTGAAGCTTTGGGGATAGACAGTAGAGCTTTAGAATTGTTGCATCATAATTTGAATAGGCCATCGGGAATGATTTTGATTACAGGGCCTACAGGATCTGGAAAAACCACAACTCTTTATGCAATGATGGAGATTTTAAATACTCCAGATGTTAATATTTCAACAATTGAAGATCCAGTTGAATATAGAATGCCAAGAGTAAATCAAACACAGGTAAATTCTAAAATTGGTTTAACTTTTTCTGCAGGGCTTCGATCCCTGGTTAGGCAAGACCCAGACATTATTATGGTTGGAGAAATTAGAGATAATGAAACAGCAGCTTTAGCAATAAATGCTGCTTTAACGGGTCACCAAGTTTTGTCTACTTTGCATACAACTGAAGCTGCGGGAGCCATACCAAGATTAATAGACATGAAGTGCGAACCATTTTTACTTTCATCTACTTTAAATGTAATTATAGCTCAAAGATTAGTTAGAAAATTCCATTCTGATAAAGAAAAATATAATTTATCAGCTGATGAATTAAAGGATATGGAAAAATATTGTAAACTTGAAAGAGTTTTAGAGCTTTTAAAAGAAGAAAAAGCTATAAGTCCAAAAGCACAAATAAAAGATATAGAATTCTATAGAGCAAAACCTTCAAAAGATTGTGCCGATGGTTATTCTGGAAGAATTGGAATTTATGAGGTTTTATCAGTTACAGATTCTATCAAAGAAATGATTGTTAAAAAAGCCAATACAAAAGAAATTACAACTCAAGCTGTAAAAGAAGGAATGAGAACAATGATTGAAGATGGATTTGTTAAAGCAGCTAAAGGCTTAACTTCAATTGAAGAAGTTCTTCGCGTTATTACGGAATAATGTTTAAGAAAAGAATAATTTAAATATGTTTGGTTATCATGTGATAACCAAAAAGTATTTGTAATTTTTATTATGAATTCAGAAACTAAAGTATGTCAAAATTGCAAAAAGGACTTTGTCATTGAGCCCGATGATTTTGCATTTTATGAAAAAATCAAAGTCCCAGCCCCCACCTTTTGCTCAGAGTGTAGAATGATGCGTCGACTTTTATGGCGACAACATCGCACAGTTTATAAAAGACCCTGCATGATGTGCGGAATTGAAACATTTGGAATCTATCATCCGTCTGTAGAAATGAATATCTTTTGTTCAGAATGTTGGCGATCTGATAAATGGGATTCGCGCGATTATGGAATTGAAGTAGATTTTTTAAGACCATTTTTGGATCAAATGTTTGAATTAAGAAAAAAAGTTCCTGCTGAATCTTCATACACGTTAAATTCTATAAATTGTAGGTATTGCATAGTCGTAATTGATAGTAAAGATTGTTATTTTTGTTTTGGTTCTATTAATTCTAAATCGTGTCTATATTGTTTTGCGCCGTTTTTATCTTTTAATTGTATTGATTCTGATGTTGGAAGAAATATGGATAGTGCTTATGGATGTTATAATTCAAGCTCTATATTTCGAACTCAATATGTTTATTTTTCTGAAGAGTGCATTAGTTCTAGCTTTCTTTTCAATTGCATTGGATGTTCGGATTGTTTTGGTTGTATAAATTTAAAAAGTAAAAAATATCATATTTTTAATGAGCCTTTTACACAAGAGGAATATAAGCAAAAAATTAAATATTGGGATATGGGTAGCTATGCGAAAGTGAAAGAAGCAGAGGAAAAATTTAATGAAATTTATTATGCTACTCCACATAAATATGCCCACATTATTAATTCTCCCGATTCTGTTGGCGATAATATTATTGGTGGCAAAAATTGTAAGCAATGTTTTATGGCTTTGTTCGGCGTGGAAAATTGTAAATATATTTTGAGCTCTGGCCTTTTACTTCGTGATAGTCAAGATGTAAGTTTTGGTGGATCAAATTCGCAATTAATGTATGAAACATCTGGCACCGAAGAGTCAAAATCCATATTTTTTTCAAGAGGTGGAAAAGTTTGTAGCGATGTGCAATATTCTGAAAACTGCACCAATTCATCTAATCTTTTCGGTTGTTTTCAAATGAGAAATAGATCTTATTGTATTTTGAATAAGCAATATAAAAAGGAAGAGTACGAGGTTTTAGTTCCAAAAATTATTGAGCATATGAATAAGATGCCTTATATTTCTCCTCGAGGAATAGTGTATAAATATGGAGAATTTTTTCCGATAGAATTTTCACCTTGGAAGTACAACGAAGCATATGCTTTTGATTTTATTCCTCTTTCTAGAAAAGAAGCAGTTGATCAAGGGTTTGGTTGGCGAGAAGAAAAACAGAAAGGTTATGTTATAACTAAAAAAGTAAGTGAATTACCAGATCATATTAAAGATGTTTCAGATTCAATAACACAAGAGATAATAGAATGTGCTCATGCTGAAAGCGAGTGTGATGAATTATGTTCAAAAGCATTTCGTATTGTTTCAGATGAGCTTGAATATTATCGAAAAATGAATATTGCTTTGCCTAGACTTTGTCCTAATTGTCGTTATAGTCAACGCAAAAGATTTAAGACAACACCAAAACTTTACCATAGAACTTGTATGAAATCTAGTTGTAAAAATGAATTTGAGACCGCCTATAGTTATGATCGCAAAGAAATTATTTATTGTGATACGTGTTATAAGGTAGATTTTTTATGATGAAAAATATAAAAATAAAAATAGAGAAATTAAAATATTTTTTTCCCATTATTTGTAAAATGGTTAAATTTAGAATAAAAGTTTGGTGGTATAAAAAATATGGTAATAAAAGATAAAAAAGATAAAATAGCGATTTTTCAGGGGAATAAAATCCGTAGGATTTGGGATGATCAAAAAGAGATTTGGTATTTTTCTGTAATAGATATTATTTCTGCTTTGACAGATAGTGTAAATCCAAGAGATTATTGGTTTAGAATGAAAGAAAGAGTAAAAACTGAAGAGGGTGCTGAGTTGTCGACATTTTGTCGACAACTGAAATTACCTGCTTCTGACGGAAAATATTATCTTACTGATGTTTCTGATACTCAAGGTATTTTAAGGATTATTCAATCAATTCCTTCGCCAAAAGCTGAGCCGTTCAAGCTTTGGTTAGCTAGAGTGGGTTATGAGCGGATTGAAGAAACCGAAGACCCTGAAAAAGCAATTCAAAGAGCTTTGAGAACATATTTGAAAAAAGGTTATTCTAAAGAATGGGTAGATTTACGATTGAAAACTATTGAAATTAGGAAAGATTTAACCAATGAATGGCAGGAGCGAGGAGTAAAAACAAATGATGAATTTGCAGTATTAACTGATGATATTTCTTTTGCTTGGGCTGGATTGAAAACAAAAGATTACAAACATCACAAAGATTTAAAAAAAGAAAACTTGCGAGATAATATGACAAATTTAGAATTGGTTTTAAATATGTTGGCTGAAACAGCTACAATAGAAATTTCTAAAAAATTGGAGCCAAAAACATTCCCTGAAAATAGAAAAGTTGCTCGCGAGGGTGGGGGAATTGCAGGTACAGCTCGCAAACAGATTGAAGCAAAAACTGGCAAACCAGTAATTAGCAAATTAAATTTTAAGAAAGTTTTAGAACAAAAAAAGTTAAAATAAATATTATGCCAAATTTTTTATATGTAGCAAAAAGTTTTGATAGTAAAACAGAGAAGGGTATTTTACCAGCAGAAGATGTTCATCAACTAGCACAAGATTTAAAAAATCAGAACTTGATTTTAATTACAGCAGAAGAGGAAGGGAAAAAGAAAGGTTTAAACCTTATGAATTTATCTTTACCTTCTTTCGGGGTTTCTTTAAAAGAAAAAATAATGCTTGTTAGAAATCTTTGGATTATGATTTCTACGGGGCTATCAATTGTAAGAAGTTTTACGCTTTTAGCTAATCAGACAAAAAATACCAAATTAAAAAAAGCTTTGATAAATATAAAAGAAGAGGTAAGTAAGGGAAATAGTTTTTCTGGGTCTTTAGCAAAATATCCAGATATTTTTTCAGAACTTTTCTTAAGTATGGTAAAAGTTGGAGAAGAGTCAGGAACGCTTGAGGATGTTTTTAAAGTTTTAGCTTTGCAAATGGAAAAAGAATATACTTTAAAATCAAAAGTTAAGGGGGCGATGATTTATCCTTTAATTATTTTGATGGTTATGCTTGGAATTGGAATTTTGATGCTTGTATTTGTATTTCCACAATTAACTGCATTTTTTGATTCTTTAAAAGCTGATTTACCAATTTATACAAAAATTATGATTTGGGGAGGGAATTTTATGATGGCTCAATGGTATGTTGTGCTTTTGGCAGGGTTAATATTAGCTGGAATTTTTTGGCAAGCTTTAAAAACAAAACAAGGCAAGTGGTTATTAAGTACATTTTTAATTAAGATGCCACTTATTTCTTCAATGGTAAAAAAAAATAATTCAGCTATTTTGATTAGATCTTTGAGTTCGCTTAATGCTTCTGGCGTGCCCCTAGTTAGATCTTTGGAAATTATTTCTGGAGTAGTTGGTAATTTTTATTATAAAAAAGCTGTAGTTGAATCTATTGAAAGAATAAAAAAAGGAGAAAAATTATCATCTGCGTTAAAAGTGCATAAAGACATATTTCCTTTTGGAGCAATTGAAATTATTGAAGTTGGTGAAGAAACAGGTAAAAGCACAGTGATTTTAAAAAAGCTAGCAGAATTTTATGAAAATGAAGTAATTGATATGGCAGAAAATATGTCAGCTATTATTGAACCAATTATGATTTTAATTTTAGGAATGGGTGTGGCAGTTTTTGCTTTTTCAGTGATAAGTCCAATGTATTCAGTCTTAGGCAATATTTAAAATTATGGATAAAAATAAGGATAAAAATTTTAATGAATGGAATGAACTAAAGAAAAAATTGCATATTCGTAATGAAGAAATTTTATTTCACGAGCGTGAAATTTGGTGGTGCTCTCTTGGAGTTAATGTTGGATTTGAAGAAGATGGTAAGAACAAATTATTTGAGAGACCTATTTTAATAATAAAAAAGTTTAATAAATTTGTTCTTTGGGTTTTGCCTTTAACAAGATCTAATAAACCATGTGGATATTATTATAAAATAGCTCAGGGCAATGAAGATGATTCGGTTATTATTCTTTCACAATTGCGTTTGATAAGTAGCAAAAGATTATTAAGAAAAATGAGAATGATTACAAAGCAAGAATTTGTTGAAATTTTAGAAAAAGTTAAGAAATATTTACCATAATTTTTGTAAACAAATCGGCCCCCGCAAAGGGGCCTCGGAGGCCAAAGCCATTTATACTGTAATTATATCAGATTAAAATCCTATGTCAATGGTGCGTAGTAAATTACTTAAAATTTAGAAATAAATTAATTGCACTTATTAGTTAATATAATTTGGTAAGTAAAAAATATGACAGAAAAAATGCCACAAGAAAAAAAACCAGAAACAGGGCTTGATAAAAATCTTAGAAAAAAGATACTTGATTTTTATGGTAAACTTTCAAAAGAATCGGAATCGGATGAGCAAAAAGATTATTTGCTGATGAGTAATGAATTGGGATGTTTGGCTGATGATAGGGCAATTGAGGCTATGAAAAAAAGAAGAGGTGGCGAGAGCATAGCTCCAGATTTTGCTTTTGGGATGAGCGATTTGGTTGGTTCTATTGAAGAAAGAAAAAAAGTTTTGCAAAAAGAAAGCGAGGAGGCTAAAAAGACTATTTTGCATAAGGATATTGAAGATGCAGAAGAAATTCTTAGGCAGGCTTACAGTGAAGTTTTTCCTGACATAGATATCGATTTAAATGGAGAAAATGTAACAGAAGTTTATTCATTAGTTGAGAGGCACATTGGTAAGAAAATAAAAGCTGGTAATCCACAAGATCTTTTAGCTAAAAAACCAGAAGAGTTATTGGCTCAAATAAAAAAACTTATTAGTTTTGTTTCAATTCGTTCTAAGGATGATGTTTGGAAATTTTTTGAAAAAAGGAGTAATAAAGCAGAGGAGGAGGCAGAAAGAAAAAAACTGGCAGGATTTTCAGAGGTAATTTTAAAATTAAAACTTTTAGAATATTATTTAGATAACAGAATAAAAGGACAAAATTTGGAAAATTTAAAATCAGAAACTGCAGATAAAGATGAAACAGATTTAGAGAAAGAAAGATTTGAAATGCTTTTAGATGAAGCCGATAAAAGAGGAAGACTCACAACATATACTTCTGTGAGTCCAAGTTTCGGAATAGGACGTCATGTTAACTCGGGATTCCAAGGTTTTATGGATGCTAAACAAGAAAAACCAGAATCAATAAGCCATGAACTGATAAACATTCATAAATATTTAACAAATGATGGTTTCCTGTTGGGGCATCAAGGACCCATGCAAGAAGCTGGGGTTAATATGGCAATATCAATTCATCCTTTAGAAAAAACTGAAATTGTTACAGAAAAAGTTAAACTGATTAAAAAAAGTTTTTTTGGCGGAGAGAAAGAATTGTTTGTTGATGAAAAAAAAGAAATTACCAGGCCAATTATTGCCAGAGAACTTAATAATATACAAGAAGACATAGAACAAATGTATAGAATATGTTGTTTTATTACTGGCACTATCACAAATGAAAATTCTTACATAAGTGATAATGGTAGAACAGGAAACATTTTAAAAGTCAATATTATTTTACCAGAGACCGTTGCTAAATCACTATTTGCCAAATTACAGATAGACCCAATGCGGGTTTTAGATGTCTTAAGGAAAATGGACCCTGAAATGATGTTAGCTCAAGAAAGTTATGGAATGTGCCAAATTAAAAAAGCAATGGTAATACCTGAAGGCGATATAGAAAATGCTTTTCCTAAAAAAGGGACTCAGACAAATGCGAGAATGGCAAATCCTGAATACATAAGAGAAATTCCTCAAAAATAATTAAATAATAAACTCAAAATAAATAATGAGTTTATAGAATAAATGGTAAATTATTTGCAAAATTTGGGCAACTCAATTGGTGATGCAATAGTTATCACTGGGGTTTTGACAGATAAAGAGGGGACATCTTCTGAATATCAATATATTTCAGATAAATTTGGTAAAAGAGATGTTGATTGGAAATTAAAAACTCAATCTCTTTTAAAAGAAAACGGAAAACATTTTGACAAAATTGACATTACTTTAAATAGTGGAGAAGAAAAAACTTTTTATTTTGATGTAGAAAGTTTTTGGGATAAAGAATCTGGCAAACAGAATAAATCAGTTCAAACTTTATGGCAGAAAATTTTAAACATATTTAAATCTTAATAATTTGAATTCAATCAATAAATCGCAATTGGGATTTACTTTAATGGAGGTTGTGGTGAGTATTGGGATTTTAGCTATTTTAGTTGGCGTGATTTTTAGTATTTATACTTTGATAATAAATCAAGTTGCACTTTATCGAGATAAGACAACTGTTTCTTACCTTGCTGGCCAATATATGGAGATTGCCAGAAACTTGCCATATTCAGAAGTTGGAACAATACAAGGGAATCCAAGTGGCAATTTAGCAGATTTGCCCAATGCTTTAATGTTAAATTTTGGTGGAAATGATTATCAAGTTTATTATGCAGTAAGCTATATTGACGATCCAGCTGATGGTACAATTTTACTGGGTACAGATTCAACCCCAACAGATTATAAACAAATTAAACTTTATATAAAAAATGTTGCGACAAATACAGTAAGTAATTTTTTAACCAATGTCTCTCCAAAAGGTTTAGAAGGTTTGCTTAGTGGGGGAGCATTAAATATTCTTGTTATGAATGCTATTGGAGAGCCAATTTCTGGAGCTACAATTCATATTACAAATACACAAACTATTCCAACTTATAATATAACGAGAACAAGTGATGCTAATGGAAATTGGATAGAAGTTGGTTTGCCAGGAAGCGTGAATAGTTATCATATTGAAGTTTCGAAAAATGGATATTCTTCCGATGAGACATATCCAATTACAATTTCAAATCTAAATCCTGTAAAACCAGATTCTACAATTTTAGTTGGTCAAATTACTCAAATTAGTTTTTCAATTGATTTATTAAGCAATTTAGATATTGTTGCATTAAATCAGTCTTGTCAAGGAATGCCTGGGGTTGAGGTTGGAGTAAGGGGTGCAAAATTAATTGGTATTTCTCCAGATATTTATAAATTTGATGATACTTACCATTCAAATAATTCTGGGCATATTTCTTTTCCAGATATTGAATGGGATACTTATACTCCAACAGTGGTAAGCACTAATCGTATGATTTATGGAAGTTTCCCAATACAACAAATTTCTCTATTTCCTAATACTAGTCAGGATTTTACTTTAATAGTTGGGCCATCAACACCTTATAGTCTTTTGGTAATTATAAAAGATTCTTCAATTGGTAATGCAGTAGAAGGAGTTAGTGTAAATTTACAATCAACTATTGCAGGTTATGATGCAACAAAAATAACTGGAGGTAGTATTTGGTCACAGCAAAGTTGGCAAGGTGGTTCTGGTCAGGTTATATTTTCAGATATTACAAAATATTTTGAAGATAATGGTGGAATAAGTGTAAATGAAATTCCTTCAGGGGTAAGATTAGTAAAGGTAGGGGATGATTATGTAAATTATGGAACATTAACTTCTTCTACTTTTGATACAGGTACAGAAGAAACTGTTTATACAACTTTAACATGGCAACCAACCTCGCAAGATCCAGATGCTATTTTAAAATTTCAGGTTGCTACTAATAATGACAATGAAACTTGGAATTTTACAGGGCCAGATGGCACGGAAAGTTCTTATTATGAAGTTCCGGGAACAAGTATAAATTCAGCAAATAATGAGAATAGGTATGTAAGATACAAAGCATTTTTATCAACATCAGATGTAAGTAAAACTCCTGTTTTAACTAGTATTAATGTGAATTATATTTCTGGTTGTTATACTCCTGGCCAGGTTATTTTTACTGGTCTTATTTCCGCAAAGGATTATGTCATTAGATCATCAATGGCAGGTTATATGACTCAAACAATTATAGAAAATAATATTGAAGGTTATGCTGTTTCTAATATTTCATTTGTTGCTGGGATTAATCCTCTAACAAATACTGCTCCATCAACACCATCAAGTCTCAGAGATGACTCTTCTGTTTTGACACCAACTGTTGCTGGAAACAATGTAACTTTTAGCGCAAATGCTACAGATAATGAAGGAGATAAATATTATTTAGCTATTTGTAGAACAAATACTGTTACCTCGCATCCAAATTCTGTTCCAACTTGTGATGGGGGTTCTTGGTGCGTATCTGTATTAACTAATTCTGGATATCAAGCAACCTGTAATTATGAAACTTCAAATTCTGATGCAGGAAGTCATATTTGGTATGCTTTTGCTTGTGATTATGATGATTCTTCTATTTGCTCTTCTGTTTCTCAGGGAACAGGAAATAATGGTTCGCCCTTTTATGTAGTTCCAAATTGGCTCTTAGGCTGGAACTATAGAAATAAAATTACGATTTCACACTCCAATTTAACTTCTAATATTTCAAATTTTCCTTTATATGTAAAAATTGCTGAAACTAGTGGAGCATCAACTAATATAGGAGCTAATGCTTTATCTAATGGACATGATATAAGATTTACTTTGGCAGACAAAATAACAACAATACCTTTTGAAAGAGAGAGTTTTTCTATAGTTAGTAATAATCTTATTGCTGATTTTTGGGTGAAAGTTCCTGAAATCTCAAGTTTGCAAGACACAGATATTTATATTTATTATGGAAAATCAGATGCAATAGATACAGAAGATACTGCTAATGTTTGGGATGAAAATTATAAAGGGGTATGGCATTTAAGAGAATTGGGATCTGGATCTGCTGGAGATTATAAAGACAGTACATCGTTTGCTTCAAATAGTATAAATACTTCTAGTCAACCTTCGCAGGTAGTAGGAAAAATTGGAAAAGCTCAAAGTTTTGATGGAACAGAAAAAATTAATACAGACGCAATAGCGCATAATATTTTAGCAGGTAATTTTACTTTTGAGGCTTGGGCAAATCCTACAACTTTAAACGGAAATACTTATCGTTGTTTTATGACAAATGAATCTGAATCGCCAAAATTTTGCACAAAAGGTTCAAATTTATTGGGATATTTTACATCTGATTTGAATTCTGAAGCAACATTATTAACAAATTTATGGCAACATATTGTTTTTAATAGAAGTGGAACTAATACTTTAAATTTTTACAAAAATGGGATAGTAACTTCATCTAGTCCAACAAGTAGCGGCACTTTGGGAAGCTCTGAAATTATGACAATTGGACAAAATGGAAATAATTCTAACTCATTTGAAGGGATAATTGATGAAGTTCGTTTATCCAATATCGCAAGATCAGCTAATTGGGTAAAATTTGAATATTGTAATATGACAAGCACTGTGTCTGGAACTTGTACTGGAAATAATGAAATAATTTTTGCTAATCAAGAAATTTATGAAGAATAAAGGTTTTACAATTATTGAATTGATGGTTGTTATTGCTGTAATATCAATTTTAATGATTTTAGTTGCTAATTTATTAGTAAGTGTTTTATCTGGCTCAAACCAACAATTTTTAGCAATGACAAATGTTGATCAGGCAGTTTCTGTTTCTACAAAATTTACCAATGATTTAAGGAATGCCACAAATGGAGTTGATGGATCTTTTCCATTATATATAGCAGATGTAAATCAAATAATTTTTTATTCAAATTCTAGTGGAGCTTTAAATGCCAATAGAATCCGTTATTATCTTTCTGGAACAACTTTATATAGAGGGGTTGTAACACCAACAGGAAGTCCTTTAACTTATAATTTAGCATCAGAAGTTGTAAAACCAGTTCAAACTGATATAGCAAATGGTGCAAATTCCATTTTTACTTATTTTGACGGAGATTATGCAGGCACAGGTAGTGCTTTGGTCCAGCCTGTAAACATAAATAACATAAAGTATATAAAAATGAATTTAATAATTTTAAAAAAATCACAAGCAAATAGTACTGATACATTTTCAGTATCTGCAGGAGGGGTTATAAGAAATTTAAAAACTAACCTTGGAAATTAAAACAAATATAGATTTTAATTAGTATATCATTTGCTACAATTTTGTAATTTGCAGTTATTTATTTAAATTGATAGAAATAAAAATTTGTTGTAATATAAGAGGTCTCGTGTTACGGAGACCTATTGTGAGGGGGGGGGAAGAGAAAAAAGAAAAAGAGGGGGAAAAATGAAAGAGCGAATTAGATTCACTTTCCTTGATCAAAAATGATCAATGAAAGCTTATCTAACTTTAGTATAGCAGAATAAGAACCTGTGTCAATAGCTTATGCATGTGGATAACTTTTGGGTATTGATTTGTTTGTAAAAATATTTATAGACAATAAACCTATAGATTAAAAACCTATATTAATATTTATGCGTACGCATATTTATTACCATAGGTTTTTTTATTTTGATTGTGTGTATATTAACAATGCTATGGCTGAATTAATATATATATTTTTGTGTCGTTATTTATTATTGTGGTTGCAGGAAAGGAAATTTTGAGTTATCCACAGTTTTTGAGCCTTGACTGGACTATTTGGTCGGGTATAATTAAATAATGAAAAATATGATAACGCAAAGGCAAAAACAATTATTACAGATTATTTATGATTATATTAAGGACACTGGTTACCCTCCTACTTTTGAAGAAATGCGAGAAAGTTTAGGCGTGGTTTCAAATCAATCTATAATTGATCTTTTGGCAAAATTAGAAAAACAGAAATTTATTAAGAAAAGTGAGGCATCTGCCAGGGGCCTTGCAATTTTGCCATTGGGTAACAAAATTTTAGGTCAAATGCCCTTAATTCCATTTTTGGGTAACACTACAGCAGGTTTACCAATGGAAGCGATGGAAATAACTGGCGAGTGGAAACAAATTTCATCGGAAATTAAAGAATTTAAAAATAATGTTTTCATTTTAAAAGTTTTTGGTGATTCAATGATAAATGCTGGCATAGAAAATGAAGATATGGTTTTAGTTCAAGAACAAAAAGAATTTATTTCAGGGGATATAGTTTTTGCAAAAATAGAAGATGGCTCAACAATAAAAAGATTTGTTAAAACATCTGCCTCAAAAAGCAAATTTCCTTGTGTTTACTTAAAACCTGAAAATCCAAAATATAAAAATATAATATTCACAGAAAATATGGAGCTTAAAGGAAAAGTAATTTCAATATTAAAAAATGGCTATTGGATGCCAATAAAATAATTAGTATAATAAGATTATGGAAACAGAAATTATAAATTTATTTAAAAATTGTAAAATTGATTATTCTTGGTCCTTTTCTGATAAAACCAGAAAGGATACTGCTTATATTACACATGGTTTTCATCGTTATCCTGCAAAGTTTATCCCTCAAATAGTTTCTCGTCTCACAGAAAAATATACGAAAGTAGGTGATTTTATCGTAGATCCATTTGGGGGTTGTGGTACGACAATTGTTGAGTCAAAAGTTATGGGCAGACCATCAATTGCAGTTGATATCAATCCCGTTGCTACCTTAATAACAAAAGCAAAAGCTACTCCAATAAATCCTATAAAAATTGAAAAAGAATTTATAAATCTAAAATATAAATTAGATAATTATAGTGATAATACAAAAGTAATTGTTCCAACTCACGAGAGAATTGATTATTGGTTTAAAACAGAAGAAAAAAGAAAATTAGCCTTTATTCTTTTTGAAATAATAAAAATTAAGGATCAAGACATTCAAGATTTTTTCTTTTGTGGATTTTCAAATATTTTGAAAAATTGCTCAATATGGTTACAAAAAAGCAATAAGCCAACTAGAGATTTTGAGAAAAAATCAGCAGATCCAATTAAATTATTTTATAGACAAATAAAGATGATGTTAAGAGGCAATGAACAAATTTTTAATTTATTATCAGAAAAAGGTTATTTAAAAACTCCAAGTAAGGTTGTCTGTACTGATGCTAGAAAAATTCCAACAAAAGATAATAGTGTCAATTTGATTGTTACTTCTCCGCCATACGTGACTTCTTATGAATATGCTGATTTACATCAGCTTACTGCTTTGTGGCTTGAATATACAAAAGACTTAAGTGATTTTAGAAAAAGATTTATTGGGACTTCTTATAATAATAAAAAGAATTTAGTTTTAAACAGTATTCTTGCAGAAAAAATAAGGAGTGATTTGTTAGATATTGATAAAAAAACTGCTGAAGAAGTCTCAACATATTTTAGTGAAATGAATCAGGTTTTTGTTGAAATGAAAAGAATACTAAAAAAAGGAGGGAAAACTTGTATCGTTGTTGGCAATACAAGTTTAAAAGGAGTAAAAATTTTAAATGCAGAAGTTTTTGCAGAACAATTAAAAAATTTGGGTTTAAAAATTGTTGATATTATTAAAAGAGAAATTCCATCAAAAAATTTGCCATCTGTTAGAGATAAAGAAACTGGAAAATTCGCTAAAATAAGCGATAAAAATAAAGTTTCAGCTTATCCAACAGAGTATATTCTAATAATGGAAAAATAAAAATATGAATTTAGATAAAATTAAAAAAATTTATTTAGCGAAAAAAGATAAAGAATTAGATCATAATTTTATCAAAAGTATTTTTGATGAAATTAAAAAGGAGTATAAAGAAGAGAAAATTATTGAGGGCAAAGATGCAAATCAATCATGGAATTCTTGGAGTGGGAAGGCATTACAAGAATTGATTAAATTTATCGTCGAGGATTATGTTTCGACCTTAAATTACCCAATTGGAATAACTGATGATACAAAATTAAGAAATAAAAAATTATCGCCAGAATTAGATAAAGTCAGAAGGAATATAGAAATATTTTATGATTCGTACTCAATTATACCAGATGCGGATATAGTAATTTATGATAAGTCTAATTATAAAATTATTGCAGTATTATCTTGTAAGGCAAGTTTGAGGGAAAGGGTTGCACAGGCAGCATATTGGAAATTAAAATTTCAATACAACGATACAACAAAAGATATTTTGTATTATCTTTTGTCTACAGATAATGATGGAGATTTTTTAGAGATTGGGGAAAACATAAGTAGAGATAGGGTTATTGTAGAATATGGAGAAATTGATAGAGCGTACATTTTTCGTGATATTCCAGAAAGCGATAAAGTTAAAAATTTTTCAAAGATTTTTGATGACCTTAAAGTTTTATTTGGAAAATGGTTTAAATAAAAATCTATGGCTAAGGATTTAATAATTGAATCAACAACACTTTGGGATTTTCCGACACAAAACTATAGTGACAAGCCACACGGAAGCAATAAATATAATGGAGTTACGCCAGCTTCTGTGATTTGGAATTTATTGCAGAGATATACGAGAGAGGGCGATTTAGTCGTTGATCCAATGTGTGGAAGTGGAACAACTATTGATGTAGCAAAAGAGTTAAACAGAAAAGTAATTGGCTATGATTTGAACATTATTCGCCCAGATATTATAAAAAATGATTCTCGAAAAATTCCACTTGATAATAATTTAGTGGATTTTGTTTTTATTGATTCGCCATATTCTGATAATATAAATTATTCTGAAAATAAGGAATGTATTGGAAAAATTTCTTGCGAGAAAAAGGATTTTTACGATGAATTAGAAAAAACCGCTAGCGAAATTCACAGAATTTTAAAACCCGGAAAAGTAATGGGTTGGGTTATTGCTGATCAATGGATTAAACGAAAATTTACGCCAACTGGATTTATGATGTGGCAAAGATTAGAAAAATATTTTGAACCAATTGATATTATTTGCTTAACTAGACATAATCAAACATCAAACACTGGGATTTGGCATAGTAGAGCAAGACAATATAATTTTTATTTGAGGGGCTTTAAATATCTCTTTATAATGAAAAAACCAAATTTAATAAAATAGTTAATATGGGAATTTTTGTAAAAAATAAAAAATATTCTTTTGATGATATAGTAGAGATTTGTGATAAAAATGGTTTGACAACTGTTGATTGTTTGAAAGATGAAAATATGGTTAGTGTTGAAGAATATGAGGATGGA
>MHPU01000030.1 GCA_001820485.1 Candidatus Staskawiczbacteria bacterium RIFOXYD1_FULL_32_13
TGTTTCTCCTAAATCTTGGCTAGTAACTTCTGGCTCATCAAGATTTTCTTGTGGCTCGCCTTCAGCTCTATCTCCTATATGATGCGGAAACATTTTTTCTGGACTCATAGTTTTAAAATTGCTGTCACGACAATTTTATGTTAATATATATTAATTTATATGTATTTATTTAATTAATTCATTTTACTCTTTCTATGCTAAAATTCAACCCCGACACACAATTAAATATCCATGAACTTACTGTAGAAGAGCCTGAAAAACCAGAAGGTAGAGATCCGAAAGTTTTCTTAGATGAGGCTTTTGATTGGATAGAAAAAAATTTAATCGGGTTATATGATATTAGTCGTTGGAGCTATTCTATTTCAAGCGATAATAAATTTATAAATATGAATTTACCAAGCTCGGTAGATCTCCCAGAAAACTTTTATGATACAATAAAAAAAATGGTATTTGAATGGGACGTAAATAAAAATGGCACAGGTATTGATACCCTAAAACGCCTTTTGGAGGGCAAAAAAATAATCTCTATTAAGGACAGAAATAATGAAGGCAATTGGTATTTAGAGATTGCAGATAAAGTCAAAAAAGAATTAAAATCTGAAACTCCACAGATTCCCGAGCAGAAACAATTTTAGAAAAAATTTATGCCAAAGTTTAATCCAGACAACTTAAATATCCACGAACTCGCAGTTGAAGAGCCCGAAAAACAAGCTGAGGTGTTTTTTGATCCTGAAAAGGAAATAACTGAGGATGATTGGGAAGGAATAAACAAGAATTTAAAAACATACGAAGAAAATAGTGGTTTTTGGCAAGATAGAAAAGATTTTAATCATTGGCAAACAAGAACGCCCAATATTTGGTTAGTTGACACAATGGAACTTATTAAAATTATTGACCCCAAACGCGAATTTTCAGAATATGAATTAAAAATACTTGCACACGAATACAAAAAAGCATATGACGGGGCAGAACAGGGAGAAGAGCCGTGGGATCTTGTTGTATACGGAGCGGCACATTCAAAGATTATTAACAAAGATTACGATTTAAATCTTACCTCTGCCGACAAAGAAAAAATAGGGCAGATTATAGAAAATTCCCGCAAAAAAGTTACGAATTTTTTATCCTTATTGGCTAGTGCAAAAATATCGGGATTGGATAAAAATTATTTGCCAGAAATCGATGATTTATTGTGGGCAAAAATAGAAGAACATATTGAAAATTTAGCTAAAGATCAAAAATGGCACGCGTATATTATGCACCTGAGAGATATGAAAATAATTAATCCAAACCACAAGCTTGATCTTAATTCGCAAAGGTTGGAGGAAATAAAAAAGACTATGGAGCAATACAAAGAAAAAAAAGATTGGTCAAATTTCTTTTATATGGCATCGCTGTTAACAATAATAACGACAGACGAAATTAAGATCCTCGAAGGCGGAGGATTGGAATTGATTCGTCATAAATCTGATTTTGGAACCGAAACCTCGCAAGTACCCGAGCAAAAACAATTTTAAACAATAAAAAAATATTATGCCAAAATTCAACCCCGATGCACAATTAAATATCCACGAACTCGCAATAGAAGAGCCTGAAAAACAAGCTGAGGTGTTTTTTGATCCAGAGCGAGATATAACCCCAGAAGATTGGGAGAAGATTGGACAATATAAAAAAGAGCAGATGTCTTATAACTGGCAATCAGTTGCAGAAATTTGTGCAGAGGAAAAAATTTTAGGGAAAGACCCTAATTTAAGCGATTCCGATTGGGAGAATTTACAAAAATATAGAAGAAGTCATTTATATGACGCAGTTATGGGTTGGAGAGATTTTGTGGAAAAAGCAAAAAATGAGGCCATCGCAGGCAATGTCCCCGAGTTAACAGATGATGATTGGCAATCGATTCAAAAACACATGAAGGCACAACGAACAAAACAACCACAGGAACATATGCACTGTTTTTTTGCGAATTACATACTTGCCAAGGCCGTACTTGGCCGCCCAGTAAAATTATCGGAAGATGACTGGAAATATCTAGAAGAATTCAGAGAAAAAAATAAAAAAAGCATTGGCCCACTTATTGAAATTTTAGAAACTGAAACTATTTTAGGAAGAAGACCAAAACTAACAAGTAGCGATTGGGAATTTTTAAAACAGGAGAGGGAAAGATATCGTCATGATCGTGTTTTCCAGATGGATTCAAATTGGCATAGTTCTGTAAGTATAGCTACAACTATGGCAATACTTTCGGCTGATGAAGTACGCATTCCTGAAGGCGGTGGTTTGGAATTAATTAGCCACAAGAAAACTGATTTACAAGCAGAAATTCCACAAATGCCAGAGCAAAAACAATTTTAAATAGCAATAATTTTATGAAGTTTAATCCAGACGCACAATTAAATATCCATGAATTAGCAATTGAAGAACCAGAAAAAGAATCTGAGTTGCCTTTTGACCCGGAGAGGGATATTACAGAAGAGGAATGGGAAAAAATAAAGCAAGGACTAGATAATGTTACAGGTTTAACAAGGGCATTGTATGGTTCTTCTGCTAAGATTATTGACCCAAAAAGATTTAAAGATTTTTTCTTAGATCTTGATGATAATGCTGCTGCCAAGATGGAAACTGCGGAAGCAGAGCAAAAAAATAGATGGGCTGAAATGAGTGATGCAACAATAGAATATAAATTATTATTTTTTCCAGAAAGCTTTAAAGATTTTATAATTACCAATAGAGATCTAGAAATTAATTCGATGACCACTGAAAGATTAAAAAAAGAGGGAGAGTGGGGAAAAATTTTACATAGAGCGGGATTGGTAAAAATTGTTAGACCAGACAGAATTAAAGATCTTAAATTAGATGCAGTTGCGTGGGATGGAATTAGAGAATATTTACAAGGAAAAATGCAAGCATTTGGAACGGCTGATGCTACAAAATTAAGATGTGTAATGGATTTGCTTTTTGCAAAAATTTTAGCAGCTGATAAAGTAAAAATTACTCAAAATGGTTTGGAAATTATTGTGCCGAAAAAGAAAGAAAATTTAGAGCAAGAAGCTCCACAAGTTCCAGAAGTAAAACAATTTTAATCAAACAAAAATATGCCAAAGTTTAATCCAGATTCACAATTAAATATCCATGAACTTACTGTAGAGGAGCCTGAAAAACAAACTCCAGGACATGATGCCGAACCTTTTTTGACAGAAGTTTTTAGCTGGATAAGAGATAAAAGTGGCTACGGAAACCCTAGTAAGTTATATTTTACCGAAATGGGCGATATTATTGATATGAGACTATCGGGTCTGGTTATCCCCGATAAATTTATAGATGAAACCACTGATGGTATCACATGGAAAAAAGTTACCTATGAAGGAGTATTTAGCGACTTGAAAGAAAGATTAAAGGGCAAGAAAATAATATCTATTATCGCCAACAATTGGTATCTAAAAGTAGTCAACGATAAAGAAAATAAAAAAATTGCAAACGACGTACCGCAAATGCCAGAGAATAAGCAATTTTAAATAAAAATATTATGCCAAAGTTTAATCCAGATTCACAATTAAATATTCACGACCTTGCTATACAGGAGATAGAAACGCAAGAGGCCGTTGAAATCCCTTTTGATCCAAATAAGCTTTTGGCAGAAGCAGATTGGGCTGTATTGCAAGAAATAACCACAGATAGTCCTACATGGATTTTGGAACAGACTGCATCGCTGGCTATTTTAGACAAAGATAAATTGCCAGAAATGAGCATTAAAATAAAAGATAAAATTAAAAAGAAAATTCGGGATGATCTTTGGGGCGAAGGTCACTTGCAGGATATGGCTTGGGCAAGCTATATATCGCCTGAATTCACAAATGTGCCAGCAGAGGCTTTCGAAAGAGCCGTGGAAAAAAGCAACGATCATTTATCTGAATTAAGAGATAAAAAAGATTGGCGACATTTTTTTGAATATGCATCATGGTTGACGGTTTTAGGACGCAGACCCAATTTAAGTCAAGAAGATTTTAAAGAGCTCGAGGAAGAATTCAAATCCCAAGAGATAAAAGCCAAGGAAGAGATAGTCATGAATAATGGAGATGCGAAAGCGTATGATACAGAGAATTTTTTAGAAGATGCGGTGGCTATGAGTATCATTTATCCAGATTATCCATTAAAAATTTCTGCTGAATCTTCAAAATTAATCGTAGCTTACCTTCAAGAAAGAATAAGACACAGAGCACTCGCAGAATGGTATATATCCTTAGCGATGGCAAGAATTGTGGCAGATAAATGCATAGAAGTTAACAAAAAGAAAAGATCCAATCAAGAAACTCAGCAATTGCCAGAAAGCAAGCAATTTTAAAATAAAAAAATGAAATTTAACCCGGACAATTTAAATATACATGAGCTGGCAATTGAAGAACCGGAAAAACAAGCTGAGTTGCCTTTTGATTTTAGCGAACTTGTTAGTGCTGAAGATTTGCAAGAGTTAAGAGACGAATTAAATAGAACGCGCGAAAGACAGAAGCACGACAAAAGTCCTTTATGGGGCGGTTTTTGTTGGGAAGTTGCAACACTAAAACTTATGAACAAAAATGAAAAAGTAGATTTAGACGAACAGACATTGCAAGGAATAAGAGATAATTTATTAAGATATGCAAGCTTGCAAGAATGGGACGGTTTTTCTGCAATTGCCTCTTCGTTAAAAATTTCCGGAATTACAGATTCGCAAATATCAAAAATACTTTTGGATAATAAAAATAATATATTAAAATATTTTGAAAGTCTAATATATCCAGGAATATCATCCTCAGCCGAACTTACAGCAAAAAAAATAAAAATAATATATCCCGGGGTGGTTATCAATACAAAAGATCTCTCCCTCGGGCTTGCTACGCGATTTAAACAAAGCAAGCACTGGCTACTTTTCTGCCAACATTTAACATACGAAAAATTCATTGACTTCGATTGCGATATACCATTAGATCAAGAGACAAAAGATAAAATTACAAACGAATTCAAAACATACTTAAGCAAAAAGGCATGGAGTCCTTTGGGAGATATTGCCCTTGCCATGAACATTCTTAATGCGAAGAGGATAAATATCACAGACAAAGGTGTCGAGTTTATAACCTCTGATAAAAATGCCAAATCAACATCAGAACCTCAAAATCTTCCAGAGCAAAAACAATTTTAAAATTAGGATCAAAACAAAACACCGGAAAACGGTGTTTTTGGTTATATAAAATTATGATATTTATCAACTCACGGGGTCTGGACTCCTAGACGCCTTTGCGTCATCATTCGGCTTACAAAAGATCAAATAATTAAAAGCCGTGAGAAATTCACGACTTTCGCGTTTGCTTTTGTAGGGGCGACTCAGTCACCTGACTTAGCATGTTAAAGCTTTTTGAGTAATTGCAAATCACCATTTATCAATGCCTCTTTTTTTGCTCTAGTCCAACCTTTTAATTGTTTTTCTCTTCTCATTGATTCAACTCTTAAACTATATTCTTCTTTATAAATTAATTTAAAATCTCCGTGGTCATTTGAAAACTTTGACGATCTTTCTTTTTTATTTAAATGATCTTTCAATCTTTGCTCAAGGTTATTTGTTTGTCCGATATACAAAGTATTATCCAAGAAACGTAAAATATAAACTATATATGGCATAAATATTTTTTTACACTTCCTTCGACTCCTCGCTATGCTCGTCGCTCAGGACATTCGCCTCGCTTTTACAATATAATTGCAATTAATTTATTTAGCAGTAATTAGTAAAGTCGAACGGCTATAGCCATGAGCGAGCGAAGCGAGTCGAATGGCTGCGAGACTAGGATTCGAACCTAGATAGCCAGGACCAAAACCTGGAGTCCTACCATTAGACGATCTCGCAATAAAAAAATGCTATTTTATTAATATAGCATCTTTTTTATTTTTTTGCAATTTTAATATGGTGGAATTTCTTTAAACTTTGGAAGTTCAGTACTAGTTTCATTTCTAACTGATATATTTTTTGTAGAAGAACAACAATTAATTTCATCACAGACTTGAAGTGTTGATGTAAATATTCCATCACTTGTATAAGTGTGGAAAATATCTCCAGATTTATTAGATGTAGAATTATCTCCAAATGTCCAAGTATATCCATAAGGCAAACCTTTACAAGCATAAGGACCACTTTCAGTATAACAAACTGACATATCTCCAAAATAAACATCTTCATCAATAACTGCAGTTTCTGGCAAAATATTAAAGTCAACTATTGGAGCCGGGTGTACATATCCGTAAATATATGCTTCCTTTAAATTTGGATCTGTAGTCCCTATTAAACCATCATAATAAACCCAATCAGAACTCAAATCTTTTTTATATTCCTGAACCATAACTCTCCAATAATATGGAATTCCATATTTAATGAAATCTCCTGCAATCATTGTTGGTTGATTTTTTACATAAACCATTTGTTCATTATTAGAACTAAAGCCAGATGTTAATCTATCAAAAAATCTATCAACTTCAGGAGAAGAGAAATCAGAATTATCATCAACCTGAAATTTAAAATTCTTTTGACTTCCGTCTTCAAGATCTTGATATGTCCAACTAAAATATGCTATTCCAACATAAGGAATTTCTGTACAATAATTTCCTTCATCAGCTCGGAGATTTGTAATAGAAGGTGGAGTGTTTATCTCACAATCAATCTCACTATTATATAAACTACATTCATTTATTCCAATTTCATCTACAATATAACATGACTCAAACTCAAAATTACATTCTGTGTGGTATGAACAATTAGTATCTGTTTGACACCTATCTTCACCTTCACCGATTAAACAAACGCACTGTCCATTTACACATTCTGTATGATTCCCACTTGAACAACAAGCTTCTTGATCAAAACATAAAAAATTACAATCTCCTTCCAATAAACAATCAGACATTACACACTGATTATCTATACATTCTGTTTTTTTGGCACAGATTGGAGAAGACTCACAATCTAAATCTTCTGAACATTCATTAATAAACCCAGAGCCGGATTCTTCAGTACATGAACAAATTCCTTGTGAATATCCACAAACAGTGTGCGTACAATCTAAATCAAGGAAACATTCATCAAATCCAAGCCCGCTAACAACTTCACATTGATCTAATTCATTACATATATTATGAGATTCTAAACATTCTATTGGGAGCAATGGATCACAACTAACATTACCAAAAGCAAATTCTGAACATTGTTTATCAGTGGTGCAATAACTTGGACAAGGATCATCTGCACAGACTGGCATTCCATTTGGACATAATGTTGGAATTTCTTCACAACAATCAGTAAATTCTTGACATTCATCTGGCGGACATCCTTCTATTGGACATCCAACCGATTCACAAGTCTGTATAGAACAAACATTATATGTTTCAATATCTGAGCAAAATGTATCATCAAAGCACCAATTTAAAGATGATCCCTCTAATACGCAACTTTGAGCTTGAACTCCTTCTCCACAACAAGTACATTCTAATCCTGTGTCTCCTTTGCAAGTATCAATTCCCATACCAGAAACTACTTCGCATTTACAATTTTCTGTATTACATTCGTTATGAGTGAATGTAGGACACATATTGTTTTCTGGATCACAAGGTTCAAGACTATCTGCAGTTTCAGTGCAAGCTCCATCAAATGTACAATAAGTAGGACAAGGATTTTCTGTGCAAACCTCTGAACCATCAGCACAGATTTTGGTTCCTGATGCACAACAATTTAAATCATCTGTGCAATCATCTATAGGACAACCTTCTTGCGGACAAGTTAATGTATCGCAAGTATTAGCTCCATTAGGCTGTGCTGTACATACATTGTATGTTTGGCAATCTGTATCTGTACTGCATAAACCTTCAGTTCCTCCAAAGATACAAGAGAAGGCTTGGCAGGCAAAACAATCTGATGTTTCAAAACAAGGTTCACCTGTTCCTTCTGCATCACAAGCTTGAGTTAAAGAATTACATTTTGTTTCTGAACAATAAGCATTGTCTAAACAGAATATTCCTGAGCTGTTTTCAATTTCACAAGTTTGAGCTAATACATTACAACAAGTACATTCTAATCCTGTGTCTCCTTTGCAAGTATCAATTCCCATACCAGAAACTACTTCGCATTTACAATTTTCTGTATTACATTCGT
>MHPU01000031.1:0-4808 GCA_001820485.1 Candidatus Staskawiczbacteria bacterium RIFOXYD1_FULL_32_13
CAAAAAACAAGGTCTTGTATAGATTATAATTATTGTAATAGTAACAATTATTCAAAAATTGAAACTCAAACATGTAGTTTTAGTCCGTTAGAATCTATTTGTTATCCAAATTGGCAAACAGGTGTATGGTCTGTATGTGCAAATTATCAACAAACTAGAACAGTTACTGATTTAAATTATTGTGGAACTTTAACTAATAAACCTTTAGAAATTCAAAGCTGTTGTTCTTCTAATTGGATTTGTAGTGATTGGTCAGCATGTATTTCAGATCAACAATTAAGAAGCTGTTATGATGCTAACAGGTGTAGTATTGCAACAGATCGTCCAACAACTCAACAACCTTGCACTTGCCTACCAAATTGGCAATGTGATGACTGGAGTGGTTGTTATGAAGATTCACAAACTCAAAACGGAAGGCAAGATAGAAATTGTTATGATACAAATTCTTGTGGTATAGAAGACGGACAACCTATTACAACTCAATCTTGTTGTATTTCGAATTGGCAATGTGAAAATTGGGGACAGTGTTATAATGGTAATAGGGAAAGAAATTGTACTGATGTAAATTATTGTTCGACTCCAAATAACGAGCCAGAAGTTCAACAGTCTTGTATTAATGCAAAAATTGATATTAAAGCCAATGGTTCTGATGATTCAATAAGCCTTCCTGCAGGATCTCCGATAGTAGTTAATTTAACATGGTCATCTGTTGGAAATGTTTTTTCATGTAGAGCATATCAAAACTGGTCTGGTAGTAAAGAAGCTTCTGGGTCTGAATATACCTCATCATATAATTCACCTTTATTAGGAACATATATTTATCAAATTTCTTGTGCGTATAATGATGAATATGGCGTAAGGGGATCAGTATCAGATAGTGTTACAGTAAACTATATTGAGCCAAGCTTAACGATGAGTATAAATGGCTCATATTTTGGACCAGTTCAAATTTATAGTGGAAATGCAGTGGCTATTTCATGGAAAGCTGAAAATGCAATTTCTTGTACTGCTTCTGGTGATTGGTCGGGTAATAAATTAATTGTTGGTACAGAATATACGCCTATAATTAATTCATCAAAAATATATACCTTAACTTGTCAAGATATTGTAGGTAATAAAAAATCAATTAGTATTAATGTTAATGTTATAGAAAGAGCAAGTATTAAAGCTAATAATTCTTCTGATGCTATTACAATAAGCCCGGGTTCAGTTAATATACAATGGACTAGTGATGCTAATTATTGCAATGCTTCAGGAAACAGTCTTTGGCATGGTTATAAATCATATAGTGGTAGTGTAAATATTTATATATATTCTCCAGAAACATATTTATTTAGAATTGATTGTAGCAACGGATATTCAGATAGTATTCAAGTTACGGTTACTGAATAATTGATTTGCTAATTTATATATAAAACAAAATTCGCAAATTAAAAGCGAATTTTGTTTTATATTACTTCATTGTATTATTTGCCTTGTTTTATAAAATTTTTTATGATATAATATAAATATTATCGCGCCTTGGAGAAACAGTATCTCGGGGGTCTCATAGAGCTACAAGGTTCCTGTGACCGCGAGCGGTAACGCTCGATGGAAAAATTCCTTAAACTGCTGGAAACCCATTAAGTTTTTCTTGCTACAACGCAATTCGAAAGAATAATCGTGAATGCAAAAAAAAGAAAAAATTTGGCAATCAGCATCCAAACTTTACAAAAGGTAGAGGAGGTTCAGAGACTATAATAGGAATCACCTTTTAAAGGTGAGTGGTATAGTCCATTCTTTTTAGAAATAAAAAGTACTTCAAAGAAGCCCCAGTTCTCCGTGCAACTCGGAGAGGCGCAACATACATTGCTTTATTTGTGGATAAACGTTATAATAAATTAATTATTATATACCCCTATCCAATGGTAAATGTTTTAGCAAAGAATAAAGCACAATTATTAAGAATAGAAGGTAAAAGTATAAGTGAAATTTCTGAAAAATTAAATATACCTCGAAGTACGATTGGTATTTGGTGTAGAAATATAAAATTAGGGAAAAGGCAAATTGAAAGACTGGAAAAAAGGCAAAAATCAGGTAGTTATAAAGGTAGAATGATATTTTTAGAGAGATTAAGATCAAGAAGATTGCTCGAATCAAGGTTATTGCGAATAGAAGGTATTAAGGAAATTGGAATTATTAGCAAACGAGATTTATTTATTTCAGGGTTAGCATTTTATATAAGTGAGGGTTCGACCTCTGATTGTGGCGAGGAAGTAAGTTTTACTAATTCCGATTACAGAACTATTCTTTTTATGAAAAAATGGTTTTGGGAAATTTGTGGAATTTCTAATGACAGATTTGCCATCCAAATTAGAATAAATAATGTTTATAGAAATAAAATTAAAAAAATTGAAAAATATTGGTCAGAAATAACAAATATTCCTTTGTGTCAATTTACAAAAACGATTTTGATTAAGAGTAAATTAAACAAAATTTATCCAAAAAATAGTGTTTATTATGGAACTATTCGATTAAAAATAAAAAAAGGAACTAAATTAAGAAGAAAAATTAATGGTTGGGTAGAGGGATTGTTAGAAAATTAAATTGCCGGCGTAGCTCAGTGGTAGAGCGAAGGAATCATAAACCTTAGGTCACTGGTTCAATCCCAGTCGTCGGCACAAGGATTGAAAATATAAAAAATATATAGTATTGTATATATAGTATAAAAATGCGGGCATAGTCCAGCCTGGTTTAAGACGCCTCCCTGTCACGGAGGAGATCAGGGGTTCAAATCCCCTTGCCCGCGCCATGTAATAAGATTTTTATCACTCGTTAGGGTCGATATCTCGTCTTCAAAATGGTACCAATCTTAATCGGTTGATATTATCTTAAATATAGATGCCAAAATTTATTTTTTTCTTGTTGCTTTTAATTCTTATATTTTTGTCACTACCGCTTGTAGGTTATTTATTAAATTTGATTATTGGGTATCTTCCGCCTAGTTCTTCTGTTGTGTATAATGCCATAATTTATAATAAAAAATTACAAGATCGAATCAATTTGGATGCCTTGAGTCACCAAGACCCAACGATTTGTGATAGACTTCCAGAATCTATTCCGGACGTGCTTCCTAGAGAGGGATGTTATTATTTCGTTGCGCGTTCATTAAAATTAAATAATTATTCACTGTGTGAATCTTTATTATCTAATGATAATCCTTATTATTCTAGCTTTGTAGAAAAATGCTTAACCCAAACAGCGTTAGATATGAAAAATATAATCCCTTGTGATAGGTTGCAAACACTGCAGACATTTGTACCTGTTCCGCCGAAAGCAACTGAATATAAGCAAGTTGAGGAGGTTACAATAGCTACAGAGTATGGAACAAAGCAACCAGAATTTGGTTTTTGGTGTTATTATGAATACGGAAGAAAATATAAAGACACAACTATATGTAATAATATTAAAGATGAAAATACAAAAAATAAGTGTTTTACTAGATTAAGTTCTTATATGAAATAATTTTGTGGACTAGAAGGTTCTCAAATTAAAACTAAAATTATATCCATCTAAATCTTCATAATGTTCCAGCTAATAGTTCTGAACGCATCCAATAACGGGGCTTTTTAAAAATCACTTTTTCAAAGTGGTTTTTTGTTAGTTATTCTGATTGGTTCTTGGTTGTGCATGCTCCATTGGTCAACAGACTGATGGAGCTTTTTTAATTTTTATAATTTAAATATATAAATAAATTTAAAATGAATCTGCTCCACTATTCCTTATAATGATAGAATGGTCTGGTTATCATATGATAACTAAGAGTGTTAGAATTGCAAAAGATATTAACAAATCTATTCCACGAAATCGTAGAATAGTATTTATGCAGATTCATACCTATCTACTTATAGATGGTTTTTTGGTTACTTGACATAATTTAGTTTGTGATATAATATACAGGGAGTTGTTTGCTAGGTGAATAAGAATGAAAACCAAAGAAAGGAGCCAGAAATGGCAATCAACAGACGAATGCACAAGCCTTGCAATCCGACGACATTTCAGGAGTTGAAGAAGTCGCCTATGTGGCGACAAGCGCTCCGCCTGCTTGCGCGAACTGGCAAGATCGTCATGGTGGCGGAAGGCGAAGCCTGCATGGGCAGTTATAGCGCTGTGGTTCTGACTGGAAAAGGATTTCAACTCGAGCGAGGCGCGTCGGGAATGACCGCCGCTTATAGCACGAGGAAACCCGAACATACCCCGATCAGGACGACCAAAGAAGTCGTTAAGATGGCGCTCAATTGTAGCGCGCCAATGTCAGATGACCCTCCCGGTACTCCTACGCCAACGGAAGGCGAAATCGTCGCGAATTTACTTCGTGAGATCGAGAAGATTCGCAAAGAATAGGAAGGAGTAGCACGTAGTTGCGAACAGCACTCCGACATCCATAAGTCCTCGTCGTTTCCACGGCGAGGCTTTTTTATTTTATATTTTGATTGGTTTCACTAATGAGAAATTCTCCCAGAACCAAGTTCTAACTGCATCCCGGCGCACACCAAATTTTTTATCACCTGTCAGGGTTGATATCTCGTTTTGGTTGAGTTGTTTAAATCTGTCTGAATATTTATGCGTACATTATTATTCGGGTGGTTTTTTGTTGACTGTACTGTAATAAATTTATGTATAAAACGGCATCATTGTAATAAGCAAAAGGCCGAAAAAAAATATAATATAAATTAAAACAGTAAGAATTAAAAATATGACAACAGTAATTAATACCCCACCAAATAATACAGAGGACTCGGGGTCAAATTTAGTAGCAGTCCTCATTT
>MHPU01000031.1:4829-12238 GCA_001820485.1 Candidatus Staskawiczbacteria bacterium RIFOXYD1_FULL_32_13
ATATGGCTTGCCAATGATTCAGAATTATCAGAATCCAACCGACACCACAAACATTAATGTTACAATCCCTCCGACTCCTGAAATCCCTGTAACTCCAACAACCCCTTAGCTATAGAAATAATAAAATTAAATTAATAAAATTATGTTTTTAGAAATTGGAATTATATTAATAGTACTCTGGCTTCTTGGCTTCACATTTTATCCGCTCGGTGGTTTAATCCATATAATTTTAGTTATTGCGGTTATTGCAATTATCTGGCACTTTATTACAGGAAAGAAAATTTTGTAAAAAATAATAATTAAATTAAAAAATATGAATAAAAATTTATTAATAATTTTAATAGTTGTAGGAGTGTTGGTGCTTACAGGGATTGGTTTTGCATTGTGGAGTAATTATAATTCTTTTCAAGTTGTAGATCAAAATGAAAATCAAGAAATAACAAATGTGCCAAATCAAAATACAGCTCAACCTCAGGTTAGCCTACCAACTGTTTTGACAGATTCAAAAACTTCTCCATATATCTCAACAGTAGTTGTAAGTGGAACAGTCAATCCAAATGGAGCTATAACAACTTATTGGTATGAATATGGGCAGACTTCGTCATTGGGCTTAAAAACAAGCTCTTACTTAGTTGGTTCAGGTTACACAAATTTTTATACACCAGCATATATTACAGGCTTACTTTCTAATACAGATTACTATTTTAGATTAAATGCCAATAATTTAGTTGGAACAGTAAATGGCCAAATTTATACTTTTAAGACCAATAATACACCACCTCCAAGTGGAATTGCTCCAACAATCAACACATCGCAAGCTACAAACATTGAAAAGACAACTGTAAATTTAAATGGTCAAATTAATCCTAATAATTCAATAACAACGTATTGGTTTGAATATGGGACAACTTCAAATTTAGGTATAGTTACATCATTCCAAACATCTAATAATAGCAATTCTTTATTAAATGTTTTGGCTTCTGTATCTGGTTTGCAACCTGCTACTAAATATTATTTTCGCGTTAATGCACAAAATCAGTTTGGAACTGTAAATGGCCAAATTTTAAATTTTACAACTAATGGCCCAGCCGATGCAACTGCCCCAACAGTTAAAAGTAATTCGGTTACTGCTATAACCAGTTCATCTGCAAAACTAAATGCCAGCGTTAATCCTAATGGAGCTGCAACAACATATTGGTATGAATATAGTACCAACTCTTTACTTTCTTTGTTGTCTAGTACTCTAGAACAATCTTTAAATGGTAATTCCTCTGCATTCAATGTATCTGTAGATGTAAAAAATTTAACTAGTAATACAAAGTATTATGTTAGGATAGTTGCAAATAATCAGTATGGAACAGTTCGTGGTGAGATTGTATCATTTACCACAAAAAAATAATTGTCATTGTAAAAACCACCTTTTAATATTGGTGGTTTTTTGGTATAGTAAAAATACTTTAATTAAAAAAAATAAAAAATGAATAAAAATAATTCTTTAGCAAAAAAGGCATTAGATTACCACAAAAAACTTAATGGAAAAATTGGAGTTTTCTCTAAAGCTCCTTTAAAATCGCCAGATGATTTAAAACTTTGTTATACGCCCGGTGTTGGAGCTGTAAGCTCATATTTAGCAACTCACAAAAATAAAGTAAGTGAATATACAATAAAAAAGAATGCAGTTGCTGTAATTTCAGATGGATCTGCAGTTTTGGGTTTGGGGAATATTGGTGTTGAAGGTGCTTTGCCAGTAATGGAAGGCAAAGCAATGATTTTTAAAGAATTTGCTAATATTGATGCATTTCCAATTGTTTTAGATACTCAAGATGTTGAGGAAATTATCAAAACCATAAAACATATAGCACCTGTATTTGGGGCAATTAATCTTGAAGATATTTCTGCTCCAAGATGTTTTGAGATTGAAAGAAGGCTTCAAGATATGTTAGATATTTTTATATTGCATGATGATCAGCATGCAACTGCAATTGTGGTATTGGCAGGTTTAATAAATGCATTTTTAGTTGCAAAGAAAGATTTAAAAAAGAGCTCAATTGTTATAATTGGTGCTGGATCAGCAGGAACTGCTGTAACAAAATTATTACATGCTTATGGAGTAAGAAATATTATTGTTGTTGACAAGGATGGTATTTTATCTAAATGTAGGGGGGTTTTACTGCCATATCAAAAGGAATTAGCAGAAATTTCAAATAAAAATTGCAAAGAAGGTTTATTGCAAGATGCATTAATTGGAGCTGATGCTGCTGTTGGTTTATCAGCTCCAAATATTATAAAACCAGAGTATATAAAAACAATGAACAATAAACCAATTATTTTTGCATTAGCTAACCCTGTGCCAGAAATAATGCCAGATATTGCAAAAAAAGCAGGGGCATTTATTGTTGCCACTGGTAGATCAGATTTTAAAAACCAAGTAAATAATGCTTTAGTTTTTCCAGGGATTTTTAGAGGTGCTTTGGATAATAAAGTTAAAAAAATTACTGATAAAATGCAAATTAGTGTTTCTTTAAGGCTAGCTGAAATTGTTAAACATCCAAGTATAAATAGAATTATACCATCAATTTTTGATGCAAATGTGGTTAAAATAATTTCCCAAAGTTTTAAAAAATAAATTGCTAATTAATCGTAATATATCTACTGCTTTTAATTTAATCAAATATTTGTTAAACTTATAATATGAAAATAAAAAACATAGAAAAAGCTTCAAACCGAATTAAACAAGCTGTTAAAAATAGTGAGAAAATTATATTATACGGAGATTCTGATTTAGATGGTATTGGTTCGGCTGTAATTTTAGGTGAAGCTATTAAAAATTTGGGTGGAAAAATTGATTGTGTATTTTTTCCAGATAGGGAAAAAGATGGATATGGCTTAAATTTAAATGCCTTAGAAATTTTAAAAGAAAAAGCACCAGCTCTTCTAATCACACTAGACCTTGGAATTGGAAATGTTGCTGGAGTAGAGGTTGCAAAAAAATATAATTTAGATGTAATGATTGTGGATCACCACGAGCCGTTAGATGAAGTGCCAGATGCTAAAATTATTGTTGATCCAAAACAAAAAGATGACCCATATCCATTTAAAGGCTTAGCAAATGTTGGAGTCACATTTCGCCTTGCAGAAGAAATGCTTGGTGAAAATATGTCTTTAAACACTAAAAAAAGTCTTTTAGAACTTACAGCACTGGCCACAATAGCTGATATGGTTCCACAAATTGATGAAAATAAGTATTTTATTGAAGAAGGTTTGAGATCTTTAAAAAATACCTTTCGTCCAGGATTAAAAGCTTTGTTAACTATTTTGGGCGAGGGTCAGGTATTTGCTGGTGGAATATTAAAATTTATTTCTGCTTTAAATTCTGCGGAATCCCTTGGATTTGAAAATGAATCATATTCTTTATTAACAAGCTCATCTGATAAAGAGTGTTATACCTTAGCTCAAGAATTAGTTAACAAAACCCAAGCAAAACAGCACAGAATTAAAGAAATTTGTGATGAAATAGAAAGACGTATTTTACGAAAATCAGATGAGCCAGTTATTTTTGAGGGCGATGCTTCATGGCGCTTGACCTTAGCTGGAGCTGTAGCCTCTGTTATTTGTAATAAATATGCCAAACCAACTTTTATTTTTAGAAAAGGTACTGATGTGTGTTGTGGTTCTGTTAGAAATCCCGAAGGTACAGATTCAGTATCTGCTATGAAAACCTGTGCAGATTTTTTAATAACTTTTGGGGGTCACACTTTAGCATCTGGATTTAGAGTTAAAACAAAAGATTTAGAAAAATTTAGAACAAGGTTAAACAAATACTTTTTAAAGTAGTATAATTGTCATTGCGAGGAGGTCGCAAAACCCAAAGGGTACCCCGAAGCAATCTAGAGTAAGTGCTTGAACTCTGGATTGCCACGGGCATTGCTATGCCCTCGCAATGACAGGTGTGTTTGTTTGTTTTTTAGATTTGTGATATTATAATTTAAATAAATATTATGAGCAAAAAACAACAGTTTTTAGAAGAGCATAATAGATTATCTTCTCCTGAACTTAGGGCAGATTTAACAATGCTCACTCATTTTCGTGAAGATAAAATTAATATTTTTAAAAATGATGATTGGGATTTAGATAGGTTGCGAAGACCTTTTATTATGTGGTTGACTTCTTTGTCAGATATAAAAAAAGAAGAATTAAAAATAGAAGAACAAAAAAGATTAATTAGTTAATCGGAGTAATCACGAATATACAAATATAAAATAATATACAAATATACGAAAACGTTATTTGTATATTTGCGAAAATTTGTATATTAGCGACTACTCCAAAAAAAATGACGAACGTAGAAATTAAAAAATATATTGCGGAAGCAGTTGGAACAATGGCATTAACCCTTGTTGTGACTCTTTCCTTAGCTGGAAAATTTCCAGTTTCAACACCAGTTTTAGCTGGTTTAACATTAGCATTATTTGTATATACAATAGGTCATATTTCTGGATCTCATATTAATCCTGCAGTTACTATTGGAGCTTGGTCAATTAAAAAGATTTCAAATAAAGATGCAATTGCTTACATTATCTCCCAATTTTTTGGAGCAGCGGTTGCTATAATTATTGTGACAGCATGTAAGATTGAATTTGCACAAATGGAGTTATCAAATACATCATTGTTGGTAGGGTTTGCTGAACTGCTAGGAACAGCATTTTTTGCTTTTGGGATTGCTTCTGTGATTTATGGAAAAACCCCAAAAGACATTTCAGGTGTTGTAATTGGTGCATCATTATTTTTTGGAATAGCAATTTCAGCATTACTTGGAGCTAGTGGTATTTTAAATCCAGCAGTTGCTTTTGGAATTAAATCATTTGGATTTATGTATGTTTTAGGACCTGTAATTGGGTCTGTATTAGGAATGCAAGCATACAAATATCTTTCAGAATAATCAAAATTTTAAACAAATAAACAAGTCGTGGTAGTCCGAAGGACCCCACGACTTTTTGTTAGCACAACAATCGAAGCAGATTAACGATGTGCGCAATTGCTCCGATGAAAATGCTTGAGCATCTTCAAGAATTTTTCTGAGTTTTTCACCTTGAAGATGACAATCTCGAGGCGCTGCAGTTTCGACGCGCGAAACTTGGCGACATTCAACTTCGAGACGTAAACGACATATGCCAGATCTTCGGCATACTCCTTGGCGCAGTTTTTGAAAACGCGGCGAAGAACATGGCCCAGCGTGGTTTCTTCAGGGAGGATATCTATTGGCAATACGTCATTGGGAAATATGCTTTCTCCCAACTCGTCTTTCAGATAGATATCTCGCTCATAACGCAGATCGCCGTCGTGTTCATAATCTACTGGCAAGTAGAGCGCCTCTTGCGAGATCACGGAAATTCGCGCATCCGTTTTTGCGTCGGGCCATTCCTCCTCTCCGAACAGTAGGTCATTAACGAAGCGGAACTGACGGCGGATTTGTTCTAACGACATTTTATACACTCCTAGCAGCGTCTCGCTGCAAAAAGGAATGCCCAGCGTCTCGCTATAGGCCAGTTGAAAAACAAGCACCGAAGCATTCGGCACTACTATACTTATCATATAGCATATTATTCTTATTGTCAAGGTTGCGGGAACATTTTTGTTTTGGTATGATTAAACATTGTTTATATAATAAATTTAAAATAAAATATAAAAATATGCCAAGATTTACAATAATTGAAACTGCCAAACATATTGGCGAAAAAGTGAAGGTGTCAGGCTGGGTTGATACAGTTCGAGCTCACGGTAAAGTTTTGTTTGTTGATTTAAGAGATAGAAGTGGAATTTTGCAGATTGTTTTTATTCCCTCAAATAAAGAAGTTTATGAAATGGCAAATGAAGTTAGGCCAGAGTGGGTTGTAGAAATTGAAGGCCAGATAGTGAAAAGACCAGAAAGCATGATAAATCCAAAACTTGAGTCAGGGAGCGTAGAAATGTTAGCTGATTCTTTAAAGATTTTAGCGAAATCTGAAACATTGCCTTTTTCAATTGAAGATTCGGGTTATGAAATTGGAGAAGAGATAAGGATGAAATATAGATATTTAGATTTGCGAAGACAAAGATTAAAAAATAATCTTATTGTAAGACATAAAGTTTCAAAATTTGCTAGAGACTTTTTATCAGCAGAAGGATTTATAGAAGTTGAAACCCCATATTTAACAAAATCTACCCCTGAAGGTTCTCGTGATTTTATTGTTCCATCAAGATTGCAACAAGGAAAGTTTTATGCTCTCCCACAATCTCCTCAACAATATAAACAACTTTTAATGGTTGCAGGTATTGAAAAATATTATCAATTAGCTAGGTGTTTTAGAGATGAAGACGCAAGAGGTAATAGGCAATATGAACATACTCAAATTGATATTGAAATGAGTTTTGTAAAACAAGAAGATGTTATGGAATTATATGAAAGGTTTTTGATTAAACTTGTTGAAAATTTATTTCCAGATAAAAAAATTCAAGAAATACCGTTTCCAAGAATAACTTATCAAGAATCAATGGAAAAATATAATTCTGATAAACCCGATATTAGAAATGATAAAAATGATCCAAATCTTTTGGCGTTTCTTTGGGTGGTAGATTTTCCTTTCTTTGAAAAATCTGATGATGGAGGTTGGACATTTACACATAATCCATTTTCTGCTCCAAAACCAGAATTTATGAGTGATTTATTGCAAAAAAATAATATTGAGAAAATCTTAACTACTCAGTATGATGTTGTTTTAAACGGCGTTGAAGCTGGGGGAGGAAGTATTAGAAATCATACTCCAGAAGCTTTAAAAAAAGTTTTTGAGATAATGGGACATAAAGATGAAGATATTAAAGAACAATTTGGTCATATGCTGGAAGCTTTTAGTTTTGGGGCACCACCTCATGGTGGGATTGGTTCGGGTATCGACAGATTGATTTCACTTTTAATAGGCGAACCAGACATACGAGAGGTTATAGCATTTCCAAAGACTGGAGATGGTAGAGATTTTATGATGCAAGCTCCTTCAGAAGTTTCTGATAAGCAATTAAAAGAATTAGGCATTAGCATTGCTAAAAAAGTAGATGACAAGATTGTAAAGAAAAATGAGAAAAAGGTTGTAACAAAGAAAAAAAATGAAATTTAGAAAATTTTTAGACAATTTTGTTTTGGTTTTTGCCTTAATTTCTTTTTTCGGGTTTTTTTTAATTTTTACTCAGATTTTTTCTGGTAATTTAGAGAAATTTGTTTTAGGAAAAAATGCATATAGCGTTAGTAATATTTCTACAAGTCTAGAAATTTTTACAATTAATACAGAATCAGCATATTTGCAGGAGTTAAATGATTCAAATGAGAAAGTTTTATTTACAAAAAATGAGAATAAAGTTTTACCAATTGCCAGTTTAAC
>MHPU01000032.1 GCA_001820485.1 Candidatus Staskawiczbacteria bacterium RIFOXYD1_FULL_32_13
AAAATACTTTTAATCGGTCTTATTTTATCAATTTTAGGAATGATTGGGTTTGTTTCTGCTGAAATGGTTGAAAAAAATAACGGTAATTTTAATGTTTCTGTAAATTTATCAAAAGGTTGGAATATTATTGCAGGCACAGAGATTAAGCAAGGAATTTTATCTGACAGCCAAATTAAGCTATCGGATATTAAAGTTATATGGTATTATTCTCCGGTTTTAAAAAAGTATTACCAGCTTTATCCAAACAATCAATTAGAAAAAGTGTCTGCAGAAGATGGAAGACAATTAGACGAAGATGTAATTTTAACAAGTGCTGTGTGGATTTATTCTGCAAAGGCGGGCGTGTTAAGATACGATACACTAGAAGATTATCCATTACTAGATGATAGGAAATTATATGCTGGATATAATTTTTTTACAGTCACGCCAGATATAAAAGGTAAATCATTTGATGAAATAAAAGGAAGCTGTAATATTGATAAATTTTTTACATGGGATGTTGATGGGCAACAGTGGAGTACTAGTTTGCCACATGCTGGTATCGGCATGGGAATGATAATTAAAGTTTCAAACGATTGCACACTTGGAATTGCAGAAGAAATATCTGTTCCTCCGCAGATTCCAAATTAATTAAATAGTAAAAAGTTAAATTTTATGAATAAAAAAATAATATGGATTTTTATAATTTTAGTATTGGTAATCATTGGTGCAGGGATCTATTTTTGGCTAGCTGGCGATAAAATAAATTTGAGCTCAGTGATTAAGCAATCACCATTTGATTCAATTCCGCAACCTCCTGCATTGCCAGAATAAAAAAATATAATAATTATAATAATAACTTATTTTAAAACTCGTCTTGTGCGAGTTTTTTGTTTGGGGTATAATTAAACATCAAAAAATGAATATAGTAGAAAAAATTATAGTTATTTTGTTTGTTATTTTGATGTTGCCAATAACTGGAACACTTTATTTTAGTTTAGAAAAAAATCAAAGTTTAGATTATAAGTTAGCTTCTTTATCTAAAGCATCTTTATCTAACTCTGTTTTGTCAAAAAATATTGAAAATCGAGAGCAAGAAGCAATTAAAATTGATTATTCAAAAAAATTACAAAATCCTCCAGAGGTAATAAGTGCAATATATTTAACAAGTTGGTCGGCTGGGAGTGATAAATATGTAAATGGATATTTAGAAAATATTTTTAAAAATACAGAAATTAATGCAGTTGTGATTGATATTAAAGATTATACAGGTTATGTCTCTTATAATAGTCAGGCAGAAAAAGTTTTAAAATATAAAACTTCAAAAAATATAATAGTAGATTTGTCTGGTTTAATTAAGAAATTGCATGAAAAAAATATTTATGTGATTGCTAGACTTTCAGTTTTTGAAGACCCAGTATTAGCCATGGCAAGGCCAGATTTAGCAGTATATGATTTATCTTTACCTTTGCCGTTAATTACAAGAGAGAGATTATGGAAAGATAATAATGGATTGCATTGGATAGATCCTTCTTCAAAAGAAGCTTGGGATTATAATATTTCAATTGCTAAAGATGCCCTGTCACGTGGATTTGATGAAATAAATTTTGATTATATTCGTTTTCCTTCAGACGGTAAAACAGAGAATATGACTTTCCCTTATTGGGATGGTGTAACGCCAAGACATTTGGTAATAAAAAACTTTTTTGAAAGAATACGGCAAGAGCTTCCAGATGCAAAACTATCAGTTGATTTGTTTGGCCAAGCAACTATTAATTATGATGATTTGGGCATAGGGCAAATAATAGAAGATTCATTTGAATATTTTGATTATGTTTGTCCTATGGTATATCCTTCACATTACGCTAAAGATTTTATGGGTTTTGAAAATCCAGCATTGTATCCTTATGATATTGTGAAATACTCAATGGAGAGTGCAATAGAAAGACAGAAAGTTTATAAAAAATTATTAGGGTTGACGGAACAAGTCGGGAATGGACAGGAAATTAAACTAGCAAAAATTAGGCCATGGCTTCAAGATTTTAATATGGGAGCGGTTTATACAGCAGAGATGGTAAAGGAACAAATAACAGCTATCAAAGAAGCTTTGGAAGAAAATTACGCAGGTTATTTAATGTGGAATCCTTCTAATGTATACAAAGCTGAAGCTCTAGAGAAAGAAGCAATTACGATAGTTCCTAATAATTAACAATATAAAAAATAATAGAAAACTTATTCACATCTGCTCTAAATATTCCTCTTGCTAAAATCTATTAGGGGTATTGTGTCTTGTAGAAAATCAAAATTAGTTATGCAATAAAATCGTATAAAATATGTAAATTGAAGTAATTTTAAAATAATTATATGAATAAAAAAATCAAAGAAACAATTTATCATTTCGAAACAATTTTTGAGGAAAATGGGCAAGGATATACTGTAACAGTTTCAAAACTGCCTAGTTTGGTTACAGAGGGTAATAATTTAAAAGAAGCTCGAGAAATGGCAAAAGATGCAATTCGTTGTTATTTGGAGTCTTTGTTGAAAGAGAAAAAATCAGTAGATAATTGTAGAATAGAAAATTTAAAAGTAGCTATTTAATTTTTGTATCAAAACTTCCAAGAATACCCTCAATATTAGTTATTAAGGCACTTAAAAGAGCTGACTATCTTGAATATCATTGCGTTGGAAGCCATATTCAATTACGACACATTACCGATAAAACCAAAAGAATAACAATTTCATTCCACAGGAAAGATTTAAGTCCGAAAACTTTAAAATCTATAATTGATCAGGCGGGATTGACTGTTGAAGAATTTATAAAGTTGTTAAAATAAAAAAATGAAAAATTCGAATCGACCTCGGATTTTTTGTTTGCTGTGGATAAACTGCTCTTGTTAAAACCCATCGGGGGGGGGGTATTATAAAGGTAATAACATAAAGTTATTATTTTTAATTGTAAATTTTTAATAATATAAATGAAATTTGTATTTAAATTAATTATTCTCTCATTTGCTGTTTTGGTACTCAGCGGTTTTGGGTTTTCAAACAATTTTGTTTTAGCCATCTCTTCCGGCCCATTGGGGCCAGGAACAATGTCAACATCAAACGCCTCTGGAGGAACAAAAGATTGGATTTTACCAGACATGGCTAAGATAGATGATAGTTCTTATACACAAGCTCAAGTCGGTTATACGGCTCCAGTTCTTTGTTTGTATAGCGAGACACTAGTTTTGGTTGAGAACGGTAGTAAAAAAATAAAAGAGTTGAATCAAGGAGATTTGGTGTACAGTTATAATTTTATGTCTAAAAAAAGCGAATTAAAAAAAGTATCTGGTGTTTTCAGTAGATCAATTTCTTATTATAATAACAAATATTATCATATTTATTTTGAGGGTGGGGATATAAAAACTACATATAATCACTATTTTTATGTTGGAAAAAATTTAATAATGGCAAAAGATTTAAAGCAAGGAGATAAATTGTTTGATATTTTAGGTCAAGAAAAATTAATAAATAATATAGTAATAGAAGAAAATTATACAGATTATGTTTGGGATATTTCGGTAGAAGATAATTATAATTTTTTTGCTAATGGAGTATTAGTTCATAATGTAGGAGCTACTTATGACAAGTATATTAGAATTATTAAAAGTGATGGAACTATTGGGTCAACAGAGAGAGCAAGTGTAACTGCTTGGGGGGCTAGTGCTTTTTATACTTATGGAGGAGAAGCTGATTTATGGGGAGAATCATGGACTGCTAGCGATATTAATGATTCTGATTTTGGCATAGCAGTTTCTGTTTATGGGTCTGGTTATGCTGATGGAAATTATACTACTTACTATCTTAAGGCAACTAATTTTGGGTTTAATATACCAGTGGGGTCAACAATAGATGGAATAAAAGCGGAAATTGATAGATATGCTTTTGGATCATCTGCAACTAATGCTTATATTGATTATATTCGTATTACAGTAACCTATACTCCTAGTCCCAATACCACGCCAAACATTCCAGCTCTCGTATCTCCAGCTAATGCCTCAAAAATCACAGATGACACTCCAACTTTGTCTGCTAATTACTCTGATCCAGATGTAGGAGATATAGGAACAATAAATTACAGAATCTCATCAGGCACAGCCCAGAATTGTTTAGATAACACCAATATCGTAGCTTCAGGAACTTCTAGTGCCACTTCAGATGAAGACGAAGACATAACATACACCCCAGGCTCCTCAATAGGAATTAGCGCCACCTATTACTGGTGTGCTCAAAATGATGATGGAGTAGCTCAATCAGCTTGGACAAGTATGGGCAATTTTATTTTAGACACCACCACTCCAGATATTGTAGCAGTAGATGCAGGAGCATCATCAGGCGACAGAATTTCACTTACATCTAACACATACTTTAAATACACAAGCACGGGTAGTGATGATCAACTTTCTTTTTCGTGGACAGATCCATCTTCAGCCTCAGACGATACATTTTACTACGAGCTTAATGCAGATTCAGGAAATACAGTCACAGGTGATGAATCAACAACAACTAATCCATATATTGATAGCATCACAATTACCGAAGGCACAAACTACTTTCATGTTCGTCCCAAAAATGGAGCAGGCACTTGGGGTATAGAAAGAACTTTTATTGTCAATTATGACAAAACAAACCCCATTATTTCAAATACCTCAAATTCTCTTGGTTATCTTTCAAACACTCAAACAGCCACCATTACTTGGACAACAGACGAAACCAGCTCAACACAAGTAGAGTATGGTCTTACCAACAGTTATGGAAGCACTACCACAGAAACAGCCACCATTACTAGAGTTACCAGCCATACAGTACAAATAGCTCTCACTCCTTGTCAATTATATCACGCAAGAGTAATCTCTAAAGACCAAGCAATCAACCAAGCCACAGGAGATGATTTTACAATTCAAACGCAATGTGCAGGTGGAGGTAATGCAGGTGTTTTTAATAATCAATTACCACAAAACCAAAACACAGGCACCGCACAACCCAACAACACTCCGCCACAAGATGATCAACCAGATCCCAGAATTCCTTTGATGCAAAAGATAATTGAGTTACTAAAACAGATTATTCAGATTTTGATGGCAAGAAGGGGAATGACTTAAGGAAGTAAAGATAATTTAAAACAAAAACTACTTTTATGAAGTGGTTTTTAGTTGTATAACTTTTATTTTTCTAATTTATTCTTTTTCTGAGAGCATAGCTTTGAGTTCTATCTTTTCTCCATTGCGCAAAACTTCAAAAACTGTTTCTCTGCCAATTTCACATTTTTGCAAAGTTTGAGCTAGGGGATTTTCTAAAGTTATTTGCTCTCCATTGCAAGAAATTAAAATATCAAACTCTTTAATGCCAGCTTTGTCAGCTGAAGAATCTTTGATTACAGGGTTTTCTCCCAGGGCTTCTCTAACTACTATAGCTCCACTTTCAACTGGTAATTTGTTGGCTTTTGCCATTTCTTTTGAGATTAGAACATATTTTATTCCTAAAAATGGAATTACAATTTTTCCATATTTTTTAACTTCATCTAAATCTTTTTTAATATAATTGATGGGGATTGCAAAACCAATATTTTGAGCTCCCATAATTGTAGCTGTGTTAATCCCAATTACTTGTCCGTGCATATTTACTAAAGGTCCGCCAGAATTTCCTGGATTTATAGCTGCATCTGTTTGAATTAAGCCTCTTAAATTTTGCGCTTGATTATCAATCCCACCAAAAGCTGTGATGTAGCGGGAAAGTCCAGAAACAATACCAGCTGATAATGTATCGGTAAATTCACCAAGCGCATTTCCAACTGCTAAAACCTCTTCTCCAATTTCAATTTTGTCTGAGTTAGCTAATGTTAAAAACGGTAATTTTTCAGTATCAATTTTTAATACGGCAATATCATTTATTGGGTTGCGAGACAGAACTTTAGCAGGAAATTTCTTTGTTGGCTCAATTATAACTGTATAATCTGCAGTAGTGTCAGCTACAACATGACAAGAAGTAATTATATATCCATCTTGCGAGATAATAAACCCAGACCCTCCACCAATTTGAGTTGTTTCCATATCATTTTTTTGAGCGCCAAGTTTTGGCATAATATATTCTTTGCCACCAAATGGGAATGAATAAAAATCTTCTACCTTTGGCAGATCTCTTGAAACTATAATTGTTATAACTGCTGGACAAACTTTTTTGGCAATTTCTACTATAGGTGATTTAAACATATTTTTTTACCCAGTCAAATAATTTTGCTTTTGCAAAATTAAAATCTGCCAGATTTTATTTGATTGGGTGAATTTAATATTTATTAAATTATTATATCAGTTTGACAACATTTTTGCAAAGAGTATAATTAATAAATATAATTAAACTTCAAAAATGTATATGAAAAAAATATTTTTAATATTGGCTTTAGTTGTCGTGTTGTTTTTTACTACAAATCAAGTATCAGCTGTAACATTATCTTGCACAGATTCAGATGGAGGAAAAATATATTCTACTCAAGGGAATTTAAGCTACGCAGGTAAATCGTACACTGACTATTGTTACACTACTAATACAAATTATGTTATAGAATATTATTGTAATGAAAGTGGCGTTGGTAAGGCAGAATATTACTTATGCAATATTGGTTGCGAAAATGGAGCTTGTAATTCAACCACTTGCACTCCAAATTGGCAAACAGGTTCGTGGTCTACTTGCGTAAACGATCAACAAACAAGAACTGTAACAGATCTTAACAAATGTGGAACAACAATTAATAAACCAACAGAAACTCAAAGTTGTGGAACAGTTTGTACCCCACTTTGGACTTGTACAATTTGGTCAGCTTGCACAAATGGAAGCAAAACCCAAACTTGCTCGCAAACAAATTGTCCTTCATTACCTTTAACGCAAACAAATACAGAATCTTGCACAACATCTACAGCTTGCACAGATTCAGATGGAGGAAAAATATATTCTACTCAAGGGAATTTAAGCTACGCAGGTAAATCGTACACTGACTA
>MHPU01000033.1:0-6688 GCA_001820485.1 Candidatus Staskawiczbacteria bacterium RIFOXYD1_FULL_32_13
CAAACAAAATACTTATGTTGAAAATTCGCACGGATCAGATGAAAGAGAATTTTATCAGCAAGGCAATGTAAGTTCAATACTTTCTGAAATGCAAAAGAAAATTATGGAACGAGAAGATGTCTGGAATAACTTTCGACCACACGAAGCGCTTGGCCAACTAACTCCGGCAGAATACTCGCAAAAACTAAAAATCTATGGTCTACCAACTAAAAACGTTATCGTATTACAAACTTAACAAGTGTATCACATGTATCTGAACCTAGACATAGCTCGGTTTTATTATGCGACAGATTCGATAGAAAATTCTAAAAGAATAGATTTTTTATAAAATATTGAGAATTTGATTGGCGGACTTTTAAATTTAGCTTTCATTTTTTGTATTAAAAAAGGGAAGACGAGTTGTGCAATGCAAACTCTCGTCCTCCCAAATGCAAATTTTGGGCAAAACCATTTGCCCTCTTTCCTCCGTGGAGATCGCTCTCCGAGCGATTTTTCAATCATATTTCCTCCTTTCCCGGAGGTTTGGACGTCAGTGTCCGAGTCTTTTGGGCGGGAGCTGTCGGCAAGGGGCTCCAAGCCCCTTTTTCGACTTTCTGATTGGCCAGTTCTTCGGCGGTCCGCCGATGAACTTCAGCCGACACTTTGTCGGCGATTTTTTGGCCATTGAACGCAACGGCCAGAAGTAACGCAAGAAGTACTACTAACCGAAAAAAGTACATATCTCCCTCCTTTCTGGGGGGGGGTGAAGGAACTTAAACTATTATAATAATAGCATAATCAAAAAATCGTGTCAAGGTTTTGGGTGAATTTAAATTTTGTCAAAGAGTTGTTAAAAGTTATTCACAGTTTTGCATACTTGTTTTTATTTTTTAGAAGTATTAAAATAAATAAATATTTGTGAATACTCTAAATTAATACGCAAATGTAAAATAAATTTTTTGAAAGGTCGATTTAAAATTTTAAAATATTAATTAAAAAATATTAATTAAAAAAATTTAGAAATATGAAATTTTAAATATTGAATTTATTTAATTTTTTATATTTTTATATTTTTAAAATAAATGGAAAGAAAAAATTTGACAATTATAATTGTTGTTGCAGTAGTAGCTGTAATTATCGGGCTTGCATTGGGCATGAATTTATCGCCAAAAAGTGCAGTAAGCAAAGAACAATCAAATAAATTTGAAACAGCTGTTAAATCATTAAGTTCAAAAGTTATTCCTTCAATAATTGCTTATGGGCAAGTTACAAAAATTGAAAATAAAAATATAACTTTGACTTATAATAATGAAACTTTGACCATTCCTTTAACTCAATCAACAAGTATATATACTTTTGTTGCTCCAGAAACTGGATCTAAAACAACAGCTCCAACCCAGAAAAAAGCTGCTTTTTCTGAAATAAAAGTAGGGGACAGTCTCAATATCACAATAAAATTATTACCAGATGGAACAATTGAAGGTCAATCAGTAATAATTTTGATAAAAGCTAAATAAATTTAGTTTTTAGTTAGATCATTATTGGTTTTGGGTTGTTTTGTTTTATAATTTAACATTAAATCAACTCTTTTGATGCTCAATAAAAAGAGTGGAAAAATATTAGCTGAGAAAATTACATTATGCTTATTAGTAATAATAGGTGTTTTTGATGTTTGTATAATTACTTATGCTCAATCATTGCCAGATTTACCAAGTTCAACGCCATATTCTGTTTGTATAAATCAATCTTCTGAAAATAATGGTTTAAGTACTTGCGATATTGCTTATGATAGTTCTGTAATGACTGCTGACAGTACGTATTGTTCTTCATTGGGAGGAACTTATTTTCTGTATAATGATTGCCTTCTTAATCAATTTTGTTCTTCAACTTGTTTTCCAACAAGTGTTTGTAATTCAAATACTTGTAATTCAGATTACTATGGATGGTGGTGTCAGGTACAGCTTGGAGGTTGGGTTTCTGCTGAGAGTAGATGTGCTGTTGATTCTAATGGCCAAGCAAATTGTACTATTATGGGTAATTCTGGCGATTATTATTCAATTGTTGGCATGACTCCAGTAAGTGATCTTTCTTGTCCTAGTGGTTGTGGACCTGCTCTACCACCTACATTATCTTGTAGCGATATTAGTTCTCCAGAACAAGGAGTATATTATGCTACGCCTTGTGGTAATTGTCAGACTCAGGTTTGCACACCAACAACTTGTGATTTTCATAATGTATGTCAAGTAGATCCAACGAGTTTTATTGGGTACAAGTGCATGGAAGTTTCTGGTCAAGGGACAAACGAATGTTTAACTAATGAAAATTGTGCTGGAGCAGGTACTAATATAAATGTTTTTAAGCCATTTGCTATAGAAAATATTATTGATAATACTCCAAAATTGAGCTGGTATGTTCAAGTTGCAGTTGCTTTGGGGTATTTTGATATTGCCAATGCAGAAACTGGTGAATTGGTTTATACAAATCCAAATAATTTACCTTATGGCGGGTTAGTTGCCTTAGGGGAATTAGCACAAGCAGGTTGGCCTGCTGATGTTGCTCAGCCAAATTGTGAAAATTGTATTTTTAATCCACCTTGTGATTGCAACGTAGATGTAAATAAATGTGGCTGTCAGGGTTCATTTGTTAGTGACGAAATGTGTGTAGGTAATTCTGTAATAGAACAAACAACAACAAAAACATGTGGGGCTGATTCTATATGTAGACAGATAGCTAAGTGGGCTGTAATCCAAACTTGTAATGGTGGGCCATTTGTAATGAATCCGCCAGAATTTAGATGCAGTGCAGATGGCTGTAAAATTGAGCAACTTATGGGATATGAAAGTTGTAAATTGCCCGGAGTAGTGGACATTAATACGGGAGCTATTGATTATTGTTCTGGTAGAAAATTAAAATGGGAAACTTCTCAGGATTGTGGGTGTTGTCAGTTTGTAAATAATGTTTGTAGGGGTACTGAAATTTGGAGAGATTTCGGTGGTAATACATGTTCTGTTAATAATGGAAGCCCTGCTTGTGGCGCAGGCCAATGTTCTGATATTTTCTTTATGGATTGTGGTCCAGGAAGTAATCAAGTAATTACTTATTGCTCTGGGGGGACAGAGTGCACCCTTACAACAAATGAGCCTGGTACTTGCAAATCAAAAGGCGGTGTGCAAGTAGCGTGTGATTGCCCTGGAGCTGTAGCCACATGTGGCTCAAATGGGGAATGTATGTGCGTGGGTGGTCCAGAATGTGTTATAGATCCACTGGGCGGTCCTCCAATATGTACTCCTGATCCAAATGGAGTTGGTCAAGCACAAACAACTACTTGTACTGTAGGGGCTGTTGCTGATGGCTGTGATCCTATATCAATTAGTGTTGTTTGTGATGGGTCTTGTACTGAGCCAGATCCTGAGCCAGATCCTGATCCTGATCCTGATCCATGTAAAATTCATATTAAATGTAACTCATGGCCTCGTAGTAATTCACTTGATTGTCATGATGGTTTTAATTACAGAAATTGTATAGATAGTTGTGGAGGAGTAACTGTTGAAGCAAGGTGTTGCGTTGATTCGCAAAGTTGTGAAGATTGGGGCTCTTGCATAGATGGGGTTGAAAGTAGAACATGTACAGATAATTGTGGTAGCGTTGTAACAGATTCAAGATGTTGCGTTGATTCCTCAAATTGTTTGCTTTGGGGGGTATGTAGTGATGGGACACAAACAAGAACTTGTTTAGATAATTGTGGAGATAATGTAGAAGATACTAGATGTTGTAGTGATCCAAGACAAATAAACTGCATTTATGGTATTTGTGCTAATAATGTTCAAACACTAACTTGCATAGATAATTGTGGAGATATAAGATCAATTACACGATGCTGTGTAGATCAAACAAATTGTGGAGATTGGGGTGCTTGTATAAATGGGATTAGAAACAAAGTTTGTACTGATAATTGTGGAGGCTCGGTTACAGAAACAGAACCTTGCTCTCCTTGCGTCCCTGGGACATCAACAAAAACTTGTCCTAGTGGGATGGTTGTAGATAGTTGTGAAAGTTGTTTTGGTTGTGCTACTAAAACTTGTCCTAGTGGAATGGTTGTATGTCAAGATCAATCTTGTCCAGAATGCCAGACAATAACTTGTCCAAATGGATCAGTTGTCTGTCAAGGAGTTCTTTGTCCAGAATGTATTTTTGGAGTAACAACTAAAACATGCTCAAATGGAACAATTGTGGATAGCTGTGACACTTGTCCTACTTGTATACCAAAAACCTGTCCAAATGGCGTAGTTGTTTGTAATAATGAATTTTGCCCTAATTGTACAGTTAAATCTTGTGTTGACGGTTCTATAATTTGTAACACAGATGTTTGCCCTACTTGTATTAAAGGTTTATTAACTAAAATATGTCCAAATGGAGCAGTTGTGGATAGCTGTGACACTTGTCCTACTTGTACAACCAAAATTTGTCCAAATGGATTAGTTGTTTGCGAATCAGGCACTTGCTCAAATTGTACAACCAAAACCTGTCCGAATGGAACAGTTATTTGCGTTACAGAAACTTGTCCTACTTGCACTTCTGTTTGGACTTACACAGAAACTCCTTGTGTTTGTGGATTTAAAACAGTAAATGGCTCAAATAATTGCAATAGTGATGTAATTTCTGAAGTACAAAGTTGCACATATGAAAATCCTTTATTAAGCGTTGGTAATTGGCTTGAATGTATTAATGGTCAACAATCTCGAATATCTACTTACCAGTGCACTGGAGAGGTTACTGAAAACCGATGTTGCGTGGATCAAGCAAATTGTGGAGATTGGGGTGTTTGTGTAAATGGTAGTAAATCTAAAATCTGTACTGATAACTGTGGAAGCTTGGTTACAGAAACGGAACCTTGCTCAACTTGTGTTTCTGGAATATCAACCAAAACTTGTCCAAATGGGATAGTTATTGATAACTGTGATACTTGTCCGACTTGTACAACCAAAATTTGTCCAAATGGTATAAATATTTGTCAATCAGGCAATTGTTCCAATTGTACAACCAAAACTTGTCCAAATGGATCAAATGTTTGCTCAACAGATATTTGTCCTACTTGTGTTGCTGGATCAACAACTTGTTTTGGTTGGTCAACTTGTGTGAATGGTAGTAAGTCAAGAACTTGCACAGATAGTTGTAGCACAACTACAGTAACTGATGCTTGTTGTACTCCTGTTTGGACTTATACTGAAACACCTTGTATTTGTGGATCTAAAATAGTAAATGGCACAAATAATTGTGATAGCAATACAACATCTACGCCAACATCATGCACTTATATTAATCCACTCTTAAGTATTAGTAATTGGTCAGAATGTATTGATGGCAGTCAGACTAGAACTCTTACCTATCAATGTACTGCTGAAGAAACTATACCAAGGTGTTGTGTTGATGAAATGAATTGTAATCCATGGCAACCAGATCCTTGTGTTGTCGGCGAGCAACAAAATCGAGATTGTGTGGATAATTGTGGAGCTATAATTCAAGATGATCCACAGGATTGTCCTTGCACTCCAGGATCTACAACTTGCACAGAATGGTCAGAATGTATAAATGGTAATAAATCCAAAACTTGCACAGATACTTGTACTGAAGAAGTAACTACAGTAACTGATGTTTGTTGTATAACTCCACCATTTTGTTATACAGATGCTTGTTTTTGTAGCAGTCAATTAGAATATTGCACAGAAACTTGTTCTCCCTATACTCAAAATATTAATCCTCTTGTTTGTGAATATACACCAATAGAAGTTTGCACAGATTGGTCAGAATGGTCTGGATGGTCAACTTGTGTTGATGTTGATGGAGTACAAACTAAATCTAGAACAAGAAATAAATCTTGCCAAGATGAATGCAATCCCGAAAGAATAGACACAGAAACAGAGTCTGAAGTCTGTGTGACACAATGTCCTCCACCTAAAATAGACCCTCCATTTTGTTTTGAAACTCCTTGTTTCTGTTATTCGCAAGAAGAGATCTGTGATGATGGTTGTAGCTTAACGCAAAATCCTCTTGTTTGTTCTTACATTCCTGATCCTGCAAATGAAATTTGTGGAGATTGGTCAGCTTGTGTTGGTAATATTGAAACTCAATCTTGCACAGATGAATGTGGATTACCACTACCAGATAAAACAAGACTTTGTGAATGTACTCCAGGACTTGCATCTCAAGTTTGTGATGATGGAAGCGAAATAGATGCTTGTGATATTTGTCCACCTTTCTGTGAAATCCCACCAGAATGTACATTATCAGAATGTGTTTTAGGTCAACAAACATCAACTTGCACAGATTCTTGTACTGGAGAAGTAAGTACAGAATCTCAATGTTGTTGGGATTGGGAAAATTGTACAGAATGGTCAGAATGTGTAAATGGAGAAAAAATCCAAACTTGCACAGACAATTGTAATTTTTCATACATAAATTCAGACATCTGTCCAGAATGTACTCCAGGACTTGCATCTCAAGTTTGTCCAAATGATATTGTAGTAGATGCTTGTGATGAATGTCCAATTTGTGAGCCTTATGTATGTGAAAATGGAATACTTGTTTGTCTTGGCGATCCATGCCCTCCATGTAACGAGCAAATTTGTGCTGATGGCAGTATTATTTGCGATACAGATATTTGTCCACCTTTCTGTGAAATCCCACCAGAATGTACATTATCCGAATGTGT
>MHPU01000034.1:0-28416 GCA_001820485.1 Candidatus Staskawiczbacteria bacterium RIFOXYD1_FULL_32_13
ATATAAAATAAAAATAAAAAAATTAATAAAATAAAATTATCAAAATATTTTTCAAATTTTTTAATATTTTCTTTTAATGGGTCAATTTTGGGTAAAATTGTAAATAATAGAAACATTGCTATAGAAATTATAGGCATTAAAAACAAACCCCAAAACTTATTCATATATCCATTTACATTGCCATCTATTCCCCAATGAGAAGCAATTCTATCTGGAAACAAAGGATAAAAATAAATACTAATCAAAAATGAAACTGCAATAATAATTAAAACAACAATTGTATTTTTCTTAATCATAAATTTTTACCTCATTACCAATTTTAATATTAAATTTTTGGCAAAGACCAGAATTAATTTCCAGAACATATTTAGCGTCTTTTTGAGGGTTTACTTGTGGACAATTTATATTTTTACACGGCTGAGTATTTTCTGAAATAAAAATAATTTTTTTATTTTTATTTATCCAAATTATATCAAGCGGAATCTTGGTATTTTTCATCCAAAATGGATAAATTGCCTCTTTATCAAAAACAAATAGCATACCATTATCATCTGCTAAACTTTCTCTAAACATTAATCCTTTTCTTATTTGAAAATCATTTTCTGCAAACTCTATAGCAAAACAATTACTATTTATACACGCTTTACCAACTTTATAATCTACCTCTTTTTCTAGCCATAATCCAGAAATCTGCCAACATAAAAAAATAAAGACTGTAACAATAATAATAGCTAAAAATATTTGCACAGCTTTATTCATCTCTGTTGTCATTCCCAACTTGATTGGGAATCCAGGATTAATTAGACAAGCTCTGGATTCCCGCTTTCGCGGGAATGACACTAAACAATATTTTATTTCTTTGCATTCTTTTTAGCTAAAATAATTTTTTTAGCTAAATCCATAGCCACTATTCTTGGATTTATTTTTTTTGCTAATGATTCTTTCATTACATCTTTTGTAGCTTTTACAATTTTATTCTCCACTGTTTCAAACATTCTTTTTGGATTATATCCCCTATATTCTGCATAAGAGGAAATCACTCCCCCAGCATTAGCTACAAAATCTGGAACAAACATAATTCCCTTTTTGAATAACTCATCTTCAACATTTTCTCTCATTGGAATGTTGCCAGCTTCAACAATTAATTTTACCTTAATATCATTTTTATTTATATCATTTATAACATCTGTAACAGAAGCAGGAATTAAAATATCAACTGGAACTTTCCAAAATTCTTCTGCACAAATAATTTTACCTTGCTTATAATCAGAAATTGGTTTTTTATTTTTAATTATATTTTTCATTATATTTGCCTCAAAACCATTTTTTGCAAAAACAGCTCCATCTTTGTCAGCTATTGCTATGATTTTAGCTCCCATTTCTGTTAAAAAAGTGTAAGCAAAAGTACCCACATTTCCAAAACCATGTATAGAGACTGTAGCCCCTTTGATGTTAACGCCCAAAACTTCTGCCGCTACCTTTGTGGAATGTGCCACTCCAAAACCAGTACTTCCAAATTCATGAGGAAGTCCACATTTCTCACCTTTTTTACCAAAAGTTTTCATACATAAATTTGCTGGCTTCCCTGTAGCTGAATTAAAAATTCCAGTAGCTTCTACAAATTGAGCCATTTCCAACTCACCAGTGTTTACATCAGGCCCTGCAATATACTTTTTAGGGACTAATGGTTTAATTGCTTTTGCAAAACCCTGCATTAATGCTTTTTTTTGCTCAGCACTTCCACCATTCCAAATAATTCCCGATTTTCCTCCACCAAAAGGAATTCCAGCAATTGCATTTTTCCAAGTCATGGCTCTTGCTAATCTTCTTACCTCTTCTTCGGAAACATTAAAATTCATTCTAATACCACCTTTAGCAGGGCCTAAAACAGTATTATCTATGACTAAAAACCCATCTAAGCCAATTTTTGCATCATGAACTTTTACCACATACTCAGGCCCCCATTCATCATCTTTTATAATTTCCATATTTTTTTACCTATTACAGATTATTAATTTTAATATTTATATTTTTCATACGCTTATTCTATCACAATAATTTTATTGCCAAATAGTTTTTATTTTTACAGTTTCTGAAAATTTTGTGTCCCAACCTGTGCCAGCTTCATCTTTTGTTACAATCATTCTTTTTGCTGTCCATATCTCTCCAATGATTAAATCTCCCATTAACACGTCTAAGTCCCCTTTTACTTTTGCCTTGCATCCATAAAAAGCTTCTGTATTATTTATAAGTGGCCTACTCCCCGTGTACGGAGCACAAATCGTTCCGTCTTCCAATTCTAAAAACCAAGCCCAATTAGTTCTTAAAACTACTGGTAATTTTTCCTCGAGCAATGGATCTTTTAGATTAATTATAAAAATATCTTGGCTTAAAGGATTCATTTGACAAACTACTTGACCTGCCTGCGCAGGCAGGTCTTTTTTTCCATTACTAAAACATGGATCATAAACTGTTTCTTCAATAGTGCATTTAAATGCATCATCCCTATACGGCTGAGCTTTTGAATATTCTTGGCAACTACCATCTTTTATTTCACTTGGCATTATTTCAGGGAAAGAATACTTTATAACTTTTGTAGCATTAGGGTTTGTCTCTTTCTCTATAACTATTGGTTCTTTTTTCTGCAATTCTGGCAAAATATTATTATCTATTTTAATCTCTTCTGGTAAAAAATAAATACTAATATACTTTGGTACAGAATCCGTAGCAATCCAATAATAAACAATCACTATAGTTATGATTATTAAACTAAAAAATACAATTATAATAGTTCCTAAAAAATAATTATTTTTGTTTTCTTTTACATCATCTATTGTAATCATGATTTTTACCAAGTCAAATAAAATTATTTAGAATTTTAATTTTGTTTTACAAAAATTATTTGACCGAGTGAATTTTTAATTTTATAAGTTATTATTATATTCTACCACATAACATCAAACTTATGCAAAAAAAGTGCCGCTGATTTGCAACGGCACAATTGGCTAGGATTAGCCTAGCACCTTTTTCTATATCAACTGATCTCAGAAGAGACAGACACTTTGGCTGTTCCTCCATTATAACTTTGGACTTTGGTGTAACGCTCAGAATACGCAGGAGCACCATCCTTTCGGATATGAAACTCGCCGGTTTTATCCCGCGCTGTGGCAAAATCCTCATCAAAGAAACAACCAACAAAGTCGTACCTCTGTGAATACGCTGGTTCTCCGTTGGTACGAATATGAAACCACCTACCATCCAAACAAGCACGTGCTAAACCCTGATGAAACTCTCCAACAAAATCATACCTTTGCAAGTACATTGGAGTGTTGCTTTGAGCAAACACGTGAAACTGAACATCCTTTTCTTCCAACGAGCCTGCGAGTTGAACCACTCTTCTTGTGCCATTGAATGGTTCAAAGACAACCCACGTTCTTCCCCCAACATCCATACGTTCGGGGTCTGCCATAGAAACCATCATTCCTCTATTCTTCTTGCTACCCATAACACATTTCTCCTAAGTTTCAGAAACACAAAACCTGAAAGAACAAAAAAATCCCCTTTCGCTAAGTTTACAATCTACGGACAGCGAACCAATGATCGCTCCACCACGTGGTTTCTCCTCTGAAAACTGCCACATACCCCTCTTTTAATCCTGCTTTAGATGTGTGGGCAGAAATCCAACAATGCAGGTCAAGCACACCAACATCATCGTGCCAAAAATCAGCACAATCATGCTCACATGCAAATTTGGGATCAGACTCTAAATCTGCCAAAACCGCTTGAGGATCGCTTAGTGGCTTATAGCCCAAGCTAGCTAAATATGCCAAAACTGTCCTGTTACACTGAGTACCGATTTCGAGCTTCACATAATCGATATCGATATCTGTACCTGAGAAAGATGGAGCTTTTGCAACAACCCCTTCTTGTGCCCACCTTCTTATGACATAACCTTCTCCCCATTTCTTTTCATGAGTTCTGGCAATCGCTAATTTAAAGGTTTGATTGCGATCGATTTGAGTCACACGCCGAGAAATAATCACTACCATAGAGCATTTCTTGAAAGAACAAACCGAAAGAACAAAAAAATCCCCTTGAAGGGGACCTGTGTTTTTACACTACTTAGCTGATGCTATTTGCTAAAAAAACAACAAAATCCCCTTCCGTAAGGAGGTTTTTATTGTTTTATTTTGTAAAACAAATAACATCATATTTTAAATTTATCAAATGCACACTTGAATGTCAATAGTAAATGGTGTATTATTAACAATATATATTTTATGGCAAAAAAAGCAAAGGCTGAAGTTAAAAATATCCTGCAAACTCGTCCACCTGTTGTGGTTGTTTTGGGACATGTGGATCATGGCAAAAGCTCTTTGCTTGAAGCAATTAGAGATTTTAAAATAACCGCCAAAGAATCTGGAGGAATTACCCAACATATTGGAGCTTATGAAATAGATGAAAAAGGCAAAAAAATAACTTTTATTGATACACCAGGACACGAAGCTTTTTCAGCAATGAGAGCCAGAGGCACAGAAGTAGCTGATGTTGCATTGCTTGTAATTGATTCTGCTCAATCTGTACAACCCCAAACTAAAGAGGCTATCAATGTTATAAAACGCTCTGAAATACCAATGATTGTTGTACTAAACAAAATTGATTTGCCAAATGCTGACCCAGAAAAAATAAAAAGAGAGCTTTCAAAAGTTGATATTTTTGTAGAATCAATGGGCGGAGAGATTCCTTCAGTTGAAGTTTCAGCTAAAGAAAAAACAGGTATTGATGAATTACTTGAAATGATTTTACTTATTTCAGATTTAAAAGAATTAAAATCAGAAACAGATTTACCTGTAGAAGGATTAATAATTGAATCTTATATGGATGCTGGCAAAGGACCTGTAGCCACAGCAATAATAAAAAAGGGTATTTTAAATTTAAAAGATATAATAGCTACAGACATTGCCTTAGGAAAAGTAAGAGGCATGCAAGATTTCCAAGGAAAACAAATTCAAAAAGCTCTCCCCTCTCAGCCTGTAGTTATTTTAGGTTTTGAAAAAGTTCCAGCTGTTGGAGAAAAATTTAAATTTTTCAAATCTGTAGAAGATGCACAAGCAAAACTTAAGATAGAATCACAAAAAAGAGAAATTAATGTTTCTGTTATTGACAATGATCCCTCTAAAAAAATTGTAAATATAATTTTAAAAGGAGATGTTTTTGGTTCAATTGAAGCTATTGAAGGTGTTTTAAAAAATTTACCGCAAGAAAAAGTTATTTTAAGGATTTTAAAATCAGAAGTTGGAGATATTAATGAAACAGATATAAAAACAGCAGAAATGGTCAAAGCTCAAATTATTGGCTTTAGAGTAAAAATTAGTCCAACTGTAGTAAAAATGATGCAAAAAGAAGAAGGGCAGAAAATAAGAATAAAGACCTTTAATATAATTTACGATTTAATCCAAGAAGTAAGATTTGGAATGGAAAAATCACTTGAAGCTGAAGTTGTAAGAAGAGACATTGGTAAAATAAGAGCATTAGTACTATTCTTTGCAGAAAAAAATAGACAAATTGTTGGTGGTAAAATTCAAGATGGAGAAATTAAAAAAGGTTTAAAATTAGAAATATTTAGAAATAATGAAAAAGTTGGGTCTGGTAGAATAATTGAACTTCAAAGAGATAAAAAGGTAGTTGATAAATTAAGTAAGGGAGATGAATGTGGAATTTTATTTGAAGGAAATACTAAAATCGAAAAAGATGATATTCTGGTTGCTTTCATCGAAGAACGCAAAAAATCCGAATTATAAATATGCCTACAACAAATAGAATAGATAAAGTTAATTCCCTACTTTTGCAAGAAATTAGTAAAATAATTTTACAAGATTTTGATTTTTCTGATTGCCTTGTTACTTTAACTCACGTTGATGTAACTGCAAATTTAATTGATGCCAAAGCATTTATTACAGTTCTTCCCGATGAGAAAAAAGACAAAATAATTAAAATCTTAAACACTAATATTAGAGATGTCCAAAAAAAAATCAATAAAAAGTTAAATATGCGTCCAATTCCAAAAATAAAATTTGTCAGAGATGAAAACGTTAAACAAGCAGCCAAAATAGAAGCTCTACTTGAAAAAATAAAAACAGAAAATAATTAGTTTAATAGTTGAAAATTTATAAAAATTGTGTAAAATGATATTTATATTGGCCTGGTAGCTAAGTAGTAAAGCAACGGTCTGCAAAACCGTTATACGTGGGTGCGATTCCCACCCAGGCCTCAAAATTGAAAATTTGTTTAAATATGCCCAGGTGGCGGAATGGTATACGCACAACACTTAAAATGTTGCGAGATTTTTCTCATGCGGGTTCGACTCCCGCCCTGGGCACACTTCAATTCTTTCAGTGCAAGCAAAAAAAATCACTAATAATTATTAGTGATTTTTTTATTTATCTGTGTAAATCTGTTTCTAATCTGTGTAAATTAGTGTTTATTAACTCTCAATAACTTCAATATATGATATTTTTGCACCAAAGTTCTTCGCATCTTGATATTCCTCCATCCAAATATCTGCATGATAATTTCCTTTTCTTTTGTTCATTCTATCTTCAACTACAAATATCTTATCTCCATATAATTCAGGTATTCTTACTTTTGTCCCAAAAGGTAATAGGTTATTTGCAATAATTCCATCTACAACTTGTTTGTTTGAAGCTGTAATAAATGGAGAATCATCAGTTTGATCGGGAGTGCTTGAGTAAGCTGTAATTACCATTTTTACTTTTTTAACAACCTCATAGTCACTTCTATCTAATTTGCAAATTGTTAGATGTCCATTATTTAATTTAGGCTTATTTACTAAATTAAAAATAGAAAATCCAGTTGGCAAATCAGCATTAGTTTCCGCGGGCACGACTAAAGCAAATATTATAATTCCTACAGCAAACCCTAAAACAATACAACTTGCTGTTAAAATTCCCTTGATTATTTGATTTTTAATGGCTTTTATTGTAATCATAAATTTAAAAACCCCAATCTTTAGGGTAATTTTTAATTGTAGCATATTTAAGCTTCCTTGTCAATAGTTACACACCATTTTGTCAACATAGTCAATAGTTGACAAAATCACCAAAAAACAGCATTTATGCAACAAAAAACAGAGCACCAGCTCTGTTTTTCTCTAATTTAATTACTTACATTGGTTTATCCCACTCAGGACTCAATAAATGCAAATGTAAATGGTCTATCACCTGACCACCTTCTCTACCAACATTAAAAAGCAATTTATATCCTTCAAGATTTTTATCTTTTGCAATTCTCTTTGCAGTTAAAAACAATTCTCCAATTATTTCTTTATCTGATTCTTCAACATGTTTTATAGACTCAATGTGTTTTTTCGGAATAATCAAAATATGAACCTTTGCCTTAGGGATAATATCATTTAACACTATAATGTCAGGGTCTTCATAAACCTTATCAGAAGGAATTTCTCCTTTTATAATTTTACAAAAAATACAATCTTCCATTTTATTTTACTTTATAAGTTAAATTCACAGTTACATTTACTTCCATTTGACCTGTTTGAATATCTGGAGCTATAGATTTTTCCATTGCAACGCTAGCACCACCCATTCCATAAATAGGTTGAGGATAATTATCATATCCCTCTGAAACATTAACTAATTTACCCAATCTCAAACCAGCTTCATTAGCTAAAGCCTCTGCTTTTGTCTTTGCTTCTGCTATTGCTTTTGTTCTAGCTTCTGCTTTTATCTTTTCCATATCATCTACTGTAAATTGTAATTGACCAACATCATTAGCCCCAGAAGCTGTAGCTTTGTCTAAAATATCATTTATCTTATCAAAATTCCTTATTTTAACTGTTATCTTTTGATCTAAAGAATATCCCTTAAAAGTTCTTCCACCCCAATCTGTCCAATCATAAACTGGATTCAAATTATATAAGGTAGTTTGAATATCTTTTTCATCAACACCTGTTTCCTTTATTGCCTTTATAATAGCTGCCATTTTTGTATTATTTTGATTAACTGCATCCTGACTTTTTAAAGACTCTGTTTTAACCCCGATACTCACAAGACCAATATCTGGTTTAATATATGCTTTGCCAGTACCTGAAACTATAATGTCTTGGGGCACATTTTGTGGCAAAGACTGAAATTTATAAACCAATCCTCCAATAATTGATACTAAAATTATTAATACCAATAATCCTGACAGCATAAAAACTCTGTCAGACAACTCAAATTTTTTTGTTTGTTCTTCCATAATTTTAAAAAAATTAATAATATTTTATTTTTTTGAATAAATTTCTATAACTCTTTGCAAAGTATTTCTTGCATTTTGATCTTTCATATTTTTTAAAGTATTTCTTGCATATCTTAAATAATAATCTCTCAAATTATTGCCATTTGAATCTTCACATGGATTTTCAATATGTTGAGCAAGAAATAAAACTACTTCCATATCTGTCGCAGGCTCTATATCTTTTTTTTCTAAATTTTCCATAAATTTGATAATTTTAACTTATTCTGTTGTTGTACCATCAAAATTTTCTTCATTTGCCATTGCCTCTTCTTTAGTAATACGCACAATTTGATCTTTGTGATGTGCTGGGCTATAAATTGTATAAAGTTTTAGATCTTCTGTTTCTGAAACATTTATAACATTATGCTCTGCTCCACAAGGAACCACAACAGCAGATCCATCTGAAACATCGCATTCATTACCATCAATTATTACTTTACCTTGACCTTTTTCAAACCTAAAAAATTGATCATTATCTGTGTGTACTTCCATACCAATTTCTTCTTTTGGTTTAAGTGACATTAAAACCAACTGACTGTGCTTACCTGTATAAAGCACTTTTCTAAAATTATTATTTTCTAAAGTTTCTTTTTCTATATTTTGACAAAATCCCTTCATAGTATTAAATATTTAATTGTAATAATTAATTTTACTTTAGTTTAAATAAGTCCGCAACTCTTGACATAAAAAAAATATACTCTATTATAAGATAGGGAAAGGAGGTGCTCTATGTGGGAGCAATTTTTCGAACCACTCCTAGCTCTGGTTGGGCTAACCATTGTGTGGTTGGCAATTGGGCTGACAAGCTCAATCATTATGTCGCTAGACAAAAAAGCCTGGCGAGTACTCCAACCTTACAACTGGGATGTGCTAGTAATGACGGGATTGGGACCATTCGTATGGATTCCATACCTCGTCACAAAAGTCTTTTTGGTTCTGTTTCCCGATGAAAAAACGACTAGTGCGTAGCCGTGAGTCTGGCATCAGAACAGAGCCGTTGGTACTTGTGCCAACGGTTTTTTTGTTCTATTTTTTCCAATTATTATCCAAACAACCTCAATACTCAAAACTATAAATACCTTGTCGGTACAATCGTACTAACAAGGTATTTTAACTTAACTATGAAAATTTAAGATAATTTTATTATGATAATCCAAAGTATTTTCTCACGGTGTCGTCATTATAAATTTTTTCTGCTGTTATAATATTCACATAGGGATTTATTTCAAACATTTCACACAAAAGCTGAATTTCTTTTTCGCAAGGATATGGATATACCCAAACACTTTTTTGTATTAAATAAAATCCTAATTTTTTAAGCTTGTCGCGTAAAGCATCGCGTGCTATTCTTCTCTGCCCTTCAGGAATATCAAAAATTATTATTCTCCATTTTTTATCCCATTTATTTGGTTTTTCTATTCTCATATTTTCATACTGCATTTCTTTTACAATTTTTTTACCTCGTTCTGTAAGCTCTACAATAAATTTACCATTATTCTCTTTTAAAATTATTATTTTATTTTTATTCAAACCAGCCAATGACCTTGATAATCTTTTAGGATCAGCATTTTTATATTTCCAATCTTTCTTTTTGATTTTAATAATTTCCTTAGCAATGTTATAAAGCAAATTAGGCGATAAAACCACTGTCACTGTTATTATTCCAGCAACAGCCATCAAAAGCAAAACATCTTTTGTAACTTCTCCATATCTCCTTTGCATAATTTAATTTTATTACCACCCAACTACCTTGTCAATACGATCGTGCTGACAAGGTATTTATACTTGTTTAATATCTAAGTTTAAATAAGTCCGCAACTCTTGACAATATTATTTAAATATGCTTATAATAATATATTATTAAAAATTGGAATTTAACAATAAACATCGATTTCTGTAATATTTGCTATATGTGATTTGGATTTTTGCCTTTGTCCACTTCGGACTTTGGCTCAACCCGACACTCCCTCCCAAAAGGAGAAGGCAAATGTTAAGCAGAAAAGGCGTTGCAACAGAAATTTCTGATTTGCGACGCGTAATTCAAGCTTGTTCTTGGGCTGTGAAGTTGCTACGCGACCCAACAGAATCGCGACTCATAGCAACTACCTCAGAGATCAACGAGCTCCTTTCCGAATTCACTTCTCTACGAAGAGAATTACGAAAAGAGTATCGTCGTCTCAAGAGGACTAAGTAGTCTCCAACAAAACTACTGAGCGGGAATCCAAACCGCTCTTTTTTTATGCAAAATTATTTTGTCAAAAAACAAGTTTTATCCATTCTCTATCTACTTTTTATATCTTCTTTATATGTAAATACCTTGTCAATACGATCGTACCGACAAGGTCATCCAAGTTAGAAAAATTGAAAACAAAAAAATAAATAAAAATTCCCTACTATGAGAATTTCACAATCTTATAAAAGTTGGAGAAGTATTTTTATAAGTTTTTAATATAATATTTCTTACTTCTTTAGTATTTTTTGGATAAAATCTTTTAATATTTGGTAAGTTTTTAAGTAAATCCTCTTCATTTTCTTTACCTAATAAATTGTGGCTCATTCCTTGAAATCTATAATGAACATTACCAACTACACCTATAATTTTAACATTAGCATTTCCGTAACAAACATCATTTCTTAATTGCTCATAATTTCTCATAATCACAAAAGGCACCATAGAATACACATAAGGTTTATATCCTGATTTTGCTAGCCCTGCAGCCAGTCCCATAAAAGTTTGTTCTGTAATGCCTGCATTTATATATTGCTTAGGATATTTTCTTTGAAACTCTTGCATATAAGTAAAACCCACGTCCCCTACAATTAAAATAATTTTCTTATCTTTTTTAACAAGATCTTCAAGTGTTTCCATAAAAACTCCTCTTGCATTTCTTGCAATTTTTTCATGTTTTGCTTCCTTAATTAAACCATTGGTAAAACCAGGAATAGATGATAAATTATCTTTCATATTATTTATTAAGATTATTATTTAATTCTGCTAATGCTTTTTGGTAATTTTCTAAATCCACATTTTTATAATGCCACTCAAGTTTATTTTCAAAAAAAGAAACTCCTTTTCCCTTAGTTGTCTTAGCAATAATAACACTAGGTTTTTCTTTATTTGCAGTAAAATCGCCATTTAAAGCTTTTTCTATCTCTGTATAATTATGTCCATCAATTTTAGCCACATTCCAGCCAAACGCTTTCCATTTTTCAGCTAAAGGCTCTAAATCTATAACTTCTTTAGTTTTGCCCATTGCTTGAAAGCCATTATTATCAATAATTACAATTAAATTATTTAACTTATGCTGACTTGCTAGCATAGCTGATTCCCAAGTAGTGCCACAATTTAATTCACCATCTGACATTAATACATATGTTTTCCAACCCGCCTGCTGGCGAGGCAGGTTTTCCTTACTTAATTTTGAAGCTATAGCTGACCCCAAAGCAAAGGGCAGGCCATGACCCATTGAGCCACCAGACATTTCCACGCCCCTTATTTCTGGCTCAGCTAAACCAATATACTTTGAATTCCCAATACAATAAGTGTCTAAATCGTTTTTTGGGATAATCCCTTTTTCAGCTAAAAAATAATAAAGTGATGCTGCCACCCAACCTTTAGATAAAATAAACCTATCTCTATTTTCTTTTAAATTTTTGTCTAAATTAATTCTAGAAAACAAAACTGCCATAATATCTATGCACGAAAAATTAGAACCTATATGAGAAGTTCCGGCCTTGTGTACCATTTCTAAAACTTTTTTTCTAGCGTTATTTGCTATTTTTGCATAATCTTCCATATAATTTTTTTGTCATTGCGAGCGAGCCAAAAGGGCGAGCGTGGCAATCTAGAGTTTAAATACCAACTTTGGATTGCTTCGGGGTACCCTTTGGGTCTTGCGACCTCCTCGCAATGACGACGAGCACAAATTATAGTTTTCCTTGGGAAGCTTGGCTATTTTCTTTTGCTTTTTTATAAAATTCATTTTTAGCTGATAAAATATTTTCTTCTTTACCAGCCCAAATTTTCATTGGACTATCTTGCAGATCCCTACCATAAGAAAAAGTAATTGGCCAAAGATTTTTTCCATTTTTTTGCGATAATTTCACAATTTCATTTAAATTATTAGTTGCATCTTCATCGCTTTGCCCTCCAGACAAAAATACAATTCCTGCTATTTCAGCTGGCACACATTTTTCTAAAACCTCTAAAGTTTTTTCTGCAATTTCTTTGGAGTTTGATTGATCAACGCAATCTTTACCAGCAAGCACCATATTTGGCTTTAAAATCATTCCAGGAAAATATACTTCTTTTTGCTTAAGTTGTTCAAAAACAATTTTTAAAACTCTTTCCGAGACTTCTTTACATTTGTCAATTGTATGAGAACCTTCCATTAAAACCTCTGGTTCAACTATTGGAACCAAGCCTGCTTCTTGTGAATACAAAGCATATTCTGCTAAAAGTTTTGCATTTTCTAAAATACAACCCTCTGTTAGTAATAAATCATTTTCAATTATAAAAACAGCTCGCCATTTTGTAAATTTGGCTCCAGCTTTTACGTAATCAATCAATCTATCTTGTAGAGTATCTATACCTTCGGTTATTTTTTCAATTTCACTTTTATTAAAACTTTCCAAGCCCTGATCCACTTTGATGCCTGGAATTATTCCCTTTGCAATCAAAAATTCTGGGAATAAAACTCCTTCATTTGTTTTTTGATATAAAGTTTCTTTAAACAAAATTACTCCTGAAATATATTCTTCAATTGCAGGTGTTGTAAAAAGCATTTCTCTATAAACTCTACGATTTTCTTCTATGTTCTCTATGCCAGCTAATACAAAACGTTTTTCAATTGTATTTAAACTTTCATCAGCTGCCAAAATGCCCTTGCCCGGAGTTAATAATTGCTTTGTTATATGTTCTAATTTTTTTATATCCATAAAATATTTTTATTAAAAATATAAAAAGCGGAGGAGGTGGGACTCGAACCCACGAGACCCGTGAAGGTCACGCCTTTCCAGGGCGTTGCAATAGCCACTATGCGACTCCTCCATAATTTTAAACCCTATTTAATCTAGCTGCATAATTAAATGCGTAAAAATAATTATTCCACTTTTCATCACTAGATTGATAAACATTATCAAAATAAAAATAATCCACCAGCATTTCTCTCACTCTTAATAATTCTTTTAAACGTTTTTTGTTTTTAACATCAATAATTGTCAAATCAAGTAATTCCAAAGCTCTCTCAAAAGAAGCTCTACTCATCTTAATATCTCTTTTACTCCAATTTATTGCTCGACCTATTTCAGATCCAATATTTGCCATTTGCTCTGCAAGTGAAAAATCAAACCATCTATTTTCAAATTGTTTATCTAAAATCATTTTTTTATTTAACAACAAATTTATTTACTATATCAATTATTTTATTTCTTATTTCTAAATTATCAATTCCTCTAGTACGATTGCCCAAAGCTGGTTTTAAATTAATCATCGAATCAAATTCTACAAAATTTTCATTATCAAAATCTGGATGTAAATTTATTCCCCAAAGATTTTTCGGCTCACAATTTTCTTGCTCCATTAAGAACTGCTCCAAATCAACATGCATTTCAGCATCAAAAGCAATAATTTCTTTTTCAATATCAACAACAGCCTTCACGAGGTTTTCATACATTCTTTTTGTCATTTCTTTTAATTCTGCACTCTCAATTTTATTTTGCTCTTTTAGAATTTTCACATACTTTAAATTTATCTTTTTATTAACTATTTATAATAGCACCTTACCACAAAAATCTAAAACTCCCAAATTATTTTATGTTTCTTAATGCTTTTATTCTTTCTTCTACTGGGGGATGAGTCATAAATAATTTTGTAAACCAATTGAAAGATTCCTTACCTTTAAATGGTGAAGAAATAAACAAATGACTTGTAGCAGTATTAGCTGTTCTCATAGGCGTGGCATCTTGCGATATTTTCTCTAAAGCACTAGCCAAACCTTCTGGGTATCTTGTAAGCAAGGCCCCAGAAGCATCTGCCAAAAACTCTCTTTTACGAGAAATTGCCAATTGTATTAAAGTAGCTGCTATTGGAGCTAAAATTGCTGCTAAAACTCCAACAATTAATAAAATTACGCCCAAATTACCTTTATTATCATTATCTCTGTTTCTACCACCAAAAGCAGACATCCTAAAAAACATATTAGAAACAATAGAAACAACTCCAGCTAAAATTACTACTACAGTAGATAAAAGCATATCTTTGTTGCCAATATGTGACAATTCATGAGCTATCACGCCCTCTAATTCTTTTTTATCTAATCTAGCCAATAATCCTTGAGTTACAGCTACAACTGCGTGCTTTGCATCACGCCCAGTTGCAAAAGCATTAAGCTGTGTTTCAGGAATTATATAAATTTTAGGAACTGGCAAACCAGCTGTAATACACAAATTCTCAACTATATGGTAAAGCTCAGGATTTTTGTCATGCTCAACAGGAACTGCGCGAGTCATTGCAAGCACTAATTTATCAGACCACCAATAACTGCCAAAACTCATAAAGAAACTTATAATCACAGCAAAAAATATAAATGCATCATTGCCAGATAAATAGGCAAACAGCCAGCCCAATAAAATTATAAACACAAAAAACCCCGTGAGCAAAGCCCAAGTTTTTCTCGTATTTGAATCTGCATGAGTATATAATGTTGCCATATATTACTTCGTCATTGCGAGCGAGCAAAGCGAGCGTGGCAATCTAGAATTATTTCACCCACTCTGGATTGCTTCATCGCCTCTGGGCTCCTCGCAATGACAACAACAAAAATTAAAATTTAACATTTACATTTTCGCGCTCTTTGGAGTCGGATACTTCGAATAATTCCATTTCTGAAAATCCCAATTGTTTGGCAATTAAATTGGTTGGGAAAACTTGAATTTGGATATTTAGGTCACGTACATTGACATTATAAAATCTGCGTGAAGCTTGAATTTTGTCTTCTGTATCAGTTAGTTCTGTTTGCAATTGTAAAAAATTAGTTGAAGCTTTCAAGTCCGGATAGCTTTCCGAAACAGCAAACAAACTTTTTAAAGCATCTGTTAATTGATTTTCTGCTTGCGCTTTCTGTGCCATTCCTTGAGTGGCTATTGCTTTTACTCTGGCTTCTGTAACTTTTTGGAACACACTGCTTTCATGACTTGCATAGCCTTTTACCGTTTCAATTAAATTTGGAATTAAATCGTATCTTCTTTTTAATTGAATATCAATATCAGACCACGCTTCTTTGGCCCGCATTCTTAATTTTACCAAACCATTATAACTAGCAACTAGCCAAAAAACTACCACAATAATAATTCCCCAAAATATAAAACCAAACATATTTTTGAAATTCAATCATTTTTGTTGGGCTTCAATCCAGGCATTAAGCAATGGATGTTGCACAACAAATTTATGATTAAATAATTTAAGTAACATAAAAAAATCTTCTAATTCATCTCTAAATTTTTCAGGCCCCGAAAATATTTCCCAACCTTCTAAAACTATATTTTTTGCATATTTGTGCAAAATTTCGTAATCTGATTTTCTTTTCAAATAATTTATAATTTGCTTAAATTCTCCCCTATCTAGCCAAATCCCCTGACAATTTTTACAAAAATCAATTTTAACTTTTGAATCATCATATTTTGTTTCCACAAACATAATACGGCAAACTGGACATTGCTTTTTACTATGAGAAAATTCAAATTTACCTTTATCTCTCCAAATATCAAAATCAAGCCAATTTAATTGTTTGTCTTTATCATCTTTAGCTAGGCGCAATTCATCTTTATCAAACCAAATTCCCAAACATTCCTCGCAATAATCAACTTCTACATTATAAAAATGTATTTTTTTTAATTCCCCATGTTTATTTGGACAATCCATATTTTTTAAAATTTAATTATTTACTTTATTCTAACAAAAAACTTGCCTTAAAACAAGCAAGTTTTTTAAGGGAGTCCCGACCGCAATCGCGGGACGACACTTACGTCGCAACGCATTGCGACGAACCTTAATTAATATCCGCCGTCCATCATTGGATTTGGCATACCGTGATTATGACTATCTTCTTTTTTTGGTAAATCAGCTACAATAGCTTCTGTAGTAAGTAGCATACTAGCTGCAGATACCGCGTTTTCTAAAGCAGTTCTAGTAACTTTGACTGGATCTACAATTCCAGCTTCTATCATACTCTTTACATATTCTCCTGTATTTGCATCAAAACCAAAATCATCATTTCCCTCTTTAATTTTCTGCACAACAACTGCACCATCAACTCCTGCATTTTGAGCAATTTGTCTTATTGGTTCTTCTACTGCACGCTTTAAAATATTTGCTCCTGTTTGCTCATCCCCTTCTAATTTTAGATTTTCTAAAACTAACGAAGCTCTAAGCAATGCCACTCCACCACCAGGAACAATTCCTTCCTCCACAGCTGCTTTAGTTGCATTTAAAGCATCTTCTAATTTGTGTTGTTTGGCTTTTTGCTCTACTTCTGTAGCAGCACCCACTTTTATAACTCCTACTCCCCCAGATAATTTTGCTAATCTTTCTTGAAATTTTTCTTTATCAAAACTTGATTCTGCAGTTTCCATTTGTGTTTTAATTTGCAAAATCCTATTATCAATTTCTTTTTTATCTCCTTTCCCTTCAACAATAGTTGTATTTTCTTTTGTAGAAATTATTCTTCTTGCTTGCCCTAACATCTCAATTTCTACATTTTCCAATTTCATACCTTTTTCTTCTGAAACAACTTGTCCCCCTGTAATGTAAGCTATATCTTCAAGCATTTCATTTTTTCTATCACCAAATCCAGGAGCTTTAACTGCTAAAGCAGAAAATATTCCTCTTAGTCTATTTAAAATTAAAGTTGCTAAAGCATCACCATCCACATCATCTGCAATAATTACCAATTCTTTTTTACCAAGTTTTATAATCTTTTCTAAAATTGGTAAAATTTCTTGCAAAGAGCCAATTTTTTTATCGGTAAGCAAAATATATGGATCTTCAAAAATTGCTTGCATTTTTTCTGAATCCGAAACCATATAATGTGAAATATAACCTCTATCAAATTGTAAACCTTTTACAATTTCTTTTGAAAGCCCAAAGGTTTTTGATTCTTCAACTGTAATTACCCCATCTTTTCCAACTTCATCCATAACTTCAGCAATCAAATTACCCATCTCTTCGTCTTGTGCAGAAATCTTTGCTACTTGAGCTTTTTCTTCTTTTGTTGAAATTTGTTTTGCTTTTGTTTTCAAAGATGAAATAATAGCATCTTTTGCTAAAACAATTCCACGTCTCAAGGCCAAAGGATTAGCTCCAGCAGCTACATTTTTTAACCCTTCTGTTGCAATTGCCTGACAAAGCAAAACAGCTGAAGTTGTTCCATCTCCAGCTACATCATTAGTTTTTGAAGCTACTTCTTTTATAATTTCAGCTCCAATATTTTCAACTGTATCTTCAAGCTCAATTTCTTTGGCAATACTTACTCCATCATTAGTAATTGTAGGACTTCCAAAACCAGAACCCAAAACAACATTTCTACCTTTTGGCCCCAAAGTTACTTTAACTGCATTAGCCACTTTATCTAAACCAATTTTTAATGCTTTTCTTGCATCTTCACTATATTTTATTTGTTTTGCCATATAAATATAAAAGCGAAAAAAATAATTTTATTTAAAAAAGCGAAGCAAATGAACTTTTTTGGAAGTTGCGACCACAGTCGCAAGTTGAGCACACGGCAGTGGCTCAACCGGAAAAAAAGTTTATTTGTTGAACTTTTAAAATTAATTTTTAAGCTTATTAAAATTTTGATTAGTGAGCTTAAATTACTCAATTATTGCTAAAATATCTGATTCTACTGCGATTAAATATTCCTTATCTTCAATCTTAATTTCGCTAGGTCCATATTTTGAAAACAAAACTTTATCACCCGGCTTTACCGACAAAGGAACAATTTTTCCATCATCTGTTTTCCTACCAGGGCCTATGGCTATAACTTTTCCAGTTTCTGATTTTTCTTTACTAGCTGTTTCAGGCAGAAAAATACCTGACTTAGTTTTTTCTTCTTCTTTTACTGCCTCAATTAAAATATGATCTGATAAAGGTCTTATATTCATTTTTTTAAGTTATTAATTATATTATTTTATTAGTATTTATAATTTAATCTATTGCTATTCACATGTCAACCTTGACTTTTATCAGAAAATATGCAAAAATATTTTTAGCTACTTCTTTGCAAATTCACAAAAAACTGCTACAGGAGAATAGAAATGTTTCTCGTTTTGTCCCTAAGTATTATTGCTGGAGTAACGCACATCGTAGCTTTTGCTCTTTACAATAAGCAAATGATTCAAGGGCTGTCTCGCCCGAACACTGCGACATGGACATTGTGGGTATTCCTAACAATCCTCAATGCCACAAGCTACACATTTATGAGCAAAAAAAACTCACTGACAGTGACAAAACCAAACCCGCCGGACTTCGGTCTCGACGGTTCTTTTTTTATTTTCTTTTCCCATTTTCATTAATACTCTATAAAAATGCCATAGCATAATTAGCAAGTACTAATTTATTTAAAATCATGGTACAAAAATTAAAAATTATAATTTAAAAAAATTTCTCAATTCTCTATCTTCACCAATATCATCAATTGTTATCAATCGGATTTCAGAGTCTTTTAATCCAAAAAACTTTTTAAGCATATTAATTTGTTTTTTACATTCGTATGGAATAACCCAAATACTTTTTTGGAATAAATAAAAACCAAGTTGTTTCAATTTTCCGCGTAAAGCCTCTCTATACTGCCTTTTCATTTGAGCTATGTCAAACATTACCATTCGCCATTTTTTGTCCCACTTTTTTGACTTTTCAATTTTTAAATCATTAATTTGCATCCAACCCACCTTTCTCTTCCCTTTTTCTGTAAGTGAAATAAAAATTTGTCCACCACTATTTTCGAATTTAATTAATCCTTGTTCCCTTAATCTATAAAAAGTATCATAAACTTTTTTCTTGGGATATTTTCTTAACCCTTTAAATTCCTTTAACAAATTTACTATAAAATATGGCGAAGTGATAGCAATTGTCATTAAGCTAGCTAAAATTAAAACACTCAAAATTCCTATTGCAATTTCAGAATTTGATTTTCTAAAATAATTATTTTTGTTTCTCATAGATTTTCTAACTAACTATATCCCTTATTTTACCAAATACTTCATAAAAATGCTATGGCATAATAAAAAAGTATCATTATTATTGCGTTGTATAACATGTTTCATAATAAAAAAAGCGGGGCAAATGAAATCCCCGCAAAGAACAACGCCAAAGACAAAAGAAGACTTGCCTTCTAAAAAAGCTTGTGCAGATTACAAGTAGCCCAAAAAATAGCTTCTGCACAAACCAAACAAATAACCCAACGAATCAATGCTCGTGCATTAACCCCGGGATGTTCACCCCCTCGAAATTTCCTAGTTTTTCTTGTCATACTTCTTGTCATCTTGCCACCCCACTTTCAATCTAAAAGTTGAGAAAAAAATTTGCGCCTGTAAATACAACTAAGTGCAACTTGAAAACTGCACACAGCTCTTCCTCTTTTCTTTGTTTCATCCATATTCAAAAAAAAGAAAACTTCTTCAATCGCCCTTTCTGCCCTCAAGAATGTTTCTTTTGCAAAATTTTCCTTGTTCCCAAGAATAAAATCTTCCATATTCTCTAGAATAAAATTGACTTTTGCGATATTTCCATATATCCGCACCTCAAAAAACTTTCCTACTAGCTCACACCAGTCTTTGAGGATTTTGCTCCTATCAGAAGTAATCATGATCTGTCCTTTCTCAATTAAATGTACTAAGTTTAGATTATACTATTATATGTAAAATATCAATTCTTTTTTTTAAATATTTTTTAGATATTTACCTGTATGAGATTTTTTATTTTTTATAATTTCTTTAGGACTACCTTCTGCTACAATTTGCCCTCCAGCTTCTCCACCTTCTGGCCCCATATCAATTAAATAATCAGCACAAGATATAAAATCTATATTATGTTCAATTGTTAAAACTGTATTTTTTTTATTGACTAAATTTCTTAAAACAGCTACTAATTTTTTTATATCTTCAAAATGCAAACCAGTTGTTGGCTCGTCTAGTATATATAAAGTTTTACCAGTATCTCTTCTTGAAAGTTCTGTGGAAAGTTTAACTCTTTGAGCTTCACCTCCAGATAATGAAACTGCAGCTTGACCAAGTTGTATATATGAAAGGCCCACTTCTTTTAAAGTTTTCATTTTTTCATAAATTCCTGGAATATTTTTGAAAAACTCTAAAGCTTCTTCAATTGTCATGTCTAAAATATCGGAAATATTTTTTCCTTTATAATCAATTTCCAAAACTTCTTTATTATATCTTCTGCCCCTACATTCTTCACATTCCACATATATATCTGGTAAAAAATACATCTCAACTTTCTTTTGACCTTGACCTTCACATGCTTCGCATCTTCCACCTTTTACATTAAAACTAAATCTACCTGGGCCATATCCTCTTATTTTTGCTTCTTTGGTTTTAGTAAAAATATCTCTGATAAAAGAAAATGCTCCGGTATATGTAGCCGGATTTGATCTTGGAGTTCTGCCAATTGGAGATTGATCAATTAAAACAATTTTGTTAATATTTTCTTTTCCCAAAATTTCTTTATGCTCTCCCGGCTCATCTTTTGCCCTATAAAATTCTTTAAGTAATGCTCTTGCTAAAATATCTGAAACTAATGTTGATTTTCCAGAGCCCGAGACTCCAGTAATGCAAACAAATTTACCTAAAGGAATTTTAGCATCAATATTTTTTAAATTATTTTCTTTAGCTCCGACAATTGTTAAAAATTTATCTTCTTTTTCTAAATTTTTATTTTGTTTTGTAATTATTAAATCATCACTAACTTTTTTTCTACCTGACAAATAATCTCCAGTTAAAGTGTGAGATTTTAATAAATCTTTTGCAGTGCCTTCAAACACAACTTTTCCTCCGTGCTTTCCAGCTCCTGGTCCAATTTCAATTAGCCAATCAGCTGACATCATAGTTTGTGAATCATGCTCTACTACCACAACAGTATTCCCCAAATCTCTTAATTGCTTTAAAGTTTCAATTAATCTATTTTGATCTCTGGCATGCAAACCTATAGAAGGTTCGTCTAAAATATATAGCACGCCAGACAATTTTGAACCAATTTGTGTGGCCAATCTTATTCTTTGCTCTTCTCCACCAGACAAAGTACCTGCTTTTCTTGCTAAAGTTAAATAATTTAAGCCAACATCAATTAAAAATTGCGTTCTATCTAAAATTTCTTTTACAATTGAATTTGCAATTTTTAGATCTCCAGAGCTCAATTTTTTGTCTAAATTATCAAAAAAATCTTTTACTTTTTCAATTGAAGATTCAGAAATTTGATCAATTGATTTTTCATTAATTTTAACACCCAAAACCTCTGGCTTTAATCTTTTACCATTACATTTTGGACATTTTTTTATAATCATATATTGCTCAATCTCTTGCCTTGTCCAATCTGAATCTGTTTCGTGATATCTTCTTTGCAAATTATTTATTACACCTTCATAATCTTTATCTCCATACAAAATAACATCAATAACATTTTTTGATAAATTTTTTACTGGTTCATCAAAAGAAAAATTGTGCTTCATTGATAAACTTAAAAGCAAAGAATAATAATACCCCTGCCTACCAACTTTATGACTTGCTCGCGACCATGGCCAAATAGCACCTTCAGATAAAGTTAAATTTTTATTAGGAATTATAAACTCTGGGTCTACTTCTAATTTTTCCCCAAGGCCAGTACACTCAACGCAAGCTCCATAAGGATTGTTAAATGAAAACAACCTTGGCTCTAGCTCCGGCAAAGAAATTTCACAATTCTCACAAGCAAAATGTTCTGAGAAAATAAAATCAGAATAGTTTTGTTTTTTCAGAACATTTTGCCCTGAGCCATGTCGAAGGGCTTCCTTAATATTCACACTTACAATTACAATTCCTTTACCTAACCTTAATGCTGTTTCTAAAGAATCAACAAGTCTAGATCTTTCTAAATTTTTATCAAGCACTAATCTATCAACAACTGCTTCAATATCATATTTTTTATTCTTATCTAAATCTTTTGACAAATACTCTTCAATTGGATAAATATCACCATTAACTCTAACTCTAATAAAACCCGATCTTTGTATTTCCTCTAATGTAGCTCTGTGTTCTCCTTTTTTACCGCGAATAACAGGACCTAAAATTGTTATTTCTGACTTTAATTTTATTTTCATTACCTGCTGTGTAATTTGATCTATAGTTTGACGCGAAATTAATTTTCCACAATTTGGACAATGTGGTTTTCCGATTCTCGCGTAAAGCAAACGCAAATAATCATAAATTTCTGTAATTGTTCCAACAGTTGACCTTGGGTTATGAATTGATTTTCTTTGGTCAATAGAAATTGCAGGACTAATTCCTTCAATTTTATCTACATCTGGTTTATCCATTACACCTAAAAATTGTCTTGCATAAGCTGACAAACTTTCTACATATCTTCTTTGACCTTCTGCATAAAGTGTATCAAAAGCCAAAGAGCTCTTACCAGAGCCAGACAAACCAGTAATTACAACCAATTTATTTTTAGGAATATCCAAATCAATATTTTTTAGGTTATGCACTCTTGCTCCCCTAATTTTTATAAAATCTTGTTTTTCTTTATTATTCATATTTTTAGTCTATTATTATACATAAAAAATAGCCCGATATCAATACCAGGCTAATTAAATAATCTATACTTTGAATTTTTCGCGCACTATACCTTGTTTTGCACCGTTTTTAATTGGTGAAGTATAAACTAATGAATATGAACCATCTTGATTCTTTTTTTCTACTTTTACATAATATTCACCTTTTGGAGCTAAGCAAAAATATCTTCCCCGAGCATCTGCAACTTTATGACTAAATTCTACATTATATGGTGAAATAATTACTCTAATTATTGAAAAAGGTAAAACATCTCCAGTTATTTTATCAACAATACAACCAGATGCTTTTGGTTTGAGCCCAAGAAGAACTAACACAGATAAAAATACATATAAACCAATAATTACAGTATTATATGGATATGGAGCAGAAAAATATGCAATTATAGCAACAACAAATCCAACCACAAAAAAAGCATCTGAAACTCTCCTAATTATAACATCCCACTTTGAGTAAAACCTGTTTAGCTTCTGATTTTTTTTAGTAAATTCATTGAAATTAAAATCTATTGGATCTAAAGGAATATTTTTTACAATTGCATCTCCTGATTTTTTAACTTCTATTACCTCTCCAAAATAAAGATCTCTGTAAACTTCATCCTGTGTTTTACCTAATAAATTTTTAGATGGAAAAACATAATTTGTTTTATCAACCCTAATAACATAAAAACCTTTATCAACTAAAAATCCATATCTTCCATCTAAATCAGTTATTGCAGAAACAATATCCTTACCATCTAAATTTTTTAAAGTAACACGAACAGGATCCAATGGTTGTTTAGTAACAGAATCATAAACTGTGCCCCAAGGCAAAATCCTCTTTTTTATTCCAAAAAGTGTAAATATAAGTCCAAATAATCTAGCAAAAAGAGAAACAATATCTACAAAAGAAAATGATGAAGCAACAATATTGGTTGCAACTACAGCTGTTGTAATAACAACTCCAGCAGTAGAAATAGTTTTAGTAATTGCAGATCCTTGTGGAGTATTTATATTTTTTGTAATCTCTTTGGTAATAACTTTAATATTTTCAACTTGTTTTTCAGTTATTTCTGTAACTTCTTTTATTATAGGATTTATTACTTCAATTACAGGATTTTTTGTTTGACAATCTATATCTACTTTACAAGCATCAAGACCAATACCAGCCACAGGCATACACTGATTTTCTGCATTACATTCATTATGTTTTATGTCAATACCACCAATAGGAGAAACAATTGGATTACTTAAACATATTCCACAATCAGTTTCGCAAGTACTGCAAGATTCTGAGTCATTACAAGTACTATCGCCACAAACTGGCGGGCAAGTGGCACAGTCTAAAGGACAATTTCTACAGGTTTCTAATCCATTACAAACAAAATCCCCGCACACAGGAAGACATGATCCACAGTCTAACGCACAAGTACTGCAAGTCTCTGTTCCATTGCATAAACCATCTCCGCAAGTTATTAAACAAGCGCCACAATCATTTTCACACGTACTACAAGTTTCACCATTATTACAGCTCCCGTCTCCACAAGAAGGTGGTGCAATACAGACACCACAATCAGTTTCGCAAGTACTGCAAGTCTCTGTTCCATTGCATAAACCATCTCCGCAAGTTATTGAACAAGCGCCACAATCAGTTTCACATAAAGTACAATTTTCTCCTGCATTGCAAACTCCATTCCCGCACACAGCAAGACAGGCACCACAATCAGTTTCGCAAGTACTGCAAGTTTCTGAGCCATTACAAGTACTATCGCCACAAACCGAAAGACAAGATCCACAGTCAGTTGCACATATACTGCACGTTTCACCATTATTACAGCTCCCGTCTCCACAATATTGGCCACCCCCAACACTACAACTTCCACAGTCTGCAAGGCAAGTACTGCAAGTTTCCAAGCCATTACAAGATCCATCACCACAAGAAGTTCTCAGGCTAGCTGGTCGCCAATCAGTTGTAACATTACAATTTGTACAAGAAAAATTTATATCACCAGTATTTGCTCCAGTTGCAGTACCAGTAAAAAGACCTGAAGAATTAATTACAACTCCAGAAAAATTAATCCAACCAATATTACTCCCCCAAGCAGTTCCCGATAAAGTTCCTTCTGCATTATTTACTACTCCACCATTTGTAGGATTTAATTTTATCCAACCAAAATATTTATTCCAAGCTGTGCCAGTTAAAACTGTATCTGTAACATGAATATTTCCAGTTGATGTCCCAAAATTTATCCAACCAATATTTTCAGACCAAGCAACACCACTTACAGTTCCATCTGTTGTAGAAGCTAATACAAAATTTCCTGCCACCAGCAGGAATATAGCAATTATTACTAAAAATAAAACCTTAAAACGCAAACTCATAACTTAATTTAAAATTTAAAATTATTTTATCCTCAATCTTAATAAACCTCCAATAAATTTAAAAAGTGAAGCACCTGTTATTTTAAATACCGAAGGTTTTCTTACCACAAATGGCGAGCCATTGTTGCCCGAACCTTGCGACATTGACGAACAAGCAGAGCTTGCATTGTAATCACAAACAAAAGCATACCACGACTTACTACCTGCATCTTTACCTGCAGTAGTATAGTTACAATTTGCTTGACTTGCTGAAGCTGTGGAACTGGAAATACACCAATTACCCCCTGTACAAGTTGGGACTCCATTATTATTGGCTGTAATCGCATTTGTTTTACAAATAGCTAAATAATAATTATCACTCTCGCCATCAGTCGCCGTAGCCGTAAACGACACATTATTTCCAGCAGTTGTTGGCGTAGCCGTGGAACTCCCCCCATCAGAATGCCCCGTCCCAATCGTCGGAGCAGTATTAGAAGCTTCAGTATAATAAACCGTAATACTAATATAATCAATTCCTGCACATGATAAACCACTACCACAAGCTTCAAGATATTTTTTTTTAACTTCTACTTTTATTCCATTTATAGTTGCTTCTGTTGGTATATTAAAACCAAAATTAGCTGCTTTAATATAATAAGTTATATAATTATCAGTAGGGTGCCCACCACCATAGACAGCTATCGCAATTCCAAAATCGCTGTCATTAATATCACTCGCAGTCCATGTTTCACCCCACAAATCAGAATCGCCCCCGTAGTAACCTGCTGATGGAGGAGTATATGCTAAAGAACTACCCCACGCTGTTCCATCTGCTTTGTCTGTTAATCCTAAACTACCATCGCTCTTTATTATTTTTACATATTTATCATAGGCAGAGCCAACATTGTGCACCAAAACTCCATTTGCAAAAAAATTATGGTTATTTTCTACGGTTATATCCCAAACATTGTCGGTATAATTTTCTTCTATTATAATATTGCTTATTACTTTTTCTTTGCCATTTATATCAAAAAGAATATCCCCGACAACTAGATCTCTTGCCATTTTTAAATCTTTTCCAACATAGAATAAATGATTGTATGTAGCTTTAATATCTCCTCCTTCAAAATAAATGTGATAGTATTTGTTGCCATAAAAAGAAATTGATCTATTAAAAACACCTATAACTTCTTTTAATTCAATATTCTGTGATGTAATATTATAACTATAAACTAAATCTCCTTGATTAATATCACTTATCTCCTTAGTTCCATTGTCTGTTAATATTAAAGTATCCCAAGATAAACATTCATCACCACCAAAAAAAGTTAGTCCTACATAAGCATAAACAGAAGTGCCATCTTCAATCTTGATACTATTAACATTACTTGCATTAGCATTCCAATCAAAAGTTCCACCTGAAGTATTTGAAGTGGTAACCGTACCAGGAGCATTGGGACCGGAGGAGGTGGCCAAAGCAAAATTATTTGAAAACCCAAAAGTGCTGAATACAAGCACAGCGAAAGTGAGAATTAAAAGTTTGTTGTGTATTTTCATAATATCGATTTAATTAATTTTTACAATAAAAAATCTAAATAATTTTTATTATTTATTAGCTTAATAGAGCTTTTTGGGTAAGCTGATAAAAACTCTTTTGGCACAGAAAAACTATCTTTTTGCCACTTGAATTCATATCCAGACAAAACTCCACCAGAATCTTCAATGTAATCAATTTCTTTGCCACTTGTTACCCGCCAAAAAAAAATATTTGCAAAAATACCAAGATTATTATTTCGTTTTACTCTTTCGCTTATCATAAAATTTTCCCAAAGTGCACCAACATCCTGACGTAAAGAAAGTGGATTGAAATTATTAATTATTGCGTTCCTTAGACCAAGGTCATAAAAATAAATTTTTCTTAGTTTTTTTAATTCATTTCTCAAATTACGACTAAATGGAGAAAGCCTAAAAATAATAAAGGCTTTTTCTAATATTTGAATGTAATTTGAAACTGTATTTTTGTCTATACCAACCAAAACAGCTAATTCATTATAAGACACTTCATTTCCAACCTGCAAAGCTAACGCCTGCAAAAGCTTTTCTAAAACTTCCGGACTTTTAATATTTTGATATTGAAGTATATCTTTATAAGTGTAACTTAAAACTAATGTTTTTAAATTTATCTCGGCATCTTCTTCTTTTAAGACAACATCAGGATACATTCCGTAAATTATTCTCCTCTCTAAAAGTCTTTTAAATTCAAGTTCAGAATAAATACTTTTGAGTTCTTGTAAAGAAAATGGTTGAAGGTAAAACTCAAACTTTCTACCAGTTAGAGGTTCCGAAATTTCATTTGACAAATCAAAAGATGAAGACCCTGTAGCAATAATTTGAATATCGGGAAAATTATCCACAATAATTTTAAGAGTTAATCCAATGTTTTTTACTCTTTGCGCCTCGTCTAAAATCACCAATTTTTTACCAGCAAAAAATACTTTCAGTTCTGTTGATGTCTTATCGGTTATTGCTTGTCGTATATCAATTTCATCACAATTAAAATATTCGGAATTTTTAGGATAATCTTTCAATATTTCTTTTACCAACGTTGTTTTACCAACCTGCCTCGCTCCATAAATAATAACTACCTTACCTTTGAACAAGCTTTTTTTAACTGCATCGTGGATTACTCTTTTTATTTGCATAAATTTATATTTTTAGGTGAATATACTCACCTAAATTATATTCTTTTTAGTGAATTATGTCAACAATCAAAGCTATTGCACTAGTAGCTGGGTGTCGTCTCCATCACCTACTGGCGAATTATCAGCTGGAGGAGTTTCAGCTTGTTGGTGGTGTTTCAGCAGGAGGTTCTTCTGCTGGTGGTTGTTCAGCAGGAGGTTCTTCTGCTGGTGGTTGTTCAGCAGGAGGT